>CAZHNS010000050.1:0-2849 GCA_964534175.1 uncultured bacterium | reverse complement strand
ACCTCATTCGGAAATTCATTCTTAATTATAACATCCTGTTTCTTCATTACTTCCATCACTTGAGAAAGTGATGCTCCGGGGAGCAAAACAGGCATAAATAAAAGATCTCCTTCATCAAGAGGAGGCATGAATTCCTGATTTATAAGTGTGGAGAATCCTATTCCCAAGATCAGTACAATTAAAGATAATAATACTACAATTTTCTTGTGACCCAACGCCCATTTTATGGAAGGATAATAAATCTTTCTTAAAGTTTTTGAAGCAAACATATCATCAGGGAGCCGCAGTCTACCTCTCAGCAAATAGAATGAAAGAGTTGGCAACAAAGATACTGCAATTATTGCCGCTCCTACCATAGCAAACGTTTTTGTGAATGCGAGTGGCCTGAAAAGCTTTCCCGCCTGTCCTGTTAAAACGAATACAGGTATAAATCCTATTATTGTCGTTAAAAGGGCAAAAAATACAGGCCTTCCGACTTCTTTTGCGGATTCTATACATATTTCCAATCGTTCTTCTTTTTTTAATTGTTTTTCTCTCACTTCTTCTGCAAGGCGTCTGTAAATATTCTCTACAAGAACAGAACCGGAATCCACCATAACTCCTATTGCTATTGCAATTCCTCCTAGAGACATAACATTCGCATCAATGCCAAATAATCTCATGAAAATGAAAGAAATTAATACTCCTATCGGAAGAACTATAGAAATTATAGTACTGCCGAAAAAATGAAACAGGAAAACCAGTATAACAAAAATAGTAATAATTATTTCCTTTACCAAAGCATTCTTTAAGGTATCGATAGTTCTGTATATCAATTGGGTACGATCATAAAAAGGAACAATACGGACTCCGACAGGTAGACCGGCCTTTAGTTCACTGATTTTTTGTTTTATGTTTTCGAGTACCTTTAATGGATTTTCCCCGTATCTCATAACTACAACTCCGCCCGTAACTTCTCTTCCTTCCCTATCCAGTGCACCACGGCGGAAATCGGGACCAACTATTACCGAGCCGATATCTTTTATATATATAGGGACACCTTTTCTTGTAGCAACAGATATATTCTCTATATCTTCGATATTTTTTATAAATCCCAGCCCCCGGATAATAAACTCCATGCCGCCTTCTTCAAAAATCTTTGCGCCAACATCGATGTTGGATTTTTTGACTGCGCTTAGGACTTCGGTTATCTTTACATTGTATTTTAGTAACTTATTAGGGTTTACATCAACCTGGTATTGCTTAATATACCCCCCTACAGATGCAACTTCCGAGACTCCCCCTGCCGCATTTAACTGATACCTTATATACCAGTCCTGTATGCTTCGAAGTTCGCTTAAGTCGTAGTTTGAAGGAATTAGCTCCTTGTTATCTATAGGGCATCTCCCCGGAGAACCAAAAGATTTTTCGGGATGATCCGGACAATAATATCCGTTCTCGACGGTATACCAAAAAATCTGCCCTACTGCGGTAACATCCGGACCAAGAGTCACCTTTGCATCACTTGGTATATCGCCTGTTGCGAAATTGAGCCTCTCGAGAACTCTTGTTCTTGCCCAATAAAAGTTAGTATTTTCCTTGAATATAAGATTTATAAGACCAAAACCAAAAGCAGATGAAGATCTTATCGTCTTTACATCGGGAGTTCCCATTAACTTAGTTGTAAGGGGATATATTACTTGATCTTCTACATCCTTCGGGCTTCTTCCCGGCCATTCGATATAGACAATTACCTGTAGTTCGCCTATATCAGGTATAGCATCTACAGGTGTATTTTTCACCGCGAATATTCCCAAAAGAATGAGGAGAGAAAACCCGGCAATTACAAGAAATCTATTTTTTAGAGACAGCTCGATTATTTTTTCTATCATTTAGGCTTCTACCTTAACCTTCGTGATATCTTAGTATCTGACGCGCTCTTATTCTTCGACACCAATAGCTCCACCATAACCTATTGCCGCTATACCCGTAATTTGACTTTCTGAATCGATAAGAAAATTTCCGTTTGTAACCACCACTTCTCCTTCTTCGACTCCGTGCAGGATTGGATAGTAGTTTTCTTTGCGCATGTCATTACCTTCCACAGCAAGAGGACCGGTTTTCACTTCTCTGGGCTCGAAGTTACCTTCTCCGATATAGACCCAGACAACTTTTCTGTTACCAGTGTTAATCACCGCACTCTTTGGAACAGCCGCCACTTCATTTTTGTTCTCTGTTGGCGAGACGTAAGCTGCTTTAATTTTTACATCAACATACATACCGGGAAGAAGTCTTTCATCTTTCTCGGAAAGCTGGATTTTAACCTGGGTCGATCTTGTTTTCATGTCGAGTAGAGGTTTAATTGCTTTGATTTTACCTTCAAATTCTAAATCAGGATACGCAGCCGGTACAACTGTTACATTTTGCCCTTTTTTTACCCAGGCGATATCATTTTCGTAAATATCTGCATATATCCAACTCTGATTTTCCGGAATAATAAAAGAAGTTTGTACTTCTCTTTTCTTTCTGAGCGATTCTATTTCCGAGTTACTCATTCCTAACAATTTCAGTTTATATTCGGTTTTCTCCAACACATTCTTTGCCCTTTTGTAGGAAAGCTCTTCTTCAGGGTTTATATTTTCCAAAAGTTCCAGAGCGTTGATATATTCTTCCTGAGCGGTAACGAGTGTTGGATCATAAGCTATCACCCCTACGGCGAGTATTTCCTTATATAAACTCTTTTTTTTTACCGGAGCCGTTTTCACCCCGGCAAGGGTTATTTCTCTATCCTTTAGGTGTAGATAAGATTTTTCGTCTCCCTTTGTATCACTTTTTTTGACAGGGATCAAATTCATTCCGCAGATCGGGCA
>CAZHNS010000049.1:0-3520 GCA_964534175.1 uncultured bacterium | reverse complement strand
GATATCAAGTTTAAAACTTTTGGTTGTGGTGCAGCAATAGCGACATCCTCGATGGTTACTGAACTGGTTAAAGGAAAAACTATAGAAGATGCGCTTAAAGTAACAAATAAAGATGTCGCAGAAGAATTAGATGGGCTTCCCCCTATAAAGATGCACTGTTCACTTCTGGCTGAAGAGGGAATAAAAGCCGCGATTTCCGACTATAAAAATAAAAACGGCGAAATAGGAAACCTTCTCGATTAAGTCAAGTATTTTTCTTGCCCCACCGCCTCACAATTTTTTAACCACAGAGAACACAGAGAAACAGAAAACTCAAAGAGACTGCAGCGAGAAATGTTTGTTTGTTTTTGAACCCAATACACAGCAACAAATTAATCTCACAGTGATACATTATTTTTGGGTTGACAGAGATTGATTTTTTTTATAAATTTTATAGTGTAAAAACACTAAGAGGAGGGAATTATGGAGTGGTATTTAAAAGTATTAAAAAATTATGCTAAGTTCAGTGGGAGGGCGAGAAGAAAAGAATATTGGATGTTTGTTTTGTTTGATTCGATTTTCATTTTGCTTTTAATTTTCTTTGACGTAATTATAGGTACCTTTGATACTGAGGCAGGGATGGGGTTATTAGGGGGATTGTATTTGTTAGCCCTTTTTATTCCTAGATTGGCGGTTACTGTAAGACGCCTCCACGATATCGGTATGAATGGATGGATGGTTTTAATTGGTTTTATTCCATTAGTTGGTCCTTTTGTACTTTTGGCCTTTATGGTACAGGACAGTCGGCCAGGTGAAAATCAATATGGACCGAATCCGAAAACAGAGGCTTGGGATACAGATTGAAAGGAATTAGAAGTTATACAAAATTATTATTTTATTTGTGTCTCGGTGTTTTAGTGGCTAATTCTTATTGTTTTTTAACTCTCAAAAACCCAGTGTTTATTGCTACGATGATAATGCTCAGATACGTGAGTTCTGTAGCATTTTGTAATATATTATAGTGCTAGGCTTAATTAAAATTAAGAATTCTTTTCAGACTTTTTTAAGTTTATTTGATTCTTTTCTTATATATTTCCTGACAGCAAGAGCCGCTTTTGCCCCTTCTCCGGAAGCTATAATTATTCTTTTTCCGTGAACGTCGGTCACATCACCGGCTGCGAATATTCCAGAAAAAGAAGTCGAACAATCGGGATCGATTATAATTTCTCCTTTTTCGTTCACTTTTACTATATCCGATACAAGAAAAGAATTGGGGTGGAAACCAATCTCAACAAAAGCCGCATCTACAGAAATATTAATTTCCTTCTCTCCTGCCATTTTTCTTATTGTCAACCCATTTAGTGTGCCGTTGCCTGAAAATCTAATGGGCTTGTATCCTATAAATTTCTTCAAATGTTTGATTTTATTGATATGTGCGATGACTCGGGAATCTGCAACTAGATCAAAATCGGAAATAAGATATATGTTTTTGGCGATTTTTTGCAAAATTTCTACTTTTTGTAAAGCGGAGTTTCCTCCTCCGATTACTGCAACATCTTTACTTTTCAAAAAAGATAGGTCTTTTATATTCCCATAGTAAACTCCGCTACCCTTAAATTTTTCTTCTCCATTTATATTTAATTCTCTTTTTGTCATTCCCGTCGCTATCAGTAAAGCTTTTCCTATATAGTTATTACAATCTGAGGAAATGATTCTGAAACCTTCATCGACCGGTTCTATTTTCTCTACTTCGCTCATCGAATGGTCGATAAAATTTGAATGAATCAATTGATATTTGAATTTTTCAATCAGTTCAGGACCTGTAATCAAATTGTATCCCATATAATTCTGTATTTTTGTGCTATCAGCTGCCTGCCCGCCCATATCTTTAGTAATAAGTAAAGCGTTTATTTTTAGATTGGCGGCGAAAACTGCCGCGGTCAATCCAGCCGGACCTCCTCCTATAATTATAAAATCATAACTTTCACGTAAAGAGCATTTCTTCTGATTAATAAAATTATCCCTACATCCTTCGGAACAAAAATAATATGTTTTACCATCTTCCTCTAATTTTAATGCGTCTTTTTTACTTACTTTCATTCCGCAAATCGGATCTATCTCCATCTTATCCTCCAGCTGTGCGTTTTTATTTCTCCAATTCTTTTTTCATCTCCTCTAATTTCTCTTTCGATATTTCTCCTTTCGCGTATCTTTTCTTTAAAATTTCAAGAGGAGTTTCTTTCTCTTTTCTGTAGTTTTCATTGCTATACTTGACCAAAAAGTATATTATAATACCGATAACAACTAAAGTTATAATCATCATAATTCCTCCATATCCTGAAGTCATATGACCCCAGCCCATATTCCATCCATTACCTACGTGTGCAACATTATAAGAACTTCCTAATAAATTAAACATATTAAAATCACCTCCTTAATTTATAGACGCACGGCTAAAGAAAAAATTACGGAAGTAAAATACCTGAAAGGCCAAGCTAAATGCGTTAATATATAGAACTCTTTGAAAAGATGAGTGATTTTACCTGGTCACTCTCAAAAAACTGGCATTTATGGCAACTATAACAGTACTCATAGACATGAGTACTGCACCTACGGCAGGAGAGATAATAATTCCGATATTATATAAAACACCTGCGGCAAGAGGTATCGCAATTACGTTGTATCCTGTTGCCCAGAAGAGATTCTGAACCATTTTTCGATATGTGGCTTTGCCGAAAAGTATAAGCGATAAAACATCTTTAGGGTTGCTGTTTACGAGAATTATGTCCGCAGTTTCCGCAGCGACGTCTGTTCCCGAACCGATAGCTATTCCCACATCAGCCTCGGCAAGAGCCGGCGCATCGTTTATACCGTCTCCGGTCATAGCAACCACTTCACCCTTATTCTTAAGCTCTTTGATTTTATCCTGTTTTTCATGCGGCAGGACCTCGGCAAAGAACCCGTCTAGTTCTAATTTCTCTGCCACATCTTTTGCTACATCCTTATTATCTCCTGTAAGCATCCAGCATTTTATTCCTTCTTTTTTTAATCTTTTAATAGCCTCATAAGAGTCCGCTCTGATTTTATCGGATAGTTCTATTAATCCTTTTAACTTGCCTTCTATCAAAACGAATACCAGAGTTCCGCTTGTTTTTCCCCTGACTTCTTCAGGAATCTTTATATTATTCTTACCCAGATAACTTTTACTGACCAATTCTACTTCTTTACCATCGACTTTACCTTTAACACCCTCTCCTTTTATGACCTCAAAAGCTTCGCTTTTTACTCTATCTAAACCCATCTCTTTTGCTTTATCTAAAATTCCTTTTGCTATAGAATGCTCAGAATTTACCTCAAGAGAAGAGGCTATTTTTATTATGGCTTTTTCGTCATATTCAGAATTGAAAGTTATAACAGAACTTACTCCGAATTTGCCTTCAGTTAAAGTGCCGGTTTTATCGAAAACAAGCGTGGTTATATTCCTCGAGTTTTCAAATGCGGTTCTATTTCTTATTAAAAGTCCGTTCTTTGCCGACAGAGA
>CAZHNS010000048.1:0-3537 GCA_964534175.1 uncultured bacterium | reverse complement strand
TTTTACCTATAATTCTATTTATCACTTCTTCAGGAGGCAAATCCGGCGGAGCTTTTTGTCCCACTAATATCGGAGTACATGAAACCGCCTCCTCGGAAACAGGTACATGAAGTACAAAATAATACAAACCTTTATCTAAGTTTAAATATTGCTGTTCTCCTTTTCCTACAAGATTCCAGTCCGAGTCGTATAGTTTTGCCTCAATAACCTCTTTCTGAGTCTTAATTCCTAAACCAATTTTTCTTTTCGTTGGAATCGAAAAACTGAATATAGAGCTCTCACCCGGAGTAAGATATACTGTAGTTCTCATATCTTCTTCCAGAGTCCTCACCGGTTTTAGACTATAAACTAAATTAAAATTACCCGGAGGTTCATAATCCATTAATCTCAAACCAAGTTTATATTCTCCGGGATTCAAAGCTATTTGCCAGTCGAATCCTTCAAAAGCAGAAAAATAATGGACAATCTTATTCTCTTTTAATAAAACTCCTATCATTTCTCTCTTAGATTTTAGACTTATATGTTTTGTCTCTGCTAGATTTAATGAAAACCAATTTATTTTATCATTAAGATAGAGTTCGGTCGGATTAGAAAGATCGAGTGTTCTAAAAACTCGGAGAGAGTGTTCCCATTTTGATTCAAAAACCTTATCATCTTTTACGAGATTAATTTTAATTCCTCCGATGCCGTGAGCGACTTTTAAGAACCCCCCGAAGTTGTTATTTTTATTTTCTGAAGACAACCACAGCAATTCACCATCTCCTACATTTTCTTTAATCTCTCCTTTGGAACTGAAGAAAGTTATATTTTTTATATTTCCTTCATAGTATAAAGAAATCGAATCGCAGTCAGGCCTTAAGGTTGGAAGTTCAAGCGTTATTTCTCCGGGTTTAGAAAACCATTTTTCTATTCCGCTTTCAAGCGTAAGTTTCTTTTCTCTTTCAAACAATTTTTTCTTTAATGGCTCTCGTATTTCCAACAATTCCACAACGAACCGCCTTTTCCCTTCTTGAGCCAGTAGATATAAATCTCCCGAATTGCCTTTAAAATCAAAACTCGCAACTTCTGACTCAGTGGAGTATACTTCCCTTCCCACGTTACCATAATCCCAAACAGCAATTCCGCCAGAAGGAACTTTAACTCTGATAAAATATGAGCCCCTCCCGGGCAATTTATAACACCAGCTTTCTGCCTTTGAAGAAGTCCATTCCTGCTCTCCGAGTCCAAGCACAGATTGTCCGGATATTGGAATATCTTTTCTTTCAACTTCGGCATAGATTTCCTCATCGAAATGCTCTGTGGATCCATTCCAGAACACGACAGTACCCGGAATATCATCGAAATCTACCGTCAAACATTTACCTTTACTTAAGAACTGTCCCTGTAGCACCGGAATACCTGAAGGGTTAAAATATCCTGTTTTTAATGTATGTGTCCCGGTAAAAGGTTGTCCGAAAGCCATATTGACCGAAATTACAGAAATATTATTTTCATTAGGGGTAAGAGAAAACGCTCTGGGAGTATTTTCGAGCATGGAGATTCTTATTTTCTCTCCTTTCTTTAATTCGTAAGGCGATAAAGAAAATTTAACATTTCCGGTATTTTCGAATCTAATCTTCAAGTAGAGTTTTTTGAATAAAGAAGAAAAATATAGACCATTTTCAGAACTGAATGGAGAGTTTTCCGAACTTGTGATTTGTATTCCACTTAATAAATTATCTGATTTAACCTTATAATGTCCTAGCCATCCATCCACCATATCTACATGAAAATATAAATTCTTTAATTCTGAATCTTCAGGAATTTCTCCTTCCCATCCATTTAGCAGGTCAATAAGCGAAATCTCCGTCGCTTTAACACTTTCATAAAGTAATCGCACTCTCTCGTCCAGATGGTCTTCCGACCAGATTTTTAATTTATATTCACCTTTAATGGAAACAGGCATCGCAAGCTCGATTGTTTTTCCTCTTTTCTCGGCCAAAACTTCGATATTTCCCTTTGAATCGGTTTTACCGATTAAACAACCAATATTACTTTTACCTTCCAGTGATACATTTATAATGTTTGCCTCTGCGGATTTTTCTAACGGAAAGGTTAAAATTTTGCCTTTTAAATCGAGCTTTTTTTCCGTTCCGGATGCAAGAGAAGAAACGAGAGAATCCTGAAGAGTTTTCATACTAACGAGTGTTTTAAAGGAACCTTCGCTCTCCGGCTGAACTTTTAGATAGTAATTACCTTCTTTTAAATACTTTGAAATGTTAAAATTCCAATCGAAAAGACCATCATCGTTTTCCGTGATTAAAACACCATCAGAATCTAACAATTTTGCGGACACATCGTCGGTCCCCTTACTTGATATCTCAACAACTGTTTCTTTGCCGACACGAACTTCAAAAGTTCGGGGACTTGTGACCGTATAACTCTGCCCTGAAATTAAAATATCTGTATTGACAGCTAAGCGGAAATCGATATGATTCTGCTCTTTGATCGATTTAACCGAAATCTCATAATCTCCTATCTCGAGTTCAGTCTCTTTATTTCCTGACCATTCTAAAAGAATATCCTTTTCACCCTTACGTTTCAAACTCGCTTCGAACTTATTACTAAGTAAAATATTTGCTTTTAAAGGTGCGGGAACATTAATATAGAAAACTGCCGGTTTTCTTTTTCCGTCGACGATTTCTTCGACCCAATGAGAGGTAACGGTCTGGTTTAGGGTGAGAGTATGCGGCCCTTTTCCTTCAAAGCTCGGAACGTCCTCGATTTTCTCGAGTACCGCTATTCTTCTACTGGTCCTGTTTTCGGGAAGAGAAAGCAACTTATAAGAACCTTTAGAAAAATTATGCTTGATGTCGGCTTGTATTCCGGGTTTTAAAATAGGCCAGCCTTCCTCATCCTCGAGCCTGGCTCCAAAATGACCTTCTTGTCCAAATGATTGAATTCTATAAGTTCCGGGTTCGTCTATTCTAAAATTATATGAGATACCGGCGCTTACAGGAACCTCTGCGCGTTTCTCGCTGCCAAGCTCTAACTCTCCGCCTGCAATTACCTGGTTGGCTTTAAGCGATAATCCGAGGTGCCCTGCAGATACTCCTGTAGTTTGAACGCTTGCCTGGTATTCTCCTGGCAGGAGATAAACCAATAGCAAGGCGTTTCGTCCCAAGCCATTTTCGGACGCGGATTGTAAACTCGTAACAAAACGGTCTCGAAGAGTAATGCTTGTGCTCAACCTACCGGTGGTTTCGAATCTGTAAATACCAGGTGATTCTACACTAATTTGATATACTTTACTTTCATTCTGTTCGAGATCTAAAAAGGCCTGTTCTCCCGGTTTAAGTTTTGGGAAATCAGGCAGCTTATCCAGAAAACCTGTAGGAAGCGGTTTAGGCGGACTATCGGGAAGACGTTCCAGAATTTCGCTTTTGGCATATACGAAAATATCATCGTCAGTTGTATTTTTTATTTTTAGTTTATATTCCCCCGGCTTTACAGTGGTCGGCTGTGTGTATGAACTATTGTCTAATTCGAACGCATACT
>CAZHNS010000047.1:0-3955 GCA_964534175.1 uncultured bacterium | reverse complement strand
TTTGCTTTATCATACGAAGAGAATAAATTGAATTTAACCAATGGTGACCATCCCTCAAATTCATTGAGCAGATAAACAGTAGCAATACTTATTGTGATATTATATACCAGAAGGTTTGTTTTAAATATAGTCGTAAATATTAGAAAATTAATAAGAAATACAATCAAACCAAAGGATATTGCCCATAAACGGATATTTCTAATTAAACGATAAGGAAAGACTGCGGCGTTAACAAAGGAGAGGCCATAAATTGTAGGTAAAAGGATGAATAGATTTTTCAAACCGATAAAATTGAAAATAAAAAAAAGGAAGATTGAAGGAATAACAACAGTAGCAAACGCCATTTCAAGCCTTTCGCCAAAGTTAAAAGTGACCTTTCTGATTTGTCGGTCTTTAGGATTCAATAAATACTTCTTTAGATCTCTAATCTGGACCGGGCCAAATTTACAGGTAAAGTTAGTTTCTTTTTTTATTTTCTTAAGTGAAACATTTGAAGCACAAAGTTGCGGGAGAAGCAGTTTTCTATGTTTAACTTTTTCGCCAATCTTTAACAATTTTATTGCATTTACTATTTTATCAGTACCGAAGTGGTTCGCTAAAGAAGAACACCATACGTTTGCACCTCGACTATCACAAACTAACAACCAGCAATTTATATTCTTGAGGTGCTTTACGACTCTTCGTATCGTCAAATCATAATTTCCTGTAATAATTACTAAAGAGTCCTTGTTCGCATTCCCTATTCTGTAGAGACCTATTGGCTCAGGATTAGGGAAAAGCCTGAAAACAGATTCTAAAAATGTCTTTAAGGGTTGCGCTCTTATATATTTTGCCGGAAGATTAATGCTTTTATTAATAAGAAAATCTTCTTTCTGTTCAAAAATGAAGTCTATTCTGAGTAAAATAAATAGAAAGACTATGGTTGAGATTAATTCTAAAAGAGAAAGCCTTTCCACTTTGATTAAAAGAAATTGATTGATAAGTAAAATAATTACCGTGTAAAATAATATAGTTTCTATAATTTTGATTTTAACATTCAATAATCCTCGTGCCATAACCAAATCAGTCACAAAATAAAATATAAATGCTATCAGTATTCCGTAAAACATACTCCATTGAATGGCGTAACTTAGGGATGTCCTATTCACAATAAATAAATTAAACCATCTACCCGTAGTAAATAACAGAAACACACTTAAAAATACAATAAACTTCACTCTTCTTGCCATAAGCATAGGTACTTCAAATTAGTATGTTTTTATAGAAAATCAAGGATTTTTTTTCGGGAATTTACTGGTTTTTCCCTCTTAAATGGGTTTTTATTATTTGAAAGCTTTCTATATCTAAATCACGGTTTGATTTTTTCAAAAAAACCATTATATTAGTTCGTAACATTATGGATATTTATGCGTCTTTACTAGAAAATGAAGATATTGATGAAAAGGAAATCCCTGAGGTTGTTAGACGTGCAAAGAAAGGTGATGAAAATAATAAAGAAAAGCTATTTGGATATATTTATCAAAAAATATATAGATTTATTTATTATCGAACGAATAACAAAACCGAGGCGGAAGACCTCACGGGTGATGTAATTTTGAAAATCGCAAAAGCTTTACCAAGACAAAAGGGGAATTTCAATAGCTGGATTTACAAAATTGCTAGGAATACTGTAATTGATTACTATCGCAGGAATTCAGTGAGAAAGAGCAATGTAAGCGTACAGGAAATGCCCGGGGAGCTTCCAAACGGGCGTGAAGACTTTACGGAGCAGATTTTAAACGAGGAAAGTTTAAAAGAAGCCATGAAATTTCTTCCGGAGAGACAAAAAGAAGTCATTATACTTAAATTTATCGAAGGTTATAAAAATAGAGAAATCGCAAAAATAATCGGAGCTTCGGAGGGAGCGGTAAAGCTATTGCAGTTCCGCGCATTAAGAAAAATGAGAGAATTTTTTGAGGAAAGAGAGTATGAAGGAAAGAATTGAAGAGATATTAGATATTTTAATTGAAGAGATTAAAGAAGGGGAAAGCGTCGATGCCTGCCTGGAGAAATATCCGGAATACGCGGATGAGTTGAAACCTTTACTTATACTTGCCACAGGGATAGAAGAGACTTCTAGGCCGGAGATGGACCCTGTAGCCTTTAAGAGAACAATGGCTAAGATTGACTCACTCGAGGAGCAAGGAAAAGTAAAAAATGCCATCTTTGCACTCAGGACTCTTATATTTAGACCTGTAGTTCTGAGGACAGCCTTCATCGTTTTAGTCTTTACGTTTATTCTCTCGATGACTTTTTCCTTCAGTGCAGATAGTCTTCCCGGGGATTTTCTATATCCTGTGAAATGCTTCTGTGAAAAAACCCAACTCTTCATGACCTTCAGCAATGAAAGTAAAGCCGAAATACATCTAAAGTTAGCCGATAGAAAAACAGAAGATTTTATACTTACTTTTAAAAAGGGAGAAAAAATAAATAGAGAATTATTAAATGCTATGATTGATGAAACTTCTAATGCTTTAAGGTATTGTGAACTATTATCTTCCGAAAAGTGTTCTACTTTATCATCGGAAGCCAAAGATTGCTATCAGAATCAGCTTAAATTTCTTCATACTATTAAGCCGCTGGTTGACGATGCTGATTATTCTATAATTGTCGAGTCGATTAATGAATGTGCCCTTGGCTGTCAATGTGCCGATTCCTGCCTTTGCGCGGATGACCATCTTAATGAGTGAAGACTGCTGCACTTTAAAATCCAAACAACAAAGTACACCCTCCAAAGGTTGTTTCTCCATACATGTTAGGTCCAATGGAATATAAGTCATTACACGGTGGACTCCTGTTCCACAAGGAAGGCCAGGGTACAAAGAGCAGAATGTTTTTTTTATAACTTCTAATTCCTTTCAATCTGTATCCCATTATTGGGGTGGAGGGTAACTTTGTGTCTTCGTGCCCTCGTGGCTAAAAAATACTTGACTAAAAAGACTAGATTTCCTATTATATCGATGATTATGAAAAACTCGAATAAAATAAAAGTGATATTGCTTGACTTTGGGGGAGTAATCTCTCCTGAAGGATTTCAGCTTGGTGTACTAAAACTTTCTAAAATTTATGGCAAGGACTATGATGAGATGCATGAAATAATAGCGGTAAAAGCATTAAGGAGAAGCGGATACATAAGGGGCAAGAATTCGGAAAAAGAATTCTGGAAGGTGGTGGCAAAAGAGCTCAATATAAATGATGATTTAATGAGCTGCCGCAGTCTGATGCTTGATAATTTTGTGCCCAGAAAAGAGATAATTGATACCGTAATCGACTTAAAAGACAAATTCAAATGGGGTATTTTTTCTGACCAGACAAACTGGATTTATGAAGTTGATAAGAAATATAAATTTTTACAATATTTTGATTATAAGTTCATTTCTTATGATAGAGGTTATACAAAATATGATGATGAATTTTATAGAATACCACATAAAGAAATCAAACTCCCCGCCGAAAACATCCTTATAGTCGACGATAAACAAGGAGTTCTGGATAAGGCAAAAGAATTCGGCTATAATACATTTAGATTTGATTCTATTCAGAGTTTTTTAGATTTTATTGAACAAATAGAATAATTGTGTGTTGTGGGTGAGGTTTTAAACAACTGTATAATTTCTCTCTGTGTTCTCTGCGGTTAATCAAAGTTTATGGTTCGAGGGTTCAAGTAAAAAAACAAAATTAAAATCTTTGTGGTCTTTGTGTGCTTTGTGTGAGAATAATTTGGTGGTGTAGGATGGGTTTTAAACAACAAAAACTTTTTGTTCTCTGTGCGTATCTGTGAGTTTTTTGTTTCTCTGTGGCCTCTGTGTTTCAAAATTTGGTGGGGTAGCGGGGCAAGAAAAATACTTGACTTAATCGACATCGTTTAATATTATACCGAAAAGGAGGTCTTATGGAATTAAGCAGCGAAGTCGAG
>CAZHNS010000046.1:0-4719 GCA_964534175.1 uncultured bacterium | reverse complement strand
AAGGGGGTAACAATGATTAAGAGTGTCCGTAATACGGTTATATTTTTTCTTTTTGTAATTTTATGTTTTCAGAACTGCAAGAATGAAAAAGTTAAAGGACCTGCTATAAGGTTTGAGAGGCGAGTTTATGACTTTAAAGAAGCTAAAATCGGGGAGGTTCTATCTCATACGTTTTTATTCTCCAATCCCGGTACTGATACTTTAATGCTTGAAAGTGTTCGTCCTTCATGTCATTCGTGTACACATATTGAAGAATACGATAAGAGAGTCGTACCCGGAGGAAGAGGGAAGATTCGGGTAACATACAAAGTAGCAGGCATTCCACGATATGCAGATCATAGAATTTATGTTGAAACAAATGTCCCCGATACAATGGCCAAGGTCACCCTTACTATAATGGGTAAGATATTAGCGAAAGCTGAAATACCTGCCGGTTTGGAAGTTACTCCCTATCCGTTAATATTCGGAGACATAGATACGGGAGACACTCTCCTTACGGGTACCGTTAAATTACGAAGTCTTCTTGATAAAAAGTTTTTTATTACCGATGTGATTCCTCCGAAGGAAAAATCGAAAATCAATATCGATGTGGTAGAGGAAGGAAAGGAGTACATAATTAATATTGCGATTCATCCGTCTTTTAAAAACGATGACAACGGGAAAGAAATAACTTTAAGAACAAATCTGGAAGAGAGCCCGGTAATTATTATTCCTTATGTATATACTTTCAGTCCACCGGAAGGCTTTAAATAAAAAATAATAAATAGGCTGTTTGCTTTTAGCCCTTTTAAAAATAAAAGCTAAAGGCGAAAGGCTAATAGCTGGCAGCTTGACTTTACAGCATATTTACCGGATCTATTTCTAGAGAAATTTTCACTCCCGAGGTTTTTTGGTTATAGAGTTTCCTTAATATGCCTTGAAGGGGGAATGTTTTTTTTGATTTTAGCAGCAAGTGGAATCGAAAATATTTTTCAATTTTTCCTATGGGACAAATAACGGGTCCGAGAATAGTAACTTCTTTTGCTTCTGCCATATTCTCAATTGTTTCCTTTAATTTGCCGGATATATTTTCCGCCTTTTCTATTTCTCTGGATTTGATAATAATTCTTGCCAGTTTAGTGAAAGGTGGGTAATTGGCGGATTTTCTGAACTTTATTTCTTCTTGATAAAAATCTCTGTAGTTATGAGCCGATGCGCTTTTTATTGCATAGTGATTTGGATTTGAGCTCTGTATTAAAACCTTTCCCTTTTCGCCTCTACCCGCCCTGCCAGCAACCTGAGAAAGAAGTTGAAAAGTTTTCTCAGTTGCTCTGAAATCCGGAAAGTTTAGAGCTGTATCCGCTGAGATAACACCAACGAATCCTATATCCGGGAGATCGAGTCCTTTTGTCACCATTTGAGTCCCAAGAAGTATTTGTATTTCTCCTTTCTTTAATTTACTGTATATTTCTTCATGTGTGTGTCTTCCGGAAATACTGTCTGTATCCATTCTTTCGATGCTGTATTCTCTGTATTTCTTTTCTATTTCTTCTTCTATCCTCTGTGTTCCCCATCCTAAATAGAATATTTCTTTACCGCAAACAGGGCAGTTTTCAATTTTTTTACTCCGGTATCCACAGTGATGACAGATTAAAGTGTTTGATTTTTTATGAAGAGTTAGACAGATATCACAGTGCTTGCAGCGAGCAACCCAGTCGCAATTATAGCATTTACCGTAAGGAGCGTACCCCCTTCTATTTAAAAAGAGGATAACTCTTGATGGTTTTTCTCTATTTAACGCATCTTCGATTTCTTTTTCCATAACTTCTGAGAAAAGTTTGCCTTCCGGGTTTGCGATTTCTACCTCCGGCAGGTCCATGCCTTTTACCCTCTTAGGGAGTTCGAGAAGCTTATACTTGCCTTTTTCTGAATTATAAAACGACTCAACCGAAGGGGTAGCACTGCCAAGTATTACCGGGAAATCACCTATTTTTCCCCTCATAACCGCGACATCCCGTCCGGAAAATCTCGGTTTTATATCATCTTGGCGATATGAATCGGAATGTTCTTCATCGACTATAATCAGACCCAGATTTTTAAATGGGCTGAAGACACTCATTCTTGAACCTACTCCAATCTTCAAATTACCGTTTAAGGCGTGTATCCAGTATGAATATCTCATGCCTCCGGATGATTTGTAATTATATGATTCACCGATTCCGAATCGATCCCTTATTCGTTCCAGAACCTGAGGTATCATCGAAATTTCCGGTGTTAGGTAAAGAACACTTTTCCCTTTATCTATTACATGTTCCATAAGTTGCAAATAAATTTCGGTTTTTCCGCTTCCTGTAACCCCGAAAAGAAGAAATGTTTCGAAGTTTTCCTTTTTTAGAGCTTCCAATATTCTTTTATAAGCTTTTTTTTGAGATGGATTTAATTTAATCGTAGATTTCTTTTTTGGATATTCTTTAAATGTTTTGACTTTCTTCATTATTGGGGGAAGACAAAAAGAAAACACCAGACCAAGTGGACAGACGTAATAACGTGAGACCCATTGGCAGAGCTCGAATAAATCCTGAGGTAAGTCCAGTATTTTCTCATGGATTTCTTTTGCCCCTTTAAAATATTTTCCCTCTTCTATTATTACTCCTTCGAGTGTCTTATTTCTGAAAGGTATTCGAACAACACTTCCTTTTTGTAAATCCAGATTTCCTTCGTCTTTATAGGTGAAAAGGCAAAATTTATCGATTGCGACGGCTACGTTATAGTATTTCATATGGAGAAAGCTAAACCTATTTCGTGAGAAATGGTATCTTTAAAATCTACACTCCATTTTAAATAAACTTGCAAGGGTAATATTTTTTCTCCCAGAATAAGATATAAACATCTGCCTGAACCATAGAGTTGTTTTATGGTAAATTTGCCCGGCAAATCATTTTCATATGCGTAAATTCTTGAATCCCAGTTATCTGTTTCATAAAGAGTTAGCCGCCCTTCGAGAATGTAATCTTTAGAGTACCGACAGGAGGTGTATGCAAGAAAACCCGAGCCTTCTCGGGCGTTTAGAACTTCAAAGCGGCTTCTGAAAGTTATATCTTTTACTTTATGAATTACATCGAATCTACCGCTGTTTTTTCCTCTCTGGGTTTTTATCCGGTTTTGTATCTGAAGATTTTTAATGGGTTTAAAACCGAGATGAAATTCCGCTATTTTATCGAAAGATTCCATATTTGAAATGTTGCGGGAGAGTTCGGTAAAAACGCCGGCCGATATCGCGGGTGAAATTTTTCTTGTGTAACTCAAATAAAAAGCTTCTTCGTCTTTATAGAAAGGAGAAGTTCTTAAAGTAGGTAACGAGTCTTTTACGTTTACGTATATTGCTTTTAAGCCCTTACCGTTATCGATACCCATTGAGTAAGATAGGTTAGTTTTTGCCTTTCTAAAAGTATTTCCCCCGCTTACGATTTCAAAACGAAAAAGATTACCCGCGAGTTCTTTATCAGCATAAAAAGAACCCAATCCGTATTTTCCTCTTTCTTCCGATTCACTGTATGCGCTTGTTAATCTAATTGAAAAGAATTTATAGCTTGCTCCAAGAAATTTCTCGTATCCCCATGAAGTTTCTTCGATGCTGGAACCGAAAAACATAAGATTTTTCCACTTACCTGCTATTCCTCTGAAAAAATTTTCTTCATACGTTGAGAGGTGAGGACTGAAACCTTTTTCCCCGGGTATAACACCTGCGCTGCGGTAAAAAAAGTCTGGTTTTCCCAATATAATTCCCATTCCCAGGTCAAGGTCGTAATCGCCTATGACGAGCTTTTCGGGTATATAAATTGAAGCGGTGTAGTAATCAAAATAATCATCTTCCTCGTAATCTTTTTCAAAAAGACCGTTAATCAATAAACTATGATACGGAATAGTGATTCTATTATATATTTTATTTTGAGATTCATCTTCCTTACGTTCAAATCGAGATAGAAAATCAAATCCTTTTGGTTTTCTTCTTCTTTTTGCTTCTTTTACTGTTACGAAGTTTTTTATTCGATCGAAAAGGTAAGGTGTCATTCCTTCAAGGGTAAGTAATTCTTCTTTTTTTGTAAAAAGATGTTTTTTTCTGTAATTTATTATTCGCTCCGCGAGAAACGCATCTATATAAGGTACAAGTAATAGCTCGACTTTTTTTGCTATATTTATATTTATTGGATTTTCTTGTAATCGTCTCACTGTTTCCAGGAGTTCGGGTGTTGTTGTGATTTCCTGGTCTATCTCAAACGGCTCTATTGATATGAGACAGAATAGCAATAACAGTTTTTCCATCTTTTATTTCGCCTGAATGAATTTTGGAAAGTGCTTCTTCGATTTTCATTTTTACAACCTCTATGTTTTCATCTTCTTCGGACTTTTTTACTGCTTCTTCCAGGTTCGTTGCTTTGAATAGGTGTATTTTTTCATTACTGTAACCAGGTGTTAGATAAACCCAGCCAAGATTTTCGAGCTTGCGGGGTTTGTAGTTTATTTCTTCCTGAAGTTCTCTTGTTATACAATCTTCCGGGGTTTCACCTTTTTCTATGGTTCCGGCAGGTATTTCAAGTAGAGAGTTTCCCACAGAGTATCGGTATTGCTTTACGAGTATTATCTCGGAGGAACTGAGAAAGGGAAGTGCTGCTACAGCTCCCGGGTGCGAGACATATTCTCTAAAAGTTTTTATTCCATTTGTAAGGATAACTCTATCTG
>CAZHNS010000045.1:0-6084 GCA_964534175.1 uncultured bacterium | reverse complement strand
ACTTTCCGTCAGCACTGCAGGCAATGCCTGATATTTCAGATAAATCAACTATCTGAATTCCTTCATCACCAAGTGCGGCTTGCGCTTCGATGTACAGTAATGGAGAGGGGACATTCCCTTTTAACAGATTTAGACAGAGTAAAATCAAGATGAGGACTAAGATTGTTTTGACAAATTTGTCTTTTAGCATAAATCCTCCTTTTTTTGTTTAAAATTAATACAATTATAAAGATAGTCAATAATGATTCGAAGAATCTGAAATCCCCTTGACAAAATAAAAAAAATCATTATAATTATTTTAACTAAATAGTTAGTTAAGGAGGAGAGTTGGCCACCAGAAAAAAAGAAAACGCAAAGGAGAAAATAATGAAAGTCGCGACATCGCTTTTTGCGAAGAAGGGTTTTGATGCCGCTACTGTTGATGAAATAGCCTTGAGGGCAAAAGTGAACAAGGCGCTTATTTATTATTATTTTAAAAATAAAGATGATTTACTCACGAAAATTTTCGATAATTTTATGGGAGAAGGTTTAGTTCGATTTCAGGAGCTTTTCTCTAAAATGGAATCGAAGGAGGTTTTTGATTCAAGGTATAGGGTGGGCGAGATGATGAGGATTTTACTTGGTTTTATGATGGAAAATGAGGAGCTTTTAAAGATAATGCTTATGGAGTCTATAAAGGGTAGAAGGTATCCTTTTCTTGAAATAATGAAAAGGCAAGCAGGTAGTGAACTTGTTGGATTAGTGGACGAAGCAAGAAGTAAAGGTGTAACTCTTGATGAAGATATAACCCAGATGTGGATGACAGAGTTTTTTACCGGTTCTATTCCGATGATGGTTTATGTAATATATCGAAGTCGATGGGCAAAATTTTTTAATGTCGATAAGGAAGTTCTCGATGAAATGTTTATTAATGCGTTTGATGAAACTCACATAGAACACCATCGAAAATAATGCTTTTTAAGGAATGTTATATAGCTTTTTTGTGCGGTGGCTGGTTGGGACTATTTGGCAATTTAACTATTAAACCAATTAACTGTCTTCTGTAGAAGGCGGTAAGGTGGAGGAGATATGCTGAAGAAAATTTTAATTATTTTTGTTTTTATGATGTGTTTTGGTGTAAGGGCAGAAGAAACGGGAAAAGAAATTACTGCTGAAGAGATTATAAGAACGATGACAGAAACATTAAATCCTGAGCAATCGGAAGCTGTAATGGAGATGACAATAACTACTTCCAGTGGGCAGGAAAGGACATTTGTTTATAAAGCGTATTCTAAAAATGGTGGCGAAAAAAGTTTGATGAAATATCTCGAACCCGGTAGGGTTAAAAATCAGACAATTTTGATGTTAAATAACGCTGATGATATCTGGATGTATTTTCCGGGGACTAATAGAGTCAGGAAGTTGGCAACTCATGCAAAAAAACAGAAAGTACAGGGAAGTGATTTTTCTTATGAAGACCTTGGCTCTTCGAATGAGTTTGAAAACGATTATAATTCTACTCTGCTCGGAGAAGAAGAAAAAGAGGGGGAATTGTGTTATAAGCTTGAGCTTGCAAGCAAAAAAGATTCTGATGCTGGCTATTCGCGCCTAATTGCATGGGTCAAGAAGGAAAGTTATGTTCCTTTAGTAATAGACTATTATCATGAAAAGGATCCGGAACTTCTGGAAAAAGAACTCATCTTGAGCGATGTAAAAACAATCGATGGAATACCAACACCTATGAAAATGGTCATGTATAATAAGCTCGATGGTACGAAAACTTCCATGGAATTCAGAAAAATGACCTATAATGTAGATTTGCCCGATAACCTCTTTACTGAGATGGGGATGAAAAAATGAGAAGCGCAGCTTCTTTTTTAAGATTCGTTGTTTTTGAGGTCGTTTTAAATTTATTGGTAACGCCCAATGCTAATGCGGAAGAGGTCGATATCTTTGGATATTTTGAACCTCAGTTTATTTATCTTTACCAGAATGGAGAATCCTATCAAATGAATTCGGATAAGTTACGCCTTGATTTGCAAAGTTCTGCTTCTAACGTGGGATTTGGAGCCGATTTAATCTACAATATTTACTTCGGTAAAAAAAGCTGGAATATTCTTGATTTTTTTTCTTCAGAAATAGTAGAAGAAATACCTCAGGAATTGCGTTCGTATTTCAGTATTACATTTAATGATACATTATATCTTGATAATGTTTATGTTAGAATGTCGGGTTCGAGGATAGCCTGTACTTTTGGTAAACAGCAGATTTCTCTTGGCACAGGTTATTTTTCTAATCCGGTCGATGTGTTTAACTTGAAGGACGCGTTAGATCCTACTTACGAGCAGACAGGACATAACGCCGCGAGATTAGATGTTATGCTCTCGAACAGAATAAGTGTTATGTTTCTTTATTCGCCGATAGAAAGTGATTGGAACAATTCAGGAAAACTTGTTCGCTTGAAAGTAGGTTTGGGGCATTTTGATTTTGTCCTGACAGGTTACGAGTTCCAGGATGAATTGACTGATTTTTATTCGCTTTCGGTAACAAACGAGCGAAGAAGGCTTGCCGGGTTTGAGTTTGTAGGGCAACTTCTGGGATTGGGTGTTTGGGGAGAGGGCGCTTATAATTTTATGGAAACTTCGGATGATTTTTATGAGTTTTTAGTTGGGACCGACTATACTTTTGAATCCGGATTTTACTGTTTGCTTGAATATCATAGAAATGAACGAGGGAAAACAAGTTACGAGGATTATAATATAAATGATTGGCTTAGATTTTATCTGGGGGAAAGCAAGACTATATCTCAAGATCAGATGTATACGATGATAAGTTATCCAATAACTGATTTAATAAATTTGCAGCTTATGTCTATTGTTAGTATATCAGACGGTAGCGCTGCTTTTATTCCTGTAATTGATTACAACATTTTTGAGAATGTAGATTTGAGTATTATGGGAAATATCTATGCGGGCAGTGAGGGAAAGATTTATAGCAGTAAGCTCGGGAATGGCGTGGTGATGCGCGCAAGGGCATATTTTTAATAAAGGAGGTTTGAGATGAGAGATAAATTGCTTAAGTCTTGGGGACGTTTTTCGATGACTCATCCCTGGCGGATCTTAATCGGTCTTTTCCTTGTGTCGGCGATTTGTTTAATATCGGTAGCATACTTATATAAAACAAAAAGATTCACTATGGAGATGAGCTGGTCTGATATGCTGCCGGTAAACGAACCCATGGCAGAGGAGTTTGACAGAATTTTAAAGGAATTCCGTAGCGCTACAAATTCAATAGTGGTGGTACAGGGTAAGGAAAAGGAGATAAAGGAATTTGCTGATGAAATAGCTCCCCAAATTGAGAAACTAACAGAGTATGTTGAGGAAGTATACTATAAGATTGATAAAGCCTTTTTTGCACGCCACGGGTTTATGCTTATTAAGGAAAAGGATTTGAAAAGCACCTCTGATATGTTCGCTAATTTGAATCTTATACCTCTTTTGAATAATATAAACGATAATTTCGAAGAAGAATATGTCGGAGACAAGGATGCACTCAACACTAAGGAGAAAGAAGATGAAGCGGTACGCTCCCTCGACGGTTTTCAGTACTGGATCACAACAATGGACGAGATCGTCAGCGATCCCGAAAAAGCGGATGAAGAATTGGTAGAGAAAGCGATTGATAGATTCCTTTACGGTGACCCGTATTTTATCTCTCAGGATAAGAGAATCCTTTTGATGACTGTTAAGCCTACTTTTAACGAGATGGATGTTGAAAAAGATGTAGCGTCGACCGACTCGATACAGGCTATTTTAAACAAAAATTTGGAAAATTATCAAGATGTAAGAGCTGGTCTTTCAGGCAGTATTCCTCTACAGAGAGATGAGATGTACTATACTACGAGAGATATGTACCATGGACTTATACTTGCTTTAATACTGGTTATTTTGCTTTTCGTTCTAACTTTCAGGATGTTAAGCGTTCCTATACTTGCAGGAGTGAACCTTATTTTGGCTATTATAATTACTGTAGGTCTTGTTGCTATTTATCCGGGAAGATTGAATTTGATGACGGCTATGTTCGGAGTTATTTTGATTGGGCTCGGTATTGACTATGCGATTCATATTATTTCTTTATATAGTGAACGTAGAACGATTGATAAGGATGCTCCCACTGCAATGGAGGAGGCTCTTGTTCGCTCAGGAGGTGGCATTATAACCGGAGCTTTAACTACTGCAGCAGCTTTTTTTACTCTTTCTATATCGGTAACGAGAGGAATAAAAGAGATGGGAGTTGTTCTCGGTATGGGTATAATATGCGCTATGGTTGTAACAATTATTGGTTTGCCTGCTTTTCTTGCGGCAATGGAAAGATTCTCATCGAAGATTATGAAAAGACCTTTTCAGCCCAGACATATTGAGTTTACAGCTTTAGAAAATTTTGGTAAAAGCGTAAGTAAGCGTCCTTTGATATATCTTTTAATCGGATTTTTATTTACTGGTTTTTTCTTCTATCAGTATAAATACAGGCTAAAATTTGATTATAACATGCTTAATATTGAACCAAAAGGTCTCCCTACTGTAATGCTTCAGGATACAATCGTTGATGCTTTTGATCTTTCTATCGATTATGCAATGGTGACTGCGTCAACGATAGAGGAGTCCTATACTCTGGCTGAAAAAGCAAAAGAAATGCCTTCCTTTTCGATGGTTGAGAATATAGGAGATTTCTGCCCTCCGATGGAGAAACAGAGAAAGAGGCTCGTTTACATAAATAAAATCAGGAATTTATTAGATGAAAACAAGCAAAATCTTCCCATCTCATTAGGTGACCTGCAGGATTTAATAGAGCAGTTAGAGCGGTTCGATATGAATATATATGAACTTTCACAGCTCGCATTTTTAGGTGGTCAGGATAAGGTCGATGAAAAATGTAAAAGCATAATTGGTGATCCAGAATCCGAGAATCCAGAGAGCATTATTTTGAATCTTGTTGATAAGATAAAGGAAAATCCCGCGGTTTCGATTAGGAGGCTCAATAAATTCCAAAAGTTATACGAGCCTTTATTGAGAAAGAAAATTTACGATATGGCTAACCCGGAGTTTTTAACTCTCGATAATATCCCGTATAATATTAAGAGCCGATATGTCAACGATGCTGAGGATCTTTTTCTTGTAAATATATATCCGAGAGAATATATTTGGAATTTTGAAAACATGAGAAGATTCAGCAAGCAGTTGGAGTTGGTGAGTGATAGGGTTACAGGTCTTCCTCCTCTTTTTCTTCGTTTGATTGAATTGATTGGCAGAGACGGTAAAAGAGCAACGGTACTTACTTTATTTATAGTTGTTCTTCTTTTATGGTTGGATTTCCGAAGTCTTAAACTTGCTCTTTTAGGTATTATTCCTCTTCTTGCCGGAGGTTTGTGGATGCTGGGGCTTCTTTCGACCTTTGGTATGATGCTTACAGTGGTTAACGTGATAGGTATACCTATGATAGTGGGTATAGGGATTGATGACGGGGTACATATATTGCATCGATATCGGGTCGAGGGATTTAGCGAGACCCCACATGTTCTTTTGAGTACAGGTAAAGCGGTACTTCTTACTTCTCTTACTACTATGGCAGGTTTTGGTTCCCTTATGATTGCCAAATATAGAGGTTTTATTGGTCTTGGGGCGCTGCTTGTTTTCGGGGTCGGCGCTTGCTTTATTACGACTGTTCTTTTTATGCCTTCTATAATAAATATCGCGGAAAGAATAGTTAAGAAGAAATCTTTCAAAAGCAAATAAAAACAAAGGAGTATAATAAATATGTCAGATAGGATTTCGTTTTTGGGTATAGGGATTAAATTCGCTGGTTTATCTTTGGGATTTTCTGCTGTAATTATTTTTATTCATTTTTTTACTTATCCCTTCTTTCATATAAAATTCTTACCATATATGACATTTTTGATTTCGGGTATTTTCCTTATAGTTGTTGGATTTTCGTTGTATATTGTTTCAGCTTTTTCTGTACGTAAAGCTTATGTAGAAGATACCTTAAGAACAAAGGGTGTTTATTCTATATGTCGGCACCCTTTATATTCTTCTTTTATTTTTCTTA
>CAZHNS010000044.1:0-9795 GCA_964534175.1 uncultured bacterium | reverse complement strand
AAATCGGATGAATCAGCTATGAAGACAGTACTATCAACAATACCTATTAATTCCGGCGGCATTGTATCAACAAAAATTGTATTTCTCATGTCAAAACTCTCTTCGTTGAAATTCACCCTGTTATCAAAATAAGAGGGAGCCCTAACATGAATGCCCGGCCACCATAGAGTGTCTATACTGTTATCAAAGGTACAGTTCCAGATTCTAAGACTATCTACATTGTTTTCCGGCCATAAAGCCGCCCAATAAGTATCATAAGATATGCAGTTAATCATTTTTATAGCCGGACCTTTAGTCTTCGTGTGTGTCTGCGCGTGAATATATGGCCCCATCAAACGGTAACCTATAGCGCTTTCATATACTACCGTGTTCTTAATAGTCGCATTTACCGCCATATTAATAGCTATGGCAGGCCAGTCATAATCTCCGTTAAATCCATGTAATACATTATTATCAGTATATAAGTATGCCATCCAGTCGGGATCTGTGCTAGCTATAGTAGCGCTGTCAGGAGTTTTTGTGTCTATTCCGTTTTCACTCCAGAAAGTATTTGCCGGCATGGTATTAACCACCGAATCTACCATTCCGGACCATAGATGACAATTGGTAATAATTAAAGTATCCCAGGACGGGAAATTAAGTGATGTACCTGATTGAATACAGTCTCCGGTATTGTGATGAATATTACAATTATTAACAGTTAGTTTATTACCACTGTAAAAGATGATACCATGTGCATCTCTTCTTACACCAGGAGAGTAATAATTAACACAATAATAGATTTCACAACTATCGACAACAGTATTATCACTTTCTATAATACTGATAGCACTAACGCTTGATTCATAAAAATTGCAATTGGTGAAGGTAAAATTATCGCTGTTTACGCGAAGTTCAAATAATCGGTTATTTCCATTTCCAAAATCCCCATCAAAATCAATTCCCTCCCAAGTATAATGAGATATATCACTGGTTCTGACACAACCATTTGGAGCAGATTTTATAATAGGTCTATTATTGAGATCGTAAGCTTTAACCGTTATTCTTTCATTTGCATTACCCGAATTTACAGGATATATAAAACTTGAAATATTATAGATTCCCGGCATAATAAATAAGGTATCTCCGGCTTCGAGCGCGCTCATAGCGCTTGACCAGGAATTAAACGGATTACCTAAACTGCCATTACCATTACTCACACCGTCATGAATATACCAGCTGGTTTGGGCGATAATAAGTAGTGGGCAAATGAAAACAAACAATAAATATTTTTTAAACATTTATCTGCCTCCTTAAACTAATTCTACGCCCTTAGAAAATTAAGAGGTAATATCGCTATTACCCTCTTTTTTCAATTAATCCTTTATTTAATTATACGAAAAGAAACATATATTAGCAACCCCGTAACTTAAATGGCGTTTAGAATCAAAAAAAATGCCAGTGTACTCTCCAGCACAGAACTGTTTTCGGCAATCGCATATTACTTTAATACCCCTTGCAAATCTAATTAATCAACATATTATCTTTCACATGTTTAATTTTGGAATATCTACAATTATAACAGGCGATAGGGATGTTTTCGCCAGTTTAGAAATAATAAAAAAGAGCTCTTTTAAATTAGTAGAGATAAGATGCGAAAGGGGACATTTTAATTATGAGGATAAGGATGAAATCAAGAAGTTGAAGATAATGCTAAAGGAAAAGGCTCTTAAAGGTATTTCTCTCCATCCTCCACTCTGGGTTGATATCGCCAGCAGTGAAGAGTGGACGAGAATGAAGTCTCTCAGGGAGGTGGAAAAAGTCATCCTTGTTGCCAAAAGATTAGATGTTCCGAAGATCATTCTTCATCCGGGCAAAAGTGAATGTAATATAGAGAAAGCAATCGAAAGTCTACGCGAAATAGTCAGTTTTGCGGAGGAATGGGATACCAATATAATATTAGAAAACACATCCCCGGATGATTTAGGTTCTAATATTAATGAATTGCAGACTATCTCCTGTGAATTCAATTTGCCTGTTTGTGTAGATACTTCTCATGCAAGCGCAAAAGCAAATATATTAAATAAATTGCTCGATCTTTTTGAAGACAGAATAGAACATTTTCATTTGTCCGACTCAATGATGGAAGGAAGCGATGATCATCTTGTTCCCTATAAAGGTAAGATAAGCTGGGAACCGGTTGTAGATTTCATGAAAACTCACAATGGGTTTGCCGTATTCGAAGTTCCCTGTCGTGATAATTCAGAAATTATTGAAGACCTGGAGGAAATTAAGGGTCGATGGACAAAATAACAAAATTTGCCCTTGACCTTTTGTTTTTTTTTGTTACTTTTTTATTGTAAAAAATTTAAATATTGGAGGATTTAGATGGTTGTAGAGTGCCCGAAATGTAAGACTAAATATGAAGTAGCGGACATGGACGTTCCTGCTTCCGGAGGAGCTGTTAAGTGCCTTGAGTGTTCAAATATATTCACTATCTACAGGGATCCTCTTGACATAGAACTTACTCCTTTTAGAGAGAACGGCTTTGAACCGAGTATAAGCGAAGCAAAGGAAATTTTAAAAAGAAACGTCGAGTCCGGGAAAGCGGCACCTGTTGAGGCATCTTTTACTGATGAACCAGTTGAAACAGTAACAAGGGAAACAGCTCCTTTGACGGATGATCCTGCGAAAATGAAACAGCACAGGAAAGCAGAAAGATTGGGGAGATCTCTTGTGAAGGATATATATCTCTACCACAAAGATAAAGTTGACCAGGGGAGAAGAAATGGAACGTTGGTTCAGCTTCTTGGAGAGGAAATAAAAAAATCCTGGAAATTTTACAAGAGACAGGTTGATCCGGACGTTTTGAAAGAAAGAAATTATTTTAAAGATGCTTTAAATGAAATTATAGCAGAAGGGAAGGAAGTCTTTAAGTAATTCCAAATTTTATAATCAATACATCATTACTGAGGAGGTTGTGAATGAAAAATCTAAAATGGAAATGGCTTTTTATTTTCGTTGTCGTGTCTATTGCGTTATGGCAGTTATATTATTCCTTTATATTCTTTTCAAAAGATAAAGAAGAATTTAGTAGGATTTCCCCGAGCGAACAGAAGGTGATAAAATCCAGAGCTTTGCACCTTGGTTTGGATCTGCAGGGTGGCATGCATCTTGTAATGGAGATAGATAAATCCAAGCTGGAAGAGGAAGAACTTAAAGGTGCTATTAACAGAGCTCTAGAGATAATAAGGAATAGAGTCGATGAGCTAGGTGTTACGGAACCGGAAATATTAAAACAGGGTACAGACCGTATAATGGTTCAGCTGCCGGGAGTGATTGACAGAGAAAGAGCAAGAGAAATCATAGGAAAAACAGCTCTGCTTGAATTTAAATTGGTGAGAGAGCCCAACGAAATGCAGAATATACTTAGTCGAGTTAACGAAACGCTTAAAGCGATGCAGGGAGACACTTTTGATATTTTTAGTTATTTTCCGCCCGCAGCCAGAGCTTTCGGAGTAATGTCTCCGTACAAATCTTATATTGATTCTCTTATAAGTCTTCCTAATGTACAGAACCAAATACCTTTTGGCGATACCATACAATGGGGCAAGGAAGTAATTCAGGAAGGTTATAAATATTACCCCATATACGTCTTAAAAAACAATCCTCTTTTGACCGGAAGTTCCATACTTGATGCTACCCTCGGAGTAGGAACCCAGCAGAATATGATGGGTTACAGAATAGACCTTACTATGAGAAAAGAATATTGGAGAAAATGGGCTCAGATTACCGGAGCAAATGTAGAAAGACAAATAGCGATTGTTTTAGACGGTATAGTTCAGTCAGCGCCAGTGGTACGGGAAAGAATTCCAAATGGTAAATCCCAGATAACTATGGGGAATGCTACACAAGAAGAAGCAAAGACCCTAGCAATTATTCTTAAAGCAGGTGCCCTGCCAGCACCTCTTAAAATTGTAGAGGAACGTTCTATAGGACCGTCTCTCGGTAATGATTCGATTAGAGCCGGGACGCGTTCTCTTATCGTCGGAGCAATTCTCGTTTTTCTTTTTATGATTGTTTATTACTTAAAAGGCGGTTTGGTAGCCATCTTAGCTTTAATATTAAATTTAATATTTTTATTAGCTGTTCTTTCAGGTTTGCGGGCTACCTTGACATTGCCTGGTCTTGCCGGTATAGTCTTAACGGTTGGCGCGGCGATAGACGCAAATGTGTTGATTTTTGAGCGAATACGGGAAGAATTGAAATCGGGCAAGACAATAAGGACCGCGATAGTAGGAGGCTATCAAAAGGTTTTTTCTACTATCTTGGATGCCAATACGACGACTTTTATTGCTGCTATAATATTGTTCTATTTCGGAACCGGTCCGATCAAAGGTTTTGCGGTTACTCTTTCCATAGGTCTTGCTGCAAGTTTCTTTACCGCCATCTTTATTACGCGAAATCTCTTCGAATTTTGGATAGCCAGAGGGTTAAAAAGTCTTCCAATGCTAAGTATATTTAAGGAACCCAATTTTGATTTTTTGAAGATGCAAAAAAGTGCTTTTATTATTTCGGTAGTGTTTATCTTAAGCGGTGTAGTTTCTATCTTCATCCACGGCGGGCTGAAATACGGAGTAGATTTTACTGGTGGGTATATTCTTGAAGTACAATTTGAAGGAGAACTTGTTTCTTCCGAAGAAATGAGAACTGCTCTCGCTACGGGCGGTTTCGAGGGTGCAACTTTGCAGAAGGAGAGAGAGGCGAATCTTTTCATGATAAAGGCGCAGGAAAGCGAAGAAAATTCTCTGGAGAACCTTAAAGGTGTCTTAAAAGAGAACTTTTCCGATAGAAAAATCGACTTCCCGCGGCAGGAACTCGTGGGACCCGCAATTTCTAAAGGTCTTCAAACGAGGGCTTTATGGGTTATATTGTTAGGGATGGTGGGAATTCTTATTTATGTTTCAATACGTTTTACTTTTCGTTTTGGAATTGCAGCTGTAATAGCTTTGGTTCACGATCTTGTATTAACCACAGGTATACTTTCAATAACTAATACGGAGTTCAACATTCCGATAATCGCAGGGCTTTTGACTATACTTGGTTATTCTATAAATGATTCGATAGTAATTTCGGATAGGATCAGAGAGAATACTAAATTGATGAGAGGTAAGCCTTTCGGAGAGATTATAAATGCATCGATAAATCAGACTTTGGCGAGGACAATAATAACCTCTGTTACAACTTTATTTGTTCTTATTTCTCTGTTCTTCTTCGGAGGAAGGATTCTTCATGGCTTTTCTCTAACTCTTCTTGTAGGAGTTTTGATTGGTACTTATTCCTCGATTTTTATTGTTGCTCCAATCGTTGCTGAATGGGAAAAGAAGTCTCCTTCAAGGAGGAGATAATGGATAAAACAAAACATTTCAAAGTGGGAGAGGTTCTGATTTCAGAAGGAGATGTACCTAAAGAAATGTTTTTGATCCGAGAGGGAAGAGTAAGGATAACAAAGAAAGGAAGCTGGATAACCGATTTAAAAACCGGAGATTTTTTAGGTGAAATGGGCGCTCTTGACAGACGCCCTAGGAGCGCTACGGCTGTTGCCATCGAAAACACAACTGTTTCTGTCCTTGCAGTAGAAGAGCTTGAAGAAAAATTACAGGAAAATCCTATGATTTATCATCTGGTTAAATCTCTAATAAAAAGGTTAAGAGAAACAAACAGGAAGTTGTATACTTAAAATGAGATTGGGCGTTAATGTCGATCATATAGCTACAATAAGAGAAGCCCGTGGAACAAATTATCCGGACCCTGTGGAAGCGGCCTTGCTTGCCGAATCTTCAGGTGCTGATGGAATAACCTGTCATATAAGGGTAGATAGAAGACACATAAAAGAGAGGGATATAAAAATATTAAAGGAGTTAGTAAAAACTCATCTCAATGTGGAATGTTCTCTGGATAAAGAAATCAGAGCTTTTCTAAAGTCCGTTAAACCTGATTGGGTCTGCCTTGTGCCCGAACGTCCTGAAGAAATAACTACCGAGGGCGGCCTTGATGTTAGGAAGGTTAAGGGTGAGATAGAAAAAGCTACTGATGAATTTAAAGATTCCGGAGTAAAAGTCACTTTTTTCGTAGAACCGGAGAAAGAAATGGTGGAGCTTTCTGCTAAACTGGGAGCCGACGCTGTAGAATTGAATACGGGAAGCTGGTGTGATAACCCCACTGAAGCAGCCTTTCGGAAAATTGAGGAAGCTGCACAGGTGGGTATTACTCTTGGTTTGGAGGTCCATGCCGGTCATGGTTTAAACTTGCAAAATGTCGGATATATCGTTGAAATCGAAGAAATTAGTGAGTTGAATATTGGTCATTCAATTATTGCCCGTTCTCTTATAGTTGGAATTGAAAGAGCCGTTTCTGAAATGAAAGAAAGGATTTTACTCGGAGTGTAAAAAGTTCAATTTGGATTATAATCAGTCCCTTAAGTATTTATCTTCCTTAGCCGATAGAGAGAAAAAACCCCAGATAAAATATGAAAAATCCCTGGCCCCTTTTAGGGGACAGTTAAAGTTTTTTGGTAATCCGCATGAAAAATTAAGGGGATTTTTGATAGGAGGAACAAAAGGCAAAGGTTCTACCGCTCATATTTTAGAATCGATTTGCAGGAAAGCCGTCTATAAGACAGGGCTTTTTACTTCTCCTCATTTAATTTCTTATAGAGAAAGGGTAAAAGTAAACGGAAAACCTATTGCAAAAGCCAAGTTTGCCTCACTTATAGAAGAAATATCGGAAAGTAATAGCAATTTATCCGTATTTGAAACTTTAACAACTATGGCTTTTCTACTATTTTCAAGGGAAGAAGTAGACTATTCTATTTTCGAGGTGGGACTTGGAGGGAGACTGGATGCGACAAATGTTTTCAGCCCCGATGTATCAATAATAACATCTATAAGCTTTGACCATACTGAAATACTCGGGGGTACCCTCGAAGAAATAGCGAGTGAAAAAGCGAAGATTTTGAGAAAGAGAAAAATAAATATTTCGGCTCCACAAAGTGAGGGAGTAGAGAAAATATTAAATGAAGAAGTCAAAGGAAACATAGAATTCGTAAAGGATTACAGAGTGATTTCGTTAGATGAAAACCATACAGGTTTTGAATTAGATGAAGAAAAATACACCACCAGTTTAATCGGAGAAGTTCAGGCTTTAAATTGTTCTCTGGCAATTGCAGCATGCAGAAAAGCGGGTATTAAATTAAGCAATAAGAAACTAAACGAAACTCTCTTGAATTTAAAAATACCGGGACGTTTTCAGATTATATCGAAAAATCCGCGTATAATTCTTGATGGAGCTCATAATGTTGCCTCGATTAAAGCTTTAGGAAAAACCATCCGTAAAATTTACAACAAAAAAGTTCTGCTTGTTTTCTCATGTTTATCCAACAAAGATGTTAGAGGTATGCTAAAAGCAATAAAACCCATCGTAAAAAAAATTTATCCTACCGAGATATCATACATCAGAAAAACGCCACTTGATGAGATAAAAAAAGCTATAATGCAAACAGGTATGGAGATGGCTGACACGACCGGTGTAGTAGAAAAAGATATAAAGATAGCAATCAAAGATGCCTCGAAGGCAGATATAATAATTGTAACCGGCTCTTTTTATCTTGTTGGAGAAGCCCTAAAAAATGTTAAATTAGTTAATTAGTTGATTGGTTAATTGAAAAAAATTAATGTTTTATAAACGTTTGGCAAACATACGCATAACATTTTATATTAAATCCCCACCTTGACAAATACGAATTATTTATATCATTGTATCTTTAAGAGTAATTATCTAAGGTTCGATATTCGACTGAGAAGGATTTGGAGAAAAATTAAGAGTAAAAAAATTACCAGGAGTTGCATGCAACTCAGGAGGAATTATGAAAAAAATTGCAGTATTTATTGATGTACAGAATATACAGCAGGTTTTTGAGAAACAGGGCGCTGAGATAAGATATGACAAGTTAAAACAACACCTTGTGGATAAGTATAAAAAGGAAGATGGCGAAATTATTAAATATACAGCATTGATTCCTTTAAGAGAATTGGATGAAAACAGGTTGAAATTAATTGATGCAATTTCTCTTTCCGGCTACAGGGTCCTGAGCAAGATGGCAAAAGATAGACCGGATGGTACGGTAAAAGCCAATATGGACGTGGAAATGGCTCTGGAAATAGTCGCAATGTCAGACTATGTCGATGAAATCGTTATTGTAACAGGAGATAGCGATTTTGAGCCTTTAATCCATTATTTAAGCAGAAGGGGTAAGAAAATTCTTCTTATAGGTCCGGGTAGAGGGCCAACGGCTATAGAGATTATAAGAGCGTCAGACGAATTTGAAAACTTGGACGAAATAAAAGATATCGTCCGAGCAGGTTGACAAAAGGGTTCTTATTGTTATGTTATCGTCAATCCTCGGTAGCTCAAAGGAAGAGCGCCTGACTGTTAATCAGGATGTTGCAGGTTCGAGTCCTGCCCGGGGAGTATAATTTAAGTTTTGATTTAAAAAGAGGAATAAGTTAGGTGTTGTACCACAAACACAAGACAGCATTTAAAATCTTGTCTGATGTTTGTTTTCCGTTATTTTTTCTTTACCTTTTTCTGTTAGGAGTAGAACTTTTAAGCTGTTCTTTAAAAGGTTTCGGTACAGGGTTTGCCAGAATACTTATAAGTACTACCTCAAATCCTTTCACTGGATTATTTATAGGGATGCTCGCAACAGCAATAATACAGTCCAGTTCTGTTACGACTTCTATAACTGTGGGCTTTGTGGCTGCGGGTACCTTGACGGTTTCCAATTCTATTCCAATTGTTATGGGTGCCAATATAGGAACCACAATTACCTGTGTAATTGCTTCTTTCGGTCATTTTTCGGTTGAAAAGGAATTTTCCAAAGCTTTTCCTGCAGCTATCGTTCATGATATTTTTAATATCTTATCCGTTATTATTTTTCTACCTATAGAGTTGTTATTTCACCCCATCGAACGTCTCTCACTTTTTATGACAGATTTCCTGCTGGGAAAAGAAGGCCTGACCTTCGAATCCCCGCTGGATTCAATAATTGATCCTGTTTCGGGTAAAATAATGAGTTTGTTTGGGCAACATTACATAATTTTAGCATTTGTGTCTTTGGGTCTCGTTATTTTTGCCATAACCTTTTTCGTGAAATTTCTAAGGAGAGCTTCCGCCGAGAAATTTGAATCTCTTATAGACCATTACCTTTTTAGGAATGCGTTAACCGCAGGGATTCTTGGATTAGGGCTAACCGCTTTTGTTCAATCGAGTTCAATAACTACTTCTTTGGTCGTTTCTCTGGTTGGAACTCAGCTTACAACAATAGAAAAAATATTTCCTTATACACTGGGTGCGAATTTGGGGACGACAGTAACCGCGATTTTGGCTGCCATTGTAACCGGGAACGTAAATGCTATAACAGTAGCCTTATCTCACTCTATTTTTAACCTGTTCGGTATATCGGTGTGGTATCCTTTAAGAAAAATTCCAATTTCTCTCGCTAAGAAAACGGGAGAACTCTCGGGTAAGAAAAGATTACTTGCATTTATTTATATTATAGCTATATTTATAATAATACCTGTTATAGCTATATTTGTTATTGGGAGGTAAAATGTTTAAGTGGTTTTCAGAAATTTTAAGAAGTCCGGGATTGGTTGAAGAAGCTGAAAATATTGTTTCAGAAATGCTTGAGATATCGTACAATATGTTTCAGTATTCTATGAAAATCGTTATCGAAAAAGCAAAAGAAAAAGAAAA
>CAZHNS010000043.1:0-11543 GCA_964534175.1 uncultured bacterium | reverse complement strand
TCGATAGATGATGCTAAAGTTAAATATAAAGTTGTAAGAAACGCTAGGTTTCCTTACTGGTGGAGATGGTATTACCATTCGAGCGGCAGCAGATCAAAACAGATTGTTCACGATACAACAAAAACCGATGATAAAGGGAATTTTACAATTCAGTTTACTGCGGAACCGGACCCTAAAATTTCCGCAAGTGAAGACCCGATTTTTACTTACGAAGTTTCCGCGGAAGTAACTTCCGCGGATGGCGAGACTCGCACTGCGGAGAATTTTGTTCACCTAGGTTATTCGAGCTTTAGAATTGGATTGTCCACAGAAGATATTCCAATTGATGGCAAAAAATTCTCCTTACAGGTTTCTACCCAGACATTGAACGGAAAAAACATTTCGGTAGATACCCGGTTGAAAATATTTAAACTCAAAGAACCCGAAAAACCGGTGAGATCGTCCCTGTGGCGGCGTGAATTATCGAGAAATCTTGAAGCCGATAGCAATAACGAATTTTTAACCGGTTGGGAAAGTTGGCCGAAGGAAAAATTGTTTTCTGATTTTAAAGTTTCAACTAAGAGTTGGAAAAATCCTGAGTCGGTAGAAATAAAATTAAAAACCGGTCTATATAAATTGGAATGTACTTCTATCGATAAATCAGGCAGAGAAGTTAAAGCTTTTCTACCTCTTATGGTTCTTCCGGATTGGGAGAAAAAGAAATTTCCGGTCAAACTTCCTTATGTTGCTCGGGTAAAAGATAACACTGTTAGGGTAGGTGAGACACTCGAACTTTTATGGGGAAGTGGCTATAATAACTGCAGATGTTTTGTGGAAATCGTTTGTGATAATAATATAATAAAACGTTATTGGACAGATGAGACTGTTACGCAACACAAGTTAGATTTCCCGGTTACCGAGGAATTCAGGGGTGGTTTTACCGTTTATTTGAATTCAGTAAAAGAAAACAGAGCCTATCTGGAAAGTTTTTATATAGATGTTCCCTGGGATAATAAGGAGCTCGAAGTCAGTTTAGAAACTTTCAGGCACAAGATAAATCCGGGAGAAAAAGAGAGGGTTTCGCTTAAAATAAAAGGTAAAAGAGATCCTGTAGAATTCGCTGAAATAGTTGCTTCAATGTATGATTTCTCACTTGATCAATTTTATCCGCATGAATGGGAAGGACTTAATTTCTTCAAACGTAACTATTCTAATATGAATAATAGATTCATTAACAGTTCTCAGTATTTTTATAAATGTAAAAGAGTCTTTGAGGCACGAGTTCCCTATCCGAAGATAAATTATATTCAATTCCCTGAATATGTAAGAAGAGGCTATCTTGGTTATAAATTCCCAATCTTACCTGATGTGACTTATCAAAAAAGTAAAGAGATTGATAGAAGGTATGGGGTTATTAATGGTACAGTAGTTGATGCAGAAACTTTTGAAGCCTTACCAGGAGCCAATGTTCTGATTGTAGGGACAGATAGAGGTGTGGCGGCTAACATGAATGGTTATTTCAAAATTGAAAATTTACCTCCTGGTACTTATGAATTGCAGGCAAGAATGATGGGATATAAAGTTGAAACTATTTCCGACATTCAATGCAAAAAAGGCGTTATTACTACAGTGAACTTTAAGTTATACCCGACTTTAATGACAGGAGAAGGGGTAACTGTACAGGCAGCAAGAGAAACGGTGAAAATGGATCTGGCGGGGGCTAGTATTACGCCTCCGAGTTTTCGCGTATCCGAGAAAAAAAAGGAAGAAGTATCCCCGATAGATATAGAAGGTGTAGAAATAAGAAAAGATTTAAACGAGACCGCGTTCTTCTATCCGCATCTTTTGATGGATAAAAACGGAACAGTTACTTTTGAATTTACTTCTCCTGAAGCGTTGACTAAATGGAAATTTATGGGTTTTGCTCATGGAAAGAAGTGCGAAAATGGCATTGTTAGCGGATATACTGTAACACAAAAGAAGCTTATGGTCAGACCCAACCCTCCCAGATTCTTGCGCGAAGGTGATACATTATACTTTACTGTAAGAGTCGTTAACATGTCTGATGATAATCAGAAAGGCAAAGTGCAGTTAGATTTCAAGGATTTAATTACCGAGGAATTAATGAATGAGGATTTAGGCTTGGAATCTCGAGTGAAGACCTTTAGTATAAAAGCACACACATCTAAAACTTTTTCCTGGAAAGTTATTGTTCCAAAAGGAATGAACCCACTTATTTATACAGTAGTAGCAAAGAGTGGAAAATACTCAGACGGAGAAACCGATGCGATACCTGTACTTTCCAGCAGAAAATATTTAACCGAATCGTATCCTCTTTACGTTCGCGGTAAACAAACGAAAAACTTTACTTTTGATAGAGTGGAAGATGTATTAGATTCTAAAACAGCAGAGCCTTTTAAGTTTACAGTTCAGATGACTTCCAATCCAAGCTGGTACGCGATACAGGCTTTGCCTTATCTGGCAGAATTTCCCCGCGAATGTTCGGAACAGGTTATGAACCGTTTATATGCCAATAGCATAGGAAAACACATCACAAATTCTAATCCCAGGATAGAAGAGGTATTTAAACAGTGGAGGGGGACCGATGCTCTTAAATCCAATCTTGAAAAAAATGAGGATTTAAAATCGGTTATACTGCTTGAAACACCCTGGGTTCGTCAGGCAGAAAGGGAAAGTCAGGCAAAAAGAAATGTTGGAATATTTTTTGAAGAAAATACAATCGAACAGAATATAAATTCCGCGTATTATAAACTAAGTAAAATGCAGCTCCATAACGGAAGTTGGCCATGGTTTCCCGGAGGTAGATCGGATCCTTATATTACCCTGTATATCCTGACTAACTTTGGAAGGTTGAAAAAAATGGGTGTAGACGTTGATATGTCTTTAGCTTATAAAGCAATCCATTATCTTGATGTATGGTTTTCAGGAGTTTATAATCGTTTAGAAGATAAATCTGAGAACAATCTTACTCCATTAATCGCCTTTTATCTATACGGTCGTAGTTTTTATTTAAAAAACAGTCCGATTTCTTCGAGTTATAGAGAAGCTACAACTTACTTTTTAGATCAGGCGGAAAAACACTGGTTAGAGCTGGATTCTCGCCTTTCTCAAGGGTATCTCGCGCTTGCTTTAAAGCGTTTTGGTAGAAGTAAAACGCCGGGTGAGATTATGGCTTCTATAAAAGAACGAAGTATCACAGATGAAGAAATGGGCATGTTCTGGAGAGAATTAGAGCATTCCTGGTGGTGGTACAGGGCGCCAATAGAAACTCAGGCTTTAATGGTAGAAGCTTTTTCTGAAGTAATGAATGATACAATCGCGGTTGAAGATTGTAAAGTATGGCTATTAAAACAAAAACAAACAATAAACTGGCGAACCACAAAAGCGACGTCAGATGCTGTATATGCGCTCCTTTTAAGAGGAGAAGATTATCTTTCCAGTAACAAATTAGTGAAGGTACAACTAGGAGAAAAAGAAGTTACACCTGAGAATATAGAAGCAGGTACTAATTTTTATGAAAAAGAATACGAAAAGGAAGAAATTCAGCCTGATTTTTCAGATATTAATGTTACCAAAAAGGATAAAGGTATCGCGTGGGGTGGTGTTTATCTGCAGTATTTCGAGGAACTTTCAGCAATAACTTCGCATACCACTAATCTTAAATTAAAAAAAGACATATTTATAAAAAAGACTACAAAAAAAGGAGAAGTTATTAATCCTTTACCGAACACCGTAAATGTAGGAGATCTTTTAACTGTCAGAATTGTGTTGAAAGTTGACCGCGATATGGAATATGTGCATTTAAAGGATATGAGAGGTAGCGGTTTGGAACCTGTGGACGTTTTATCTTTTTATCGCTATCAGGATGGATTAAGATATTATCAGTCGACTAAAGATGTTGCTACACATTTTTTTATCTCTTATTTACCAAAAGGAGCATATGTTTTTGAATACGATTTAAGAGTACAACACAGAGGGGTTTATCAGAGCGGTATTGCTGAAATACAGTGTATGTATGCGCCAGAATTCAGCAGCCATTCTGAAAGCATCCAATTAAAAGTAAAATAGTGCTGAAAGTTTTTTGTTTATAGGAATAAATAATTAGGAGGTTTTTATGGTTTGTTCGAAGTGTGGAGCACAAAATCCGGAAGACGCAAATTTTTGTATCAGTTGTGGTTCTCAATTTATTAAAGAAGTTAAGAGTGGGTCTGTTGTTACAGATTTAGAGTATGCGAGTTTCGGACAACGTTTTGTTGCTTTAATTATCGATGGTTTGATTTTAGGTTTATCAGGGTTCATATTAGGAGCTATTGTTGGTGGTATTATTGGTCTGGTTTTGGGCTTGATGGGAGTGGATGTGGAAGCGATACAGGGGATTGCCGGAGGAGTTGGTTATATATTGGGAATCACACTGAATTGGCTTTATTATACGATACTGGAAAGTTCGAAATGGCAGGCAACTTTTGGTAAAAAGGCTTTAAATTTAGTTGTTACGGATGTATCTGGCGATAAGATTACTTTCGGAAGGGCAAATGGAAGATACTGGAGTAAGTTCATATCTATATTGATTTTATGTATAGGTTACTTAATGGCAGCTTTTACAGAAAAACATCAGGCTCTTCACGATATGATTGCCGATACGCTTGTTATAAAAAAGAAATAAGTTTTGAATAAGAAGTTAGGAGTTGGAAGTTAGAAGCTAGAATCCCGTCTTCACCCCAAGGAATATTAAAATACAAAGCCCCACACATAGAAACTCATTTCCACTTGTTTTTTTAAGCCTTTTTAGTAATATCCATATCTGCAGATTTAGGAGGAAAAAATAGATTTCGAGTACGAAGAATGCTTAGAAGAAATTTCTTTTATAGATGTGAACGAGGAGAATCTTCACCGTAATATCTTTACGCTTTCATGGCCGGCAGTTACCGAGCAATTATTCTTCACAGTTACAGCGTTTGTGGATATAGTAATGGTTTCCCGACTTGGGATGGACTCAATTGCTGCTATAGGATTAGCAAATATCTTGTTTTTCATTTTTATTTCTGTCTTTGCGTTTCCAATGAGGATTGCAGCACAAGCTTTAACTGCAAGATTTGCTGGTGAAGGGTCTGTAGGTAAAATAAAGGAAAGCGGCGGGAGTGTTTTACTTATCAGTATTGTGATTGGAACTGCCGTGAGCTTTCTCGGAATATTTGGCAGCAAACAGCTAATGGCTCTTATGGGGACAACTGAAAGCGTTTATATGCTTGGAAGTGAATATCTTACTATTGTACTTGGAGTTTCCTTATTTACTTTTATTTATTTTGCTTCAACTGGTATAATAAGGGGAATGGGGGATACCAGAACGCCGATGTTTTTGATGGCTTTCAGCAATGTTTTTAACATAATTTTTAATTATTTCCTGATATTTGGCATAGGTGTTTTCCCCAGGCTTGGAGTTGTAGGAGCCGCAATTGCAACCGGAGGTTCTTATATTGTTGGAGGAATTTTAATTCTTGCAATTATACATTTAAGAAAAAATATTCCTATGGGAATGGAAGATATAGGAAAAATAAATGGAAAAGCGGCGCAAAACATCTGGAAAATAGCCTCTCCTGCTATGTTGGAATTCGGCATAAGAAGAACCAGTTTATTTTTCTTTATGAAAATGGTCGCATCGCTTGGTACTGTGGCTCTGGCTGCTCATCAACTAGCCCTACGAATTGAATCATTCTCATTTATGATGGGTATCGGTTTCGGTATTGCGTCTAATACTCTGGTCGGACAAAGTCTCGGAGCAAAAAAAATTGATTTGGCAGATGAGAGCATAAAGAAAACTTCTTATTATGCTATTGCGGCTATGTCGTTACTTGCTTTTTTATTTGTTTTGAAACCGGATACCGTATTTTCGATATTTAAGCCTGAAGATCAGTTGAAAAATTTTGCAATGTTGGCGATTATGATAGCTGCTTTTGAACAGATACCTTTAGCTTTTCTTATAGTTGTGGCGGGCGGTTTGAATGGGGCAGGCGATACAAAAACGCCTATGATTATATCTTTTATTGGTTCTATAGTTGTAAGATTATCTCTTGCCTATTGGTTTGCCTTTAAATTAGGTTATGGCTTTGCCGGTATATGGCTCGCGGCAGTTTGTGATTGGACCATTGAAGCAATATTGGCAGTTATAGCTTTTTATAAGGGAAGGTGGAGGGAAATAAGATTCGATTAATGCAAAAATCAAATCTCAAAATGAAAAATTACAAATTAAAGTTCAAAAATTCATTCTCACACAAAGCCACAGAGAACACAGAGAAAAAACAAAAAAAATTACTGTTTTTGTAAATAATTCTTAAAATTGGGGGTTGACAAAGTTACTAGACAAATAATATTTTAGACTTATAGTGATTATTTTTTCATGTTTTTAATGTAATAAAGGAGTTAAAGGTGAACATAAAAGCGAAAGCTTTAAAAATCAGAAAAACCAAACCTTTTTCAGAAGATAAGTTAGACCGGGAAGAGAGCATTGAGATTTTGACGAAATTTCTGAAAAGTGTAAAGGAAGATTTCGTTATATCTATAGAATCGCCTTGGGGTACAGGGAAAACTACTTTTATAGATATGTGGAGTAAATATTTGGAAAAATCAAGCTTTGTAACTATATATTATAACGCTTGGAAGAGCGATTTTATTGAAGATCCAATGGTAGCATTATTAGGAGAATTGAGCTATTCAATTGAGAATATCATCAACAAGAGAAAAAAACCAGATATTAAGGGAAAACTCGAAAAGGTTATTAAAGACAGTGCTCCAGTTTTAAAACGACTTTCTAATATTATTGTTAAGTTAGGAACAGGAGGTATTTTAGAAGGTAAGGACTTAGAAATGCTAACTCCTGAAGAACAAGTCACTGCTTCAGTTAAAATGAAAAAAGATATTGAAACTTTTAAGAAATCTTTGAAGGAGTTAAAGAGTGAAATTTCGAGAATAAAGCCGATCATTATATTTGTTGATGAAATTGATAGATGTCTTCCAGAATACGCGATAAGATTATTGGAAAGAATTAAACATTTCTTTAATATACCAGGTATAATATTTGTATTGGCAGTGGATAAAGATCAACTTTTTCAATCAATAAAAGAGCTTTATGGAGAAATGATAGAAGTTGATGGGTATCTTAGAAGGATTATTGATATTGGATATTTATTGCCGAAACCTAATTTACAACCTTTTGTAGAGTCACTTTTTGAGCGATTTAACCTAAATACATATTTCCCTAAAAATTCAACTAACGCCCGAGATTACAAGACTACCCTAATTACAATGTTTGTATCATTAGCAGAGCTTTTCAATTTGAGTCTTAGAGATATTGAACATTGTTTTACGCTTTTATCCATAGTCTTAAAGGTAAGAGAAATAGATAAATTACATGTAGTTCTCCTTTCGTTTCTTATCGTCCTAAGGATTAAAAAATCTCTAATGTATAAAGATATAGTTACAAAAAATATAAAATTAGAGGAGGTGATGGAATCCTTGGAAGCAGAGGGCAAAGGAGATTATTTTGTTAAAGACGCTAGTTGTCTCCCTGGTGTTGTAGTTGAAGCATATTTGGCTCTTTACTTATATGATAAAGATAAATATAAAAGACCAAGAGAAAAATACAATAATATTATGAACAATCAGAAATCTTCTAATTTTGATAAAGAAAGAGCTAAAGCTGTATTTGATCAAATCATAGAATTTCAAAGATTTCTGCGATATGATTTATTAGGTAGTTTATCTAAAAGTATAGAGATTTTGGATCATTTTAGAGAACTTTGAGGAAATTTGGTTATTTTTAAAGCAAAGTTAAGATCTTTTCCTGTAAAGAAACAAAAATGCAAAAATTGAAAAGAAATCTCTCATTGATTTTATCGATTATAAGTATAGCATTAGTGTCATTTAATACTTGGAGAGGGTGTGTACATAGTGAAAAAATCGAAGATATGACTTATACCCAGGTCTCTTTGGCTTATCGTCCGATTCTAAAAATCGTAGGAAAACACGTCATTAAATCTTGTATTTTAAAATTTGATGCTAGTGGTTTACAATTAATAGATACTGGTTTGGATAGCGATACAGCAGATGTTCATCTTACCACATCCACTATTGACCTTAAAACAGAGTTAATTGTTACTAATACTGGCAATGATCTGGCAAAGATAGTTGCATTTATTTCTACGGACACTCTCTCTGGAGATAATTTAATCCGGAAATGTTTACTCGACTTTGAAAATTGTCAAATTAAATTTAAACCTTACAAACAACCGTACTTTGAAGGTAAGGAAATACACCCTAATGATAGTTTATCAATACAATGTAGCCGTGAATTGATTTTTTTAGAAAAGTCAGATTTCACTTTGCATTATTTAATTCTTTATGAGAATTCTCAAGGTATACTTTACGATATTTACTACTGTATTCGTTATAAAATACCTCCAGTAGTAGTAGATCCAAAAGAATCAATAAAAAAAGTTGACGGTTATTTTGTTATTAATTTCCCTAATGATTTTTTTAAAGTTAAAGGAGATAACTTTACAAGCTGTATATATAACCCTTCTGAGGCAGAGAAGGTAAAGGAATATCTTAAAAACAGCTATTTTTCGGAAAATCAATAATATTCTTGTTTACTAAAGTATTAATATTTAAGATCTCTGTGATTTAATGTAGTTTCGGGTTTCGAGTTGCGAGAAACCTTTTTAAATCTGCGTTCCTCTGCGTACTTTAATCTTTAGTTTTTACATTTTCATTTGTCATTTTGCTTTTTACTTTTTAATATTTAATTTCACGAAGCAACCACTAATCTTTTTAACTATTAAAGAAGTTGATAAATATCAAAGTTTCATTATTATTGTATTCATATGAATTTTGAAGAATTTGAGAAAATGGTCAAAGAAATCTCAAAAGATATACCTGAAGAGTACAGAAATATCTTGAGAAAAGAAAGAATCGAGATTATTTGCAGAGAATATATGCCGATGGGGGTAAGACAACAATTCCCAGGGAAAGTCGTTTTTGGTCTATTTTCAGGAATTCCCAAAAATAAAAAAAGAACTTTTTCTGTGCAATCACAGCCAACAAGAATAGAGATTTATAAAGAAAGTTTTGAGATAGTTTTTGGCAGAGAAATTAGTAGTGCGATGAAAGAACGTATTTACAGAACATTAGTTCACGAAATAGCCCATTATTTCGGTTTTAACGAGGAAGAGGTAAGAGAAAAAGGATACTAAGAAGAAGTTAGAAGTCAGGAGTTAGAAGTTAGAATCCCATCCCAACCCAAAAAACCGATTATCACACAGAGCCACAGAGACACAAAGTTTTTATTTCTGTTTTTTCGGTCGCTCGTCTTCTGTCATCAGTCTGTTTTAAGTCTTAAAACTTTTATGTTGACAAAGATGGATATATTTTTATAATACTTATGTATATGAAAATATTTAAATCGGTTTATCAGGGAGGTTTATATGGCAAATAAAAAAGAAGATAAGAGTACATGGGCTATTGGCGGAGGTTTGCTTTTAGGCTTGGGTATTGGATTCTTTTTCTTACAGGTATCCGCTCTGGCATTTGTCGGATCCATAATAGCAGGATTAGGGCTTGGTTTGGTCTTGACTTCAATAATTTCAAGCAAAAAAGGATAAGAGTAAAACTTAAATATTTTCCTTTGAAATAAGGGGTAAAAATGAAAAAATCAATTCTGGTTTTATTGGTGCTAGTTAGTGTTCTCTTTAATCTTATCGCATTAGGAAAAACGGTCAAAGAGGAGGTAGTTCAGATGGAAAAAGTAGAAGCAAGGCATTATGACCCGCCGCTTCCTGTTTCAGTTATTGGAACTAAGTCCGGAGATCAGGTTAATTTTATGACTTGTGCCTGGTTCTCGCGTTTGGAAGTCGATCCTTATCTGTTCGGCATTTCCATACAAAAGAAACATTTCACGCATAAAGCTATAATGGAAAATAATTGTTTTAGTATTAATATTCCCAGCGTTGATTTGCTTTTTAGGGTCGATGCCGTGGGGATGGTATCCGGAAAAGAATACGATAAAAGCCAGGTTTTCGATGTGTTTTACGGTGATAATGAAAAATCTCCTATGATTGATGGGAGCATTGTTTCTTTTGAATGTGAGGTTGTAAATTCAGTAAGTCTGGTAGAAGCGGATGAAGCACATCCAAGAGCACATACTTTGTTCATAGCCGAAGTTAAAAATGTATGGGTAAATAAAAATGCGGTTAAAAATGGCGCTCTGGATTATGAGACTCTGAACCCGATCATATGGACTTTATCGCCCAATAGTTATTGGACTATAGGAGAAAATAAAGGACGAGCATTTAATCAAGATAATATAAAATTAGTTCCGAAGAAGAAATAGATAATTATAGCCACGGATTCACACGGATGAACACTGATTAAAAAAGATTTTTTTTGTTTTTCTTTGTGTTCTTCGAGTCTTTGTGTGAGATTAATCTTGGGTTGTGGGTTGAGTTTTAAACAACACAAAATTGTTTTTTTTCTCTGTGTGTTTGTTTTTTCTCTGTGCTCTCTGTGGTTAATATTTTGGTAGGGGGGTGGGTACCCTTGACAAAAAATCAAAAGGGGATAATTTCAAAGAAAATAAGACTTTTTTGAGTCTGATTTTGGTAACCCAACAGTGTGTTTAACTGCTGTTTTTGTTTTTTTAATGGACCTTAAACCAAAAAGGAGGAAAAAATGAAAGAAAAGGTTTATATATTTGACACATCTCTTCGAGATGGAGAACAGGCTCCCGGATTCAGCATGAATGTGGATGAGAAGGTGAAATTAGCCTTACATCTACAGAGATTGAATGTCGATTGCATTGAAGCTGGATTTGCCGTTACCTCCGATGGAGATTTTGAAGCCATAACAGAGGTTTCAAAAGCCTTAAAAGGTCCGGAAATAGCAAGTCTTGCCAGAGTTAGAGAAAAAGATATAAATCGCGCCTGGGAGGCTCTTAAACACGCCAAAAAGCCTCGTATTCACGTTTTTATAGCTACATCCGACATTCACATGAAGTATAAGCTGGAAATGGAAGAGGATGAAGTGCTCGAAGCCGCGGTAAAAGGTGTAGAATATGCTTGTAAATACACCGATAATGTGGAATTTTCCGCGGAAGATGCGACAAGAACAAGAAGTGAATTTTTGACTAAGGTTTGCAAAGCTGTGATAAAAGCCGGTGCAAGAGCTGTAAATATTCCTGATACAGTTGGATATACCACTCCGGATGAGTTTTCCAAACTGATTGGTTTTTTGAAGGACGAAATAAAGAACACCGCCATTATAAGCGTTCATTGTCATAATGACCTTGGTCTTGCTGTGGCTAATTCCCTTGCAGCGGTAAAAGCAGGAGCAAGGCAGGTGGAATGTACTATTAATGGTATCGGAGAACGAGCGGGAAACGCTTCTGTTGAAGAACTTGCGATGATAATTAATACAAGAAAAGACCTATTTAACTTTAAAACGGATATAAATACAAAACACATATATCCGACAAGCAGAGCGCTTTCTTTAATTAC
>CAZHNS010000042.1:0-11886 GCA_964534175.1 uncultured bacterium | reverse complement strand
GGTTAGAAATACTCGCTTCTGTTGGCAACATTTTTTTAGCCTGGTTCCATTTGGCGGAAACAATCTTGAGTTTTCTTGCGGCCTCTTTTTTTCTTTTAACAACCGCAATTGTTTTGTTTAATTTGTTTTGTAGCTCTTGGTGTTCTTTTTTCTTGATTTCTATTTTTTCGTTCTTTTCTTTTATTACGGTGAAATACATACCGAAGCCGATTAAAAAAGCAAGGGCAATTATAATTAAGGAAGCTTTGTTTACTTTCAATTTGTACCTCCGTGAGTTATACTGCCCGTTAACTGAAAACCTATCACAGAATGTTCTTTTTCCTCGGTTTCTCTGATTTCTTCTAACTTCACGTTGTTAAAATAAGAAGAGCCGTTTAGTCTATCCATAAAATTTGAAATCATGTAGTTAGAGAAAGTTTTACCACTCAACTTGAAATTATGGCCGGTTTCCTCAAATAAAACGAGCCACATATATTCGGGTTTCAACTTGTTTATTTCATCCATTACATGGAAATATAAAGCGCGACCTTCGTTTAGACTCTGAACAAGCGTAACCCACTCTTTGAGTTCCGCTTGTTGCCTTTCAATATCTTCCACCATTTTCCTTTCTTTCTCAAGTTCCTTGAGCTGCCTTTGTTTATCTGCTATCTCGTTATTAAGATTTCTTAGTGTTGCGTCTTTTCTGAAGTTTATCGCTGCTATAATCCCTATGGCAGCGAGTAATAACAAAATAGAAAAAATCATATCAAGTTTGGGAATACGTAAAGCTGGTCTTTTAAATTTAACTTCTCTTACTTTTTTTCTTTGTTCTTCAGGCACCAGATTGACTTTTATCATGATTATAACCCCCTAAGAGCTAAGCCTAAAGCAAGGGCAAGGACCGGAGCTTCTTTTTGAATTGGAGCTTTAATAAACGGAGATTCGCTGTCGTATTCAAATTTTATGAATGGATTTATGACCTCTGTGTGGCCTCCGAATCTCTCTTCTAAGAACTGTGGTAATCCTGATATAAGACTGCCGCCGCCGCTTATAACAATTTCGTTAAAATTCTCAAAACCTTCCGGAAGATACGGCAATATTCTTTCTATAGCAACTCCAAGATCATCCTGAAAACTTTCCATAGCATTTTGATACGCATATTGATCTATGTCTTCTTTTTTGCCCGTCTTGATTATATCGATAGCCCTCTCTCCGTCTATTCCAGCTTCTCGTTGCAACGCTTGTATTAAATTGTTGACCGAAGTAGATACTGAGCGTGTAAAATGGTTTACTGAACCCGAAATAAAACTCATTGTAGTTGACTGAGCGCCTATATCAAAAAGTCCTACTAATTTATTTGGATTAACCGTGTAATTAAACTCATAAATATTCTGCAGTGAGAAAGCAGCAATGTCTAGGATAATGGGTTCAAGACCAATTTCTCGGAAAAGATTCATCCTTGCTTCTACCGTATCGCGCTTCGCTCCTACAAGAAGGACTTCCATGGAGTCCTCGCCGGCATCGGGGTTAACTATTTCGAAATCGAGGGTAATATCTTCTATATCATATGGTATATATTGTTCCGCTTCCCATTTGATTTGTTCTCTAGCTTCAGTCTCATTCATTTTCGGCATTTTGATTTTCTTAACAATAATATCTCTTCCGGATATACAACTGACAACTTGCTTATTGTCAACTTCTAAAGTTTGGAGATTTTCTCTTATGGCATCCAGAACTGTCTCTCGATCCATCATTTCTCCATCTACAATAGCATGAGAGGGTAAAGATGTAATATTACATTTAGTCATTACTGGCTTTTTTGCACTCCCTTCTACCACCACCGTTTTAACCGAATGGCTACCTATATCCATAGATAGTATCGAACTCTTCCTGAACATAAACACCTCTCTTATTTGGTCTTACCGTAAATATAAGTTATATTACGGAGTTTGTCAAGCCCATCAAGGCATATCTTATCTTTGATTCGCAAAAAGTTATGAAGAAATATCAAAATATTCCTTTGAAGTTCCACTCTTCAGATGAATATTTCGATAGTATTTTTTTCTTTAGAGGGTTTTTGTTGAAGTTCTCAAAGTACACATTGAATATGTTTTCAAACCCTTTAATTATAAGGTTTTTCAGCTCATGCAGTTTAATTTCTTTGCCTGTTGCCATTTTGACTGTCGCCATGCCTGAATTTATAGTAAATTCCTCAGGTTTTTTCAACATAATTGTTCCCTGTTGGAGGACTACATCTTTATTCCTATATTGAGCACTTCCAATAATTTTTCTTTTGCCCCAACACAAATCTGCAAGCGAAATGGAAGAAAAACACATCTTTGTATTTTGTCGTTTTTCCCCTCTAGAAGCTCCTCTCTTGATTATGGTTTCAATACCAAGAAATTCAAAAGCTTTTTTAAACGCAAGTGAAATTTTTCCGTAAGATTCAACTACGTTTCCTCCAATTAATGGATTATTTTTATGGAAAATAATAGAATAAGTGCAGTCGTAGGAATGAACAACTGCTCTACCTCCAGTTCTACGCCTGACCCACATAACACCTCTGTTTTCTAATTCTCGGAGCCAGGCTCCTGTTTTTTGATGATATCCAATGGAAATCGAAACCGGAGAAAAGTTAAAAAATCTAAGGAAAACGGTATCAAGGTTATCTACACAATCCATTAAGGATTCGTCGTAAGCCATATTAAAATAAGGATCTTTAAAACCGGTATCTATCAAATACCACATAAATTTGGTTAATATTAACAGATGTTAGGTTTTTCGCAATGGTATAATCAAGGGAAGCAAAACCATTAAACAAGAATGTAAAAATTAAATATAAAAATGCAAAAATATAAATCAAAATTCAAAAAAACCTAAAAGGTTAAAAACTTTTTGCATTTTAATATGCCATTTTACTTTTTGATTTTTAATATTTAATTTATTGAAAGGACTGGAATATATAGGTTGAAAGTACCCCAAAAAAAATAACTCAATCCGTGGAATTTTCTAGATAAATAACGGAACCTTTCTGTCTTTTTTTCGTCTCTAACTATGAAAGAACATAACAACCTCCTTATTAAAGAATGCCCTCTCCCCTCTGAGGGCATTCTTTATTAAAAATGGGGTTGACAAAATTGAAATTATATATATAATATTTACTGATAATCGTGTAAAAAATCTTAAAAATGGAGCTAAATTATGTCTAAGAAAGATATAGTGGATTATGATCCTGTAGGAAGGATATTTAGCTTGCGAGATGATTTTGATGATATAGTTAATGATTTCTTCTCGGGCTTCTCAAATATCGGTGCTGCCAGAAGCGTTTATCCGCTTCTGGATATAAGGGAAGATAAGGACAAATATACTATCGGTATAGAAATACCTGGAGTTGAAAAGAAGGATTTGAAAATTTCGGTAAAAAAAGAAAATCTCGTAATCCAGGGAGAAAAAAAAGAAGAAAAGAAAAAACAAGAGGAATCATATCTTCGTGTTGAGCGTTCTTACGGAAAATTTATGAGGTCGATAAGTTTGCCTACGGAGGTAGAACAATCCAAAATAACCGCCAAATATAATAATGGTGTTTTGAAGATTGTTCTACCCAAGACCAAGAAAGGGAAAGTAAGAGAAGTAGAGGTTAAGATAACTTAACTGGAAAGGTAAGTTAAAATTATATCGAATCTGCTTCTAATCAAGAGAAAAGATAAAGTAAAAAACTAAAAAGGGGGACATTTGAACAAGAAATTACTTATATATGGAGCTATTTTTGTCGCTCTGGTTGCTATTGTAGGCTTTTTTTCAGGGGTTATCGCAGCCGCCAGTTTCTCTCTTACGGCAAAACCCGGAAGAGACAATCCTGGAATCTACACTGAAGGTGGAAAAATTTCTTTTGCTCCCATAGTTGACAAAACTTCTCGAGCTGTAGTTTCTATTGAAGGTAAAAGAACGGTTGTTTATAGATCCCCTTATTATGATTTCTTCGATGATCCGTTTTTCAGAAAATTCTTTGGTGAAGCTCCAAGAAGGAATCTGGAACAAGAGCAGAAATGGCTGGGTTCAGGTTTTATTATAGAGTATAAAGGAAAAGATTATATTCTTACAAACAACCATGTGGTAAAGGATGCTCAAGAACTAACGGTATCCTTGTCTGATGAAAAGAAGTTTAGTGGAGACGATATAGAAATAATAGGAAGAGACCCGGAAACGGAAGTTGCCGTAATCAGAATAAAAAAAGGAGGAGATTTACCTGATATTACTCCGGGAAGTGTTGACGATTTAAAGGTCGGTGATTGGGTGATTGCAATTGGCAATCCTTTTGGTCTCTTTGGAACGGTAACCGCCGGGGTAGTTTCCGCCAAGGGAAGGTCGGCAGTATCTCTAAGCAGGAACATATATGCGGATTTTATTCAGACAGATGCGGCTATAAACCAGGGAAACTCAGGAGGACCATTGATTAATTCCAGGGGCGAAGTTGTGGGAGTGAACACAATGATTTTTTCACAAACAGGCGGCAATATAGGGATTGGCTTTGCCGTGCCTATAGATATTGCCATGGATGTATTGGAATCGCTTGTCGAAACCGGAACAGTGGAGAGAGGATATTTGGGCATTGTCCCTGAAAATTTAAGTCCTGAGATTAAGAAAGCTTTAAACTATCCTTACGAAGCGGGAGTTTATGTCAAACGAGTTGAAGAAAAAACGCCAGCAGAGAAAGCAGGTCTTGCTGAAGGTGATATAATTCTAAAAATCGATGATAAAAAAACAGAGGATCTTAATTTTCTGAGAAAGATGATTGCTGCAAGGAACCCAAGCGAAAAAGTAAAAGTTACCGTTTGGAGAAATGGAGAGGAGAAAACCTTGACAGTTGAACTTGGGAAAAGGCCTGCTGTAGAGGTTTCTAGCAGTAAGCAGACGGAAGGAGAAGAGTGGTTAGGTATGCAACTGCTATCTTCTACTTCACAAGAAGCAAGTAATGTATGGGGTAATAAAGATGTAGACGGGGTATTTGTAAGTGAGATAAAGGAAGGTAGTCCGGCAGATAAAGCAGGGGTCCTGGAAAATTCATTAATAAGTTTTGTTCAGGCTGAAAATCGATCGATGAAGATTAAGACTATAGAGGATATTGTAAGAGCTAAAAAAGAATTCAATCCTCCATTGGTATTGCTTTTAAACTTGTCAAATGGAGAAATAAGAGTTATAAGTATAGAGGAGAGTTAGAAAAATAAAAAAGGTTAGAGGTTCACTGCCTGTATACCTTCAGGAGATTCAGAAATATGATCTTCTTACTCCTGAAGAGGAAAAGGAGCTTGGTAGAAAAGCTCGTTTAGGAGATCAAAATGCGAAGAGAAAATTAGTGGAATCTAATCTTCGCTTCGTGGTTTCTGTAGCCAAAGCTTACAGGAATATGGGAACTCCTTTTACGGATTTGATTAACGAAGGTAACGTGGGTTTGATTAAAGCTGCAGAGCGTTTTGATGAGCGGAGAGGGGTGAGATTTCTGTCATATGCCGTTTGGTGGGTTAAACAGGCTATAATGAAAGCTGTAACCGAACATATAAAATCCTATCGTTTGCCTATGAGCAGGGCTGGGAAAATGCTGAAAGTCAAGAAAACAAAAGAAAGAGTGACAAGAGAAATAGGAAGAGAACCTTCCATAGAGGAAATCGCGGAGGAATTGGATACAGATGTTGAAAAGATTGAAGAGTCGATCAAAGTTGCAAAACACGATATTTCCCTGGATGACACAATAAAAAATACTGATGATTTAGAATATCTGGATGTAATCTCTGAGGATGTTGTAACTCCGGAAGAAGAATATTACAGAAATAAATTTATAGAAGATATAAGATTCAGTCTCGATAGGCTTAAGCCAAGAGACCGAAAAATAATAATTTACTATTTTGGAATGGAAGGGAAAAGACCTCACACCCTGGAAGAAATTGGAAGAATACTTGGCGTCTCAAGGGAAAGAGTAAGACAACTTAGAAATCGTGCATTAAAACAACTTAGAGAGAACACTCCAATAGATGAAGCTTTCATTCCTTAAAGTTATATTAATTCCTCATGATAAGGGTCAAAATAAATGGTTTAAAATACCTTTTATTGCTTTAATACTTATTGTTTTAATTCTTATTCTCAGTGGAGTTTTCTTCTTTAACAACCTTCAAAATTTTGTCAATGCGTCTTCTCTTGGTTTCCTTGAAACGGATAATCAAAAACTTAAAGAAAAAGTTGCTGATCTTAGAAAGAAAGCATCCGAATTTGAAGGGAAAATTGATTCTCTACTTAGACAACAGGATAGAGTTTTTGAAGAACATAATATTTTAGAAAACATTCCTCAGAGGAATTTTCATCTTTCCCCGGATAGCCTACTGGTAATGTCCATGTGGATTGATTCTGTCTTTGAGATTACTTCTAAATTAGATTATGCTTTCTTAAGTTCTATGCCCTCTGTAATGCCAGTAAGAGGACGCATAATAAGGAGATTCGGAGAGCAAATAGATCCTTATACTGGCAAAAAAAAGCCTCATAAAGGAATAAGTATCCTTGCGTCTTTAAATGCTCCGGTAGTTTCAACCGGGGATGGGGTAATAATACAGGTTGGCAACGACAAAGGTAAAGGGCTTTATGTGGAAATTTCACATCGATGTGGGATCATAAGCTCCTACTCTCATCTTCTTAACTCTACTGTGAAAGAAGGGGAAAGCGTAAAAAGAGGAGATATAATAGGTTATGTTGGTCAATCCGGGAGAGCTCCTTATCCGTATCTTTATTATGAAATAAAGAAAGATAATATTAATTTAGACCCGGAAAATTTAATTTTTGGAGGTTCTTAATTGGGTATTGTTGCTGAACTAAAAGAGGGGAAGATCCCTGCTTTGGTTCAGAAAATAGCAGAATCAGAAAATGTAAATCTCGAGGTTCTAAACAAAGGGATACTTGAAGGAACAATAGTAATACCCAAAAACGAGAAAAGAGAGAGTATAAGGCCAACTGGAATTGGCTATCCTCTTAGTACGAAAGTAAACGCAAATGTCGGTACTTCAACTGATAAACCCGATATAAATTTTGAGGTAGAAAAAGCTATTTTAGCAGAAAAAGCAGGTGCGGACACCATTATGGATCTTTCTACAGGTGGTGATATTAGGAAAGTTAGAAAGGAAATCCTGGAAAAAACAACTATACCTCTTGGAACGGTTCCCATATATCAAGCTGCGATAGAATCAGTTCAAAGAAAAGGGGGAATTGTTCACATGACAGAGAAACAAATCTTTAAAGTTATAGAGGAACAGGCGGAAGACGGGGTAGATTTTATGACCCTTCACTGTGGTGTAACGCAGGAAACTTTCAAACGTCTTAAAAATGAGGGAAGGGTAATGGATGTTGTTTCAAGAGGAGGAACCTTTCTCTTAACCTGGATGCTTTATAATAAGAAAGAGAATCCTCTATATACTAATTTCGATAGAATACTAGATATCGCTTACGATTATGACATAACCCTCTCGTTGGGGGATGGTTTTCGTCCCGGAGCGATTGAAGATTCGTCCGATAGAGCTCAATTCCATGAATTGAGCATTCTCGGAGAATTGACTAAGAGAGCACAAGAAAGAGGCGTTCAAGTAATTATAGAAGGTCCCGGGCATGTTCCATTAAATGAGATCGAGATGAATGTAAAAATGGAAAAGAGAATTTGCCATGGAGCTCCTTTTTATGTTTTAGGCCCTTTAGTTACGGATGTTGCTCCAGGTTACGACCATATTGTTGCCGCAATCGGCGGAGCTGTGGCAGCCTCTTACGGAGCAGACTTTCTCTGTTACGTTACTCCCTCTGAGCATCTTGGCATACCCGGTCTTGAAGATGTCGAGAAAGGAGTGATTGCATCTAGAATAGCTGCTCATGCAGGCGATATAGCAAAAGGTATTCCTGGCGCAAAAGAATGGGACAGAGAAATCTCGCTTGCAAGAAAGAAAATGGACTGGGAAAGACAATTCGAGCTTGTAATAGATGCTAAAAAAGCAAAAGATACGAGGAATAAACAAACACCTAAGATTAAGGAAGTCTGTTCTATGTGTGGAGAATTCTGCGCTATAAAACTTCTTAGTGATGCCCTGAAAGAAAATAAATAAAGTGAGCGGATTATAAATAATTTAGAAGGTATGTATAGACACATTATAATTTTACTACTCTTACCGTTAATATCGCTAATGCCAGGACAAGGTGAGCTTTATACAATGGAGCCTTTAATAGTTACAGCGAGTAAGATACCCACGACGTTGTTAGGAACAAATAGAAATATTCTGGTAATTGAAGAGGAAGAAATAAGAAACAGCCCCGCGAGCACAGTAGCAGACCTGCTAAAATTTTCCTCAGGAGTCGGCGTGAACGAGAGAGGTCCCGAAGGAATCCAAGCTGATGTTTCCGTCGCGGGAGGGACATTCGAACAAAGCCTGATTTTGATAGATGGGGTAAAGGTAAACGACCCTCAAACCGCGCATCATAATTTAAACCTCCCAATACAATTAGAAGATATCGAGCGAATAGAAATATTAAAGGGTCCGGGAGCAAGGCTTTACGGAGCCGGAGCCTTTGCAGGAGTGATAAATATAATAACAAAAAAAGGCGAAGTTAAGAGTATGAAAATGAAAGCAATGGCAGGAGATTATAGGTCACTTGAAGGAAACGTTTCCTTTTCTCAACCTCTCGGTATATCTAATAATTATCTTTCCATTTCCGGAAAGCGTTCCGACGGATACCGCCATAATACAGACTTCGACATATGGAATATTTTCTTAAAATCTACCGCCAGACTCATGAAAGCAAAAGGAAATATTTCTTTTGGCTATAATGACAAAGATTTCGGAGCCAGTTACTTCTACTCTGACATATATCCAAACCAGCGAGAACATACGAAGACTGCATTCTTAAACTTAGGGTTAGATTTCAGAAAGACTAATATGGGGATTTTCTGGAGACTTCATAAGGATGATTTTATTTTAGATTATGAGAATCCAGGCTTTTACAGAAATTATCACACAACACATATATACGGATTTAAACTGCAATCGGAGATTTCTTCGTTAGCAGGTGTAACTGCTTTGGGTTTAGAATTGGGGGGAGATAAAATAACCAGTACGAATCTCGGGAATTTCTCACGTACGAAGATGAGATTATTCCTCGAGCATAGGCTTTATAAAATTAGAAACTTAAGTGTTGTTTTTGGTCCGTCTCTTTTTTATTATTCCGATTGGGATTGGTATTTTTATCCGGGATTGGATATTGGTTTAAAGCTTGGCAACCGAACCTATTTATACGCCTCATTAGAAAGAGCTTTCCGGATTCCCTCCTACACAGAGCTATATTTGGACAGCCCCGCAAATGTAGGCAATCCTGACCTTACTCCTGAAAGTGCATTATCTTTTGAAACAGGCGTCAAAATGATTAGAGGTAGTATATTAACAAATGTCAATGTATTTATAAGAGATGACAAGAGTGTGATTGATTGGGTCAGAGCAAGCGAAAGTGAACCCTGGAGGGCAACAAACGTGGGGGGAGTCATAGTAAAGGGGTTAGATATCAATGTTACGTTTAAGTCAATAGCTAGAATGTATAAAAAAATACCGATACCGGGTATTAATCTTGGGTATACTTTTTTAAAATTAGACAGGACCGAAAGTGCCCTCCAATCAAAATATCTTTTAGGTAATCCGGAGCATAGCTTTAAATTAAGCACGGACTATGATTTAAGCAGCAATTTAAAACAGGTCTGGAAAGCTCGCTACGAAATCTTACCTGATGGAGAGGAGCGGTTTATCCTTGATACCAGTATTTCTTTGGAATTCAAAAAAGCCGAATTTTTTGTGGATGTCACAAATCTGTTGAATACGGAGTATACGCAGGCAGAATGGATTCCAATGCCCGGCAGATGGGCAAAAGCAGGCATCCGGGTTGATATTTGACCTTAACCACTAAACACACGAAAAACACTAAACCCCACAACCCCCAGAAAATTTATTATCAAAAAAATACACAACAAACCCCATTTTTTTTCTTTGAAAACCCCAAAAAACTTTTTGTGTATTTAGTGTGTTTCGTGGTTCAATCATTTTTTTAAAAAGTCCTTCTTGACTTTAAACTTATCTTCCGTATTCTTAAAAAAATGAAAATAGTTGAATGTATTCCTAATATTTCCGAAGGAAAAGATTTAAAAAAAATAAATGCGATAACGGAAGAAGCAAAGAATACTCCAGGGGCTTACCTTCTGGATGTATATACGGGAAACACAACAAATAGGACTGTGCTTACTTTAGCTGGAGACCCAGAAAGTATTAAAGAAGCAATCTATAAGATATTCAAAAAGGCCTCGGAACTGATCGATATGAGGAATCATATAGGAGTTCATCCCAGAATCGGAGCGCTCGATGTGTGTCCTTTTATACCGTTTCGTAATATTACGATGGAAGAATGTATTGTTATGGCAAGAGATGTGGGGAAAAAAGTGTCCGAAGAATTGAGGATTCCGATATACCTCTATGGCGAATCGGCAACTGTCGAAAAGAGAAAGGATTTATCCAATATACGTAAAGGAAATTATGAGGGGCTTAAAGAAAAATTAAAAAACCCAGAGTGGACACCGGATTTCGGAGAGGCAAAATTCAACGAGAAAGCAGGAGCGAGCGTAATAGGCGCAAGAGATTTTCTTATAGCCTTTAATATAAATCTTGATACAAAAGAAAAAAATATTGCAAATACGATAGCAAAAAAAGTACGGGAATCTGGTACAGTAAGAACTGACGAAACTGGCAGGGAAGTTAGAATACCGGGTACTTTAAAAGGAGTAAAAGCTATTGGGTGGTATATAGAAGAGTTAGGCTGTGTGCAGGTTTCGGCAAACCTGACCGATTCCCGAATAACACCTCTATACCGGTTTTTTGAAGAGGTTAAAAGAGAAGCAAAGAAATTTGGGGTTGAAGTTACAGGTAGTGAATTGGTCGGTTTAATACCAGAAGAGGCTTTGCTTGAAACTGGTAAGTTTTACATCTTTAATAAGCTCTTAAGCGAAAAAAGTTCAAAGAACGGAATAATCGATGCTGCAATTTCTGGCCTTGGACTTTCGGAGGTAAATGAATTCAAGCCAGAGGAAAGAATTTTGGAGTACAAAATAAAAAAGGAGATATTATGAATATTTCTGTTTCTGATTTTTTAGAAAGGCTTTCTTCAGATTCACCTACACCGGGTGGCGGTTCTGTAGCAGCACTCGTCGGCGCACTTTCTTGTTCCCTTACTTCTATGGTTGGAAACTTAACAGAGGGTAAGAAAAAGTACGAAGAATATTGGGAGGAATCCAAAAAAATTATCGAGGAAGCAAAAAAATTAAAAGAGGATTTTTTGTCTCTTTTTTACGAAGATATGGAGGTTTTTACAAAATTAATGGCAACCTTCGGCCTTCCCAGGAGAACAGAAGATGAAAAAAAGAAAAGGGACGAAGCGATACAACAGGCTACGAAAAAAGCGATTGAGGTTCCCCTAAATGTCATGGAAAGAAGCCAGCGATCAGCGGAACTGGCTCTCATCATGGCGAAAATCGGGAATTTAAATGTTATTAGCGATGCGGGAATCGCCGGAGAAATGGCTCTGGCCGCTTGCAGAAGTGCGTCTTTTAACGTGCTTATTAACCTGAATTTTTTAAAAGATACCAGTTATTCTAAAAGTATAGAGAAAAAACATAAAGAAATTTTAAAGGCGGTTGAATCTTTACATAAAGAAGTTACTTCTCTTGTAAGCAGAAAAATAAAAAAGTAGATAATAAAGGGTTGATAAATTCTGAAATTTTTATATATTTAAGAATTATAGTGAGGGTCGTTAGCTCAATCGGCAGAGCACCGGCCTTTTAAGCCGGGGGTCGAAGGT
>CAZHNS010000041.1:0-12099 GCA_964534175.1 uncultured bacterium | reverse complement strand
TGCAAGCGGACAGATTTTGCGATGTAAAGAAATTGGTGTTTGTACGCTGATTGAAGAGTATATATTTCTAAGTCTGCCGTAAGGCATTTAAGCTAATCGAAAATATATAATTCAAAACTATTTTTTCCCAAGGAACGATTCTGGAGGACTTGAAATTCTTGGTAATTTTAGTTATTATAGAACAATGAATAAAATGATTAAGCTTTTGTCAATTATTATATGCCAGTTGGTAGGAATATCGCTATTGGGATTTTATTCCGTTGAATATAACTACTCATCTTCATTCGATAAGCCCGTGGATTACGTCCCTCTCCTCATACCAGAAGGTTTTTGTGCTGATTCTGTCGGTGTCGAGATAGAACCACCTGCTTTGATGAACGTTAAGGCTGAGATTATTGGCAATTATTCTTTTGGAGAAAATAGAATAGTGAATCTTAAGGTATATCCCTTAGGGCTTAATCCTGAAAGCGAGAAAAAGATTTCAGCTAAAAATTTAAAGATTAAACTCTCATGCAGCCCTGCCTTTACTCCGGGAGGAAACAAGATGTCCCGGGACCCCTATTCGGACAGAATAATTAACAGGGTACTTAAAAGTATAATAGATAACAAAGAAGATGTTCCTGCTTATTTTTATAACGGAGAATCAACTCTGAGGCAGGTTGGTAGCGTTTCTTATATTGTAATAACTGCCGATTCACTAAAAAGTGCATTCCAGCCGTTAGTACACTTGATAACTAGAAAAGGAATCAGAGCAACCGTTATTTCAGTTGAGAATATACTTACCTATTATTCAGGAGACCCTGTATCCGAAATATATGATCCCGCCGGTGCCATCCGGGGATTTTTAATAGATAAATATTCCCAGGGACTTCAATGGGTTTTGATCGGAGGGGACGAAGATATTGTGCCTGTAAGATACGGGTATACAACGGGAGATCATGAAGTGGATATGGCTCCCCCTTCGGATCTCTATTACTCGGATTTAAATGGGAACTGGAACGTTGATGGTGATGAATTTTATGGTGAGTTTGCAGACGATTCAGTTGATCCTTACCCTGAGTTATTCGTCGGTCGTATTCCGTGTAATAACCGGATTGAAGCAGATAATTGGATAAGCAAGGTTTTAAGTTATGAGCTAAATCCAGGTGATGGGGATCCTTCCTATCTAAAAAGAGTTTTCTGGACCGGAGCCGATGAACTAAGAAGCTCACCTGACTACATTATTCGATACGGTGCATTCCCTTCCGATTTTACCCACGACACAACAATGCTTGAGGGCGAAGACGGAATTCACCCGAGAGGAAGTGAAGTTATCACAAGGATGAAAATAGGCTATGGCTGGTTCAATCTGTACGGACACGGCGGACTTGACGATATAGTTGTTTCCTGTCCGGGTAGTAATCACCCATCTCTTGATAGAGATTTCCTAACAAGTCTTGATACCTGCGACGCGTATTTTCATGCAAATCACTGGGGTAACAATGTAGAGCCCGGAAATGGTATAGATTCGCTAATAGTAGGAACCAAATACGGAATAATGTACGTTTCTTCCTGCTATCAGGCTGCATATGACCAGGAACATTTTGCTGTATTTTCTAATTATTATGGGCCATCGATGGCAGAGGCATTTACTATTATGCCTGAAAGAGGGGGTGTGGCTTTTCTTGGTTTTACGCGAGCTATAGAATTTTCTACGGCACTGCATTTTAGTTTGTTAGATGTAATCTTCAATGATAGCCTTACAAATATCGGAGTTGCTGAAGCAGTGGCAAAAGCTCGCAACTATTCTCATAAAACCTGGCTCTCTCACACCCTATTTGGTGATCCTTTAATGCCCATCTGGATCGATATCCCTGAGTCAATGACTGTATCTTTTCGGAATTCCATACCTCCAGAGCCAATCCATTTTGGAGTAACTGTAAAGGGCCACGGTGTTCCTTTAAAGGATGCGTATGTATGTCTATGGAAAGGGGAAGAAATTTATGAAACTGGGTTTACTGATCTCGAAGGCTCGTTATCGCTGTCAATACGACCGCGAGGAGAAGGAGTGATGTTCCTAACTGTTACAAAGGATAATTTTTTGCCATATCTTGATACGGTGTATATAGATTCTCAGAATTCATCTGTAACGATAGATGAGCCCCTTGACCTTCCGAGTTGTACAATAGACAGAAATATTTCTCCGGATAAGATAAATTTCACTTTCTACCTTCCCACAGAAGAAAGAATAAAACTTGGAATATTTGACATTACCGGAAGAATGATTGCAGAATTAACGAATAAAAGATATAAAAAGGGTTCTCATTCCATTTGCTGGGATGCCGGGAGTTCAAACGGGCATTATGTGGCTAACGGAATATATTTCTATCGCTTTTATTACGAAGACCAGATATTCTCAGATAAATTCTTACTTTTGAGATAGAAAAGTAAGTCGAAACTCCTTACCTCTTCCCCAGAGCTTTTCTCAAATTATTTTCACAAAAAGAATAACCGAATTTCTTTATTATATTTCTTGAATTGTTGCCCATTTCTTCAATACTTGCCGGATTTTTAAGGAATCTTTCAATATAAGAGGCAAGTTGACCGGAATCATCGTTTTTAAAACAAAATCCATTCTTGCCTTCCCTTAAAATATCTCCCCGGCAGCCTACTTTATCAGAAAGAATAAGAGAAAGAGCACAGGCCATTGCCTCTGTTACTACAACTCCCCATGGCTCATCGAGGGAGGGCAGTACGAAGATATCCGCTATGGCGTAGTAAAGAGGAAGATTCCTGTTTTCTATGAATCCTTCAAAACGGACATTGCCTGTCTTCTTTTTACTTATGAAACCTTCTAAATTGTCTCTTAATTTACCCTCTCCGATGATTAAAAGGGTTACGTCATCATAACTGTTTTTAATTTCCTTGAATGCTTTTAGGAGTGTAAATAAGCCTTTTTCTTGTGTTAAACGTCCTACGTAGAGGACGATATATTTACTCTTTATTCCTAATTGTTTTTTTATTTCGTTTTTTTTACGTCTGTATTTACTCGATTCAGCAGTAAAAAAATCAACGTCAGAGGTGTTAGGAAAATAATATATATCTTTTACTTTCGCGCCGTAATGGATAAGGTATTCTGCCTGAAATTTTCCCAGGGGCAGTAAAAAATTAGCGTGTTTTATAATGAACGGTAGAAGTAATTTTTTAAGCAAAGATTTAAATTTACTTCTTGGATTTAGCAAATGACTTTCTGAGATTATTGTATAGGGAACAGAATGGATGAGGGCCCAGAGAATGGCGAAAAGCATTGTGATATGATAGTATCCCCCTACTGCGATATAATCAAAGTTTCCTTCGGAGAGTTTCCTCCATATAATGGGATTAAATTTTATCTCTTCTTTAAGATAAGGAATCTTAACCTGGCTTCCCGGGAGTATTTCGGAGAATTGGGAACTCTTTCCCCGCTGTAACTTTCCTCCCCTATAGGGATGCGCTTTCCCGCAATAGAAGACGGTAGCTTTTATATCTATACTTCTGTTTAGCTTCTCAAAAAATGGAATTCTGTATGGATCTACTTCTTCGTGAATAAAAGCAATTCGCTTTACCATTTTAACTGCAGGCTACCTTAATTCTTTCAACATCTTCGCGTATTTTTCTATGGAATGATTTATTGTATAATGTTCCTCAAAATATTTCCGAGCTTTCTTACCCATTTTCTTTAACTCATTCCTGTTTTCAAGAAAGAACTTCAAATGCTTCACAACCTTATTGACGTCCCCCTGACTAACTATAAAACCGCAATTACAGCGCCGTATTGTATCAGCTATGTCTGAATCTTTGTTAACCAGAGTGAGTACTGCTCGCCCGCTTGCGAGAGAACTGTAGAGCTTGCTGGAGGAACAGAGCCCATTTACCCTTCTGTCCTCCGATACCACAGAAATATCCGCGCAGGTTAAAGTCAGAGGAAGTTTGTCAAATTGCTGGTAAGGATGAAAGTCCACATTTTTTAAATCTTTATCTCGGGCAATTTTCTTCAATTTTTTCTTCTGAGCTCCGTCGCCTATAAAAACAAATTTTACAGGTAATTTCTGAACTTTTTCTGCCGCGTAAATTATTGTACTTAAATCATTGTATAATCCAAAGTTTCCGGAATATAGAACGGTCAAAACCTCATTATATCCGTTTTTCTTTGCAAAAGTATTATCTTCTTTCTTAAGAGGTTTTATGAAATCAGGGTCTTCCCAGTTATAAATAACTTCGATTTTTGATTCAAAAGATTCGACTGCCGTATTGTTTATCATCGTTTGCTTCATTTGTTTGCTGATCACAACAATCCTGGAAGCTCTTCTGTATAGTACATTATTTAACCTTTTCCATAACTTTACAAAAAATCCGTTTTCTCCTGCTACTTCAAGCACGACCGCAATATCAGGATAAATGTCGTATATTATAGGAATAAATCGTTGACCTCTTAAGATGTTAAAAAATAGCCCCACAAAGGGCAAAATCGGAGGACTACTTACAATAAGCAAGATGTCCTTACTGCTCTTAAAAGACAAACTGATTAGTAAATTAAATAAAAACGAGAGCCAGTTAATTTTTCTAAATAATAAATTTTCTTTATTTAAATTAATACAGGGTAATCGGTTAATTTTAACGCCATTATAAATATCTTTACCGGGAAGCTTCACCTTGCTTTTTGTCCCATTATCAAGTCGACGGGTGTAGACTTCCACGTTAAATCCTTTTTTACTAAGCTCACCTGCGAGTTGGGCCATTAATTTTCCTGTAGCTGTTAGCCCCGGATAGAAATATTCCGATAATAATTTTATAGATTTTTCCATATTCCGTTCTCTTCTCACTTATCATAAACGAAACGCAAATTTTGTCAATCTTTGATTAAACGCAGAGAATCACCTTTTCTTATAGGACAGTAGGGCAGAATGGAGGGTGCAGAGACACACAAAAGAGTCTCGAGTAAATTGTCAGTCGTACTTGACAACCTTTCTTGTAGTTTTAAATTTACATCTGGAGGAAAACTATTATGAAAAAAGCATTGATAACGGGAATAAACGGGCAGGATGGTTCTTACCTGGCTGAGCTTTTACTTGAAAAAGGGTATGAGGTTCACGGAACAATCAGAAGAGCAAGTGTTTTTACTACAGAAAGGATAGATCATATATACCGAGATCCGCATGAAAAAAACATTAGACTTCTTCTTCATTACGGCGATTTAACTGATTCCAGCAATCTGAACCGGCTTGTAGAGAAAATAAAACCGAACGAAATATATAATCTCGGCGCTCAAAGTCACGTAAAGGTCTCCTTCGAAGTTCCCGAATATACAGCCGAGGTTGACGCTATTGGAACTTTAAGGCTGTTAGACGCGATAAAAGAGACCGGCTTACGGACTCGATTTTATCAGGCTTCATCGAGTGAGATGTTTGGGGCAGCGAAGGAAACACCGCAGAAAGAATCGACTCCTTTTTATCCGAGAAGCCCATATGGTGCCGCGAAAGTTTATTCTCACTGGATTATGGTAAACTATAGGGAAGCTTATAATTTGTTTGCCTGCAGCGGAATTCTTTTTAATCATGAATCTCCAAGACGCGGCAAACGGTTTGTTTCGAGAAAAATTACCCGTGCTGCGGCCAGAATTCATCATGGGTTGCAGGATAAATTGTTTCTTGGTAATCTCGACGCAAAGAGAGACTGGGGCTACGCTCCGGAATACGTCGAAGCGATGTGGTTAATGCTTCAGCAGGAAAAGTGCGGTGACTATGTGATAGCAACTGGTGAAGCTCATTCGGTTAGGGAACTGGCGGAAGAAGCTTTTAGAAATATCGGTATTAATCTCGAATGGAAGGGAAAAGGGGTAAACGAAAAAGGTATAGATAGAAAGACCGGTAAAACATTGATAGAAGTTGATCCAAAGTATTTCCGACCCACCGAGGTTGAATTTTTAGTTGGTGATGCCTCAAAAGCGAAGAAAAAATTAGGCTGGAAACCTAAAGTTAAGTTCAAAGAACTGGTGAAGATAATGGTGGATGCTGATATGGAAGCGGAAAATCCTGCAAAGGATTTTCGGTCAAATAAATAAATGGTTAAATGAGTCAAATGGAAAAAAAAGAAAAAAAGAGAAAAACCGCCACTTTTGAAGATTTAGAGGTATGGAAGAAAGCAAGAGTCCTCCGCAAAGATATCTCAAACCTTGTCAAAAAATTTCCTGAAGAAGAAAAATATAAATTAGTCGACCAAATGTTAAGGTCTTCTCGTTCAGTTACGGCAAATATAGCAGAAGGATATGGTAGATTCCATTATCAGGAAGACATTCAGTTCTGCAGACAATCTCGTGGTTCAACTTTTGAGCTTTTAGATCACTTAACAGTTTCTTTAGATCAGGAATATATAGACAAAAATAAATTCAATAAGTTTAAAGAACAGATATTTGAAGTTATTCACTTACTTAATGGATATATAAAGTACTTAAGGGGGAGAAAAGGCCCAGATGATTAATTTTTTACCTGTAACTATTCAACTATTTAACTATTTGACTATTCAACCATCTTCGGGATGGAGAAGATGAGTTTCTGGTCAGGGAGGAGGATAACGGTAACCGGAGGGAAAGGTTTCCTGGGCTCTCATTTGTTGGAGAAGATAAAAGAACGGGGATGTAAGGACATAATGATAGCGGATCTGCCCGAATACGATCTGCGGAATAAAGAAGATATATTAAAAATGTATGATGAACAAAAGCCGGACATCGTGATACACCTTGCAGCAGTTGTGGGCGGTATTGGAGCTAATAGAGAAAATCCCGGGAAATTTTTCTACGATAATGCTATTATGGGGATTCAACTTATTGAATACGCGAGACAGAAGAGATTAGAGAAGTTTGTGTGCCTGGGCACTATATGCGCGTACCCAAAAATAACTCCAGTGCCTTTTAAGGAAGAAGACCTCTGGAAAGGCTATCCCGAAGAAACCAATGCGCCTTACGGACTTGCAAAAAAAATTCTCCTAGTCCAATTGCAATCTTACCGACAGCAATATGATTTTAATGGTATATATATTCTTCCCGTCAATCTCTACGGACCAGGAGATAACTTTGAGGTGAAATCCTCACATGTTATACCCGCATTAATAAAAAAATGCGTGGACGCGAAAAAAGAGGGAAAAAACCATATAACCGTCTGGGGAACGGGAAAAGCAAGCAGGGAATTTCTTTACGTTGAAGATGCAGCCGAGGGAATACTTCTGGCAACTGAGTTCTATAATGAATCTCTGCCTGTAAACCTTGGTGCGGGATTCGAAATAACAATAAAAGACCTTGTGAACTTAATTGCAGAACTAACTGGCTTTAGCGGAGAAATTAAATGGGATACTTCCAAACCGGATGGGCAACCTCGTAGGATGCTGGATACAAGTAAAGCAAAGAAAAAATTTAATTTCAAGGCAGAAACAGATTTTCGTGAAGGTTTGAAGAAAACTATTTCGTGGTACGAGGAAAGAGTTTAATAACAACGTATCTTTAAAGTTTTTCTAAAAAATTTCTATGTATAAGAAGTACTTTTTTTATAAAGGTTGCACTTTTAGGTTTTTCTGCTTATAATTAAGAACCCGATCGGAGGCAGAAATAGGAACAAAAATGACAAAAATATCTAATAATGTAGTAAAAAGAACCTGTGATATTATTCTTTCAGGAGTCGGACTTATAATTTCCGTTCCTGTATGGGTGATTTCTTCTATTGCTATTGTGATGGAAAGCGGAGGTCCAATCTTTATAACTCAGGAAAGAGTAGGTCTGGATAAGAAAATATTCAAGATTTTAAAATTCAGATCTATGGATAAGAAAGCTCACGAGGAATCACCAACCAATCATAAAACAAATAGAACAGAGAGAATTACGAAAGTCGGGAAAATACTACGGGCAACAGCTATGGATGAGCTCCCGCAGCTTCTTTCGATTCTCTACGGAGATATGAGTTTTGTTGGACCCAGACCGATACATCCGGAAGAGTTGAAGATAAATGGAAGCAAGTTCAGGAAATTGGAAGACATACCCGATTTCGATATGAGGTGTAAAATAAGACCCGGATTGACCGGAATAGCGCAGGTTTACAAAGGAAAGTATGACCGTCTTGAGCGTAAAATCAAATATGATATCCTTTATATGAAAAAACAATCCTTCCTGCTCGACACAAAACTGGTTTTCCTTTCTTTTTTTGTAACTTTATTTGGTAAGTGGGAATAGTTTCGTATTCTAGTCTCTTATTTTTTCCGTGATTTTTTTGTGTTCTTTATATGTTTTGCTGAATATGTGATCCCCTCTACCTGTGGCGACATAAAAAAGGTAATTGGTCCTTGAAGGATGAAGAGCCGCCATTATGGATTGGAATCCGGGACTTGCGATTGGACCGGGCGGCAGGCCTTTATTTCGGTAAGTGTTGTATGGAGACTTTACTCTAAGGTCCCTATACGTTACTCTACTTTTATGTTCGCCTAACGCGTAAATAACGGTGGCATCGATTTGAAGAGGCATATTCTTTTCCAATCTGTTGTAAATAACAGAAGCTATAATAGGTTTTTCTCTGTCTACCATTGCTTCTCTTTCAATCATGGATGCTATGGTCAGAATCTCATGCGCGGTGAACCTCATCGATTTGATTGTAAATTTCTGGGATGGCTTTATAATATCGAAGAGATTGGAAACCATCTTTTCTATAACTTTTTCCGGTTTTTCACCTTTATAGAAAATATATGTGTTTGGGAAAAGATACCCTTCCATGGTAGGGTGATTTATTCCAAGCTTTTTTATAAAGCTTGTATCGCCAGTGAGTGACTTTAACTTAGCAATATCTATGTCTGCGTCTTTATGCCTGCGAAACGCGTATATTGTTTCGTTTACCTTTAAACCTTCAGGAATTGCGACTTTTACGGTTAATCTTTTTCCTTTGATTAAAGTTTTCAGTATCTCTCTGGGATCTTCATATATATTGAATTTGTACCATCCATAGGAAAGACAGGTGGATTTTTTAAAAGCCATAACCATTATCTTGAAACCGATTCTATCCTGGACAATTCGCGCTTCTTTCAATTTTCTTGAAATAATATTGAGATTATCCCCCTCATCAATTTTGATTATTGCATCCTCGTATTTAGGCGACTTTGTCACAGGATACAATATAAAGCCGATTGCTATAGTTATTAGTATTGCTTTAATTCTCATCAATATAATCTTTAAGTATTAAGGACGCGGAAATTTTATCTATGAGTTTTTTGTCTTTCTTTTTACCCAACTCGGCGGCAATTTTGGTCGCGTCTTTTGTGGTAAAACGTTCATCCTGAAGTTTTATGGGTATATTCAATTCTTTTTCGATTTCTTCTTTCATTTTCTGTACAAATTTTGCCCTTTGCCCTATTTTCCCTTTTGTTGTTAAAGGAAAACCTAATACCATTCCTTTGAAATCGTATTCTTTGTGTAAATCTTTAATCTCTTTTAGTAAATGTTCGGTTTTGACGGTTTTTTCCGGCTTAACTATACCCGGATTATTGCTTATCGCAATTCCCGTCCATTTAGTGCCTATGTCGAGTCCAATCCAGTAATTCATAATCCAATATAATAGTTTTGACTTTATTTTCAAGTTGACTCAATTATTAAACCACGAAACACACCAAATACACTAAATACCACCCCCCAACAGGAACCACAAGATTTCACAGATTATCACGAGATTTTTTTGTTTTTTTACTTTCTAACATCCTAACTTTCTAACATCCTAACAATTTTATTAACAACAAATAGTACTATTAACACAAATGTCTGTTAATTTAAATCTTATTCCCTTAGTGCCTTTGTGGCATAAAATTGCCCTTGACAAAAGGGATTGTTTTTATTAATCTTTAGAAATTTAGTTGATTTAATGAAAGATATTGTAAAATTTAAAAATTCTCTAAAACTGAAGAAGATTAGGAGGTAGAGTGTCAGTTAAGATTAGATTGAGGGTCGTTGGAAAACGGAAACAACACAGCTACAGGATTATTGCGATTGATTCGAGAAATCCGAGAGATGGTAAATATTTAGAACAGTTAGGATGGTATAATCCACGTTCTAAAGAAATGCAAATAGACCGGGAAGGAATTAAAAAATGGCAGGATAAAGGGGCTGTTTTGACCGATGCGGTAGAAGCATTATTGAAAAGGCCTGATGAAGAGCCCGGTGCAGGTAAAAGCGCTAAGACAAGTAAAAAAGCAAGTAAAAAGAAAAGCAAAAAGAAGAAAATGAAAGAAAGCGCAGAGAAAGGTACTAAGGCAGAAAAGAAAGAAAGTAAAGAAGAAGATACCAAGGCAGAAACGAAAGAAAGTACCGAAGAAAAGACTAAGAAGGAAACTAAAGAAAGTACTAAGGCGAAAAGTAAAAAAAGTGCCGAAGAAAAGAAAGAAGAAGATACCGAGAAGAATACCGAAGAAAGTAAAGATACAGATAAAACGGAGGAGGTAAACGATGTTGAAGGAACTGATAATTTACATAGCGAAGTCTCTGGTGGATCAACCTGACGAGGTAGAAGTAGAAGAAATAGCAGGAGAGAGAACTGTTATGTATGAGCTCAAGGTTAGCAAAAAAGACATTGGAAAAATAATAGGTAAGGGAGGAAAGACGGCAAAAGCCATAAGAACAATAGTTACAGCAGCTTCGATGAAGATTGGGAAGAGGGCGGTTCTAGAGATTTTAGAACCTTCATAAGAATTTTTCTTCTTCTTGCCTGACTGCTCTGATGAAAATTAATATATTAAGTATTTTCCCTTCCTTATTTAAGACTTTTTTGGAAACAGGGATAATTGGAAGGGCAAACGAAAAAGGGATTATTACTTTTAACCTAGTTGACATAAGAGATTTTTCCTCAGATTCTTATGGAACAGTAGATGATTATCCGTACGGCGGAGGAGCCGGTATGGTTATGAAAGTTGACCCGATTTTTAAGGCGCTGGAAAGCCTTAATGATAAAGGTGAAACTTATTTGCTCTCTCCGCGGGGAAGACGTTTCAATCAGGATATGGCAAGGGAATTATCTGGAAAAAAAATTCTGAGTTTAATTTGCGGTAGATATAAAGGCGTAGATGAAAGAGTAAGAGATTTTGTTGACGGAGAAATATCTATCGGAGATTATATTTTAAGTGGAGGAGAAGTTGCGGCTATGGTTATTGTTGAAGCGGTAAGTAGACTCCTTCCGGGTGCGGTCGGAGATGTTGATTCGGTTAATACCGACTCTTTCGAGAAAGGGCTTTTGGATTCTCCGGTTTATACCAGGCCGCAGGAGTTCAGAGGGAAAAAGGTCCCGGAAGTTTTACTTTCGGGAAATCACGGAGAAATTAAGCGTTGGAGAGAAGAGTCAGCAATTAAATTAACAAGAAAATATAGAAAGGACATTATGGAAAATTAACATCATGTTCGAAAGGAGATTAAAGTGGATGAGCTAAAAATTGTAGAAGGAGAACATTTATCAGACAATATACCCGAGTTTGGTCCTGGTGATTTAGTTCGGGTTATTACAGCAGTTAAGAGGGGAGATAGAGAAAGAACTCACCGCTTCGAAGGCGTAGTTATAAAAATAAGGGGTTCGGGAACTGGTAAAAGTTTTACAGTAAGGAAAGTAACTCAGGGTGTAGGAGTGGAGAAAGTTTACCCATTTAACTCCCCAACAATAAAATCAATAAGTGTTCTCAAAAAAGGTAAAGTAAGAAGAGCGAAACTTTACTATCTAAGAGAAAAAGAAGGAAAGGCAGCTAAGATAAAAGAGAAAAAATGACTGGTAGCGATGAAGAGTGGGTTTCTTCTGAAGCAACCTTGATTTGCGGGGTAGATGAGGTTGGAAGAGGCTCTCTCGCAGGGCCGGTTGCTTCAGCTGCAGTTATTTTCGAAAGGGGTGTTTATGTCCCCGGAGTCGATGATTCAAAAAAGCTTTGCCCGAATAAAAGGTTAAAGCTTTTTCCTGAGATATTAAAAAGTGCTGTCTCGGTTGCTATTGGTTACGTTGATTCCTGTTTGATAGATAAATTGGGTATAAACTATGCGGTTACTCTTGCCATGTATCGAGCAATAAGCTCACTTTCTGTTATGCC
>CAZHNS010000040.1:0-12534 GCA_964534175.1 uncultured bacterium | reverse complement strand
TGGTTACCCCATACCAGAATTACCTTTTTCTCAAACGGCTATACACGGCGGCGATGGTGTCTCGCATGCTATAGGCGCTGCTTCGATTGTAGCCAAGGTTTTAAGAGATAGGGTGATGGAATTTTATGATATTTTCTTTCCCGTGTACGGGTTTGCTAAGAATAAAGGGTATGGAACAGCGGAGCATATGCAAAAAATAGATGAGTATGGCTTCAGCAAAATACACAGAAAGAGCTATTATCCAATGAAGAGATTGTTTGGATGAGTTACAGAGATAAAGGTGAAGAGATAGCTGCTTCTTATCTCCGGGGTAAGGGATATAAAATTCTTGCCAGTAATTTTAACGGAAAGGGGTTTGAGATAGATCTTGTAACCAAAAAGGGAGAAATTATAGCCTTCGTGGAAGTTAAGAGAAGAAAATCTTCTAACTTTATGAATCCTCTTCTTAGTGTCGACAGAAAAAGAAAGGAACATATGATAAAAGGGGCAAAGTATTTTTTGTCGAAAAACGACCTTTATGATAGATGTGATGTAAGATTTGATGTCCTTACTATAATTGGAAATGAAAAGAATATCGAACATTATGAAGATGCGTTTAGAGTTTAAATTAGCTACGGATTTGCACTGATGAACGCAGATAAAGTATTCATATTTTTGTTTCTTTTATTATTTGTATCGAGTTGTGCTAAGATAGCTCCTCCTACTCCCCTGCGAGCCGATTATTCGGAATTGGAGAGAGGAGAGGTTGTTTCTAATATATCGCTTTCCGGAACTGTTGTGAAAAAGCAGGATTCTGTTGGGGTTCAAAAATTTGATGAAGCAAGCTGGATCAATCTGCAATTTAAGGGTGAGATCGACACAACTTCCGGAGGGGTAAAAGTTATCGATACTGCCGGTCGTGAAGTTCCTTTTACCCGGGAATGGGATGTTTCTCCCGAGGTAACCAAACTTGTGTTGAAGCCCACGGAAAGATTAAATTACAATACGGTTTATGCATTGAAGATGTCCGGTATAGAGATTTATAAGTTAAACGGAGAATACGCGGATATCAATAGAAATGGGGTGGGTGGAGAATTGATAGATGATGATTTTGTTTTTCCTTTTGTTACTTTTAAAAACAATAATTCTAAAGGCGATTGGCAGGGTGTCGGGGTAGATAAAATTCCGCCTTTCTTAACTTCCTCTCTGAAATTCCTTATAGAAGGGCAACCAACCGATTATGGGTGGACTGATGCAGATATCGCACTTGCTATTTACGACTACACCTGGGAGACGGCTGATACTTCGATAATTGTCGCATCTGTAGATACTGCTACTCTGGATAAGGATAAATTTAAAATTGTCGAGGAAAGAACCAAAAAAGAAGTGATTATAAAGGATATAAACTATATCGGTAATCCCGATACTGCGGATTTTGGGAGGGTCTTAATCGATCCAGCAGATAATCTTGAGCCGGAAAGCTATTATATTTTGAAGGTTATGGGGGGTATTTCGGATTTAAGTGGCAACAAACTCGGAAGGGATGATTCGGTTGTTTTTGAGAAAAGATTTAAAACATTTTCCTGCAATCATGACAGTAGCGAATGTGCCCGTGATACAACTGCGCCTGCTGTTTTGAACTGGAGGGTTATCGGTCCCGCTTTTGAGATTTCTTTTTCGGAGTTGATTAACCCTGAAAGCGTGACTGATAGTTCGGTTTATGTGCCGGAACTCAAAGGTGAATTGACGTTAAGAAATGAATTCGGGCAGACTTACCTTCGTTTTACAACTTTGAGGCGCAGAAGTGTTTTTGGTTATACTGCTTATGTTACGGAAAAAGTAGAGGATATGGCAGGCAATAAAGCAAAGGAGGTTAGTCATTATTTTGAAAGAGAAACTGATTGAGGCTGCAGTAAAGGCAAAAGAAAAGGCATACGCACCATATTCGAACTTTAGTGTGGGAGCTGCTCTTCTTGCGGATGGCAAGATATTTACCGGTTTTAACATAGAAAATGCTTCTTATTCTTTGACTATTTGCGCTGAGAGAGTGGCCGCTGTGAAGGCTATTACCGATGGCTCGAAGAATTTTGATAAAATAGCGATTGCTTCCGATGGTGAGAATTTTATTGTTCCCTGTGGTGCCTGTTTGCAGTTTCTTGCTGAATTTTCAAGAGATATGGAAGTTGTACTTGTAAACGCTAAAGGAGATTCTAACGTTACTACTCTTAAGGCTCTTTTACCTTCGCCATTTTCGATGTAAACTGTTATTGTAATCTTTATTTAATGTTTATTATTCCGATTTCTTTTCTTAAGAATTCTATTTTTTTCTTTGCTATTTCTCGCGCTTTCTTTGAACCCGCTTTTAAAATCTTTTCGATTTCGTTTGTATTTTCCATGAAGTAATCATATTTTTCTCGCATTGGTTTTAGAAATTCATTCATTACTTCGAAAAGTTGTTGTTTCGCGTATGAGTAAGCCATACCCCCTGCGCGATATTTGTCTGCAATTTCTTTTTGCTGTTTTTTTGATGAAAATAATTTGTATAATTTAAAGACGTTACAGCTTTCGGGGTCTTTTTTCTCTTCAACACTCTGAGCGTTCGTTACAATCTTCATTATTTTTTTTCTTAGTTTTTTCTCCGGTAAAAATATTTCTATGGTGTTATCATAACTTTTACTCATCTTTCTCCCATCCATACCCACAATATACTGAGTTTCTTTTCCTATTTTCGCAGCAGGTATTTTAAAGAGTTCTTTTTTATAATTCTTGTTTACGGCTTCGGCTATATCCGCGGTCATTTCTAAATGCTGTTGCTGGTCTTTTCCTATCGGTACAACATCACTATCAAACAGGAGGATGTCGGCAGCCATTAAAATCGGATAGGTGAAAAGTCCCATATTTATGTTCGCGTCCGGATCTTCTTTTTTGGCTGTATTCTCGTCTACTTTAGCTTTGTAAGCGTGAGCGCGATTCATTAAACCTTTCGGAGTAAAAGCAGCCAATATGGTAGATAATTCAGAGGTCTCCGATATATCCGATTGCTTGTATATCAGACTTTTTTTCGGATCCAGACCGCACGCAAGCCAACCTGCCGTAACTTGATAAGTCAAAAATTTTAATTCTTCTTTGTCTTTTACTGCGTTAAGAGCGTGGTAGTCGGCTATAAAATATCTTGATTCGTATTCTTCCGCTAATTCTAACGCGGGTTTTATGGCACCGAAATAATTTCCTATATGTAGCATTCCCGTTGGTTTTATACCTGTTAGTGAAACTTTTTTAGCCATCTATTATCCTCCGAAATTTAAAATTTTAGCCGTCAATTTACATAGTTACGTTAATTCTAGCCTGTATATTAGGGATTTTGTGTTTTATGTCAAGAGCGATTCAGATTCTTAGAATTTGAATCGAGTAGAGGAGAGCGGCAGTATGGAATCGAATCCGTAACGGCTGCGTATTTCCAGGATTTTCTTTTCAAGACTGATTTTTCTATAGTCCTGAAATAGAGAAGGCATTTTTGTTAATTCTGAAGCTCGGACACTTATAAGCCTTACCCATCTTTTTGGTATCTGTGTGAAGATTTCTTTCGCGACAGGGTATATATCGCAGGAGAGATTACTCGGAGGTATTTTCTTGTATTCTTTTTTCTCGCTGAAGTCGGCGGCTCTGATGGTTACGGAAATTTTTGTTGTGTAAACATTTATCTTTTGCAGTTTTAAAGCTACTTTTTGCGTCAGGTAATACAATAAAGAATATAATATGTCAAGATTTTTTGTGTCTTTCGCAAGAGTTTTTGATTTGGATATAGATTTCTGCGGTTGATTTTTGTTTATCCTGCTGTAGTAGATAGAAGTTATCCACTTTATTCCATTAAGACCGAATAATGAGAATATCTCTTTTCTGGGATAAGTTAAAAGGTCTCCAATGGTAAATATGTTCATTTTATTAAATTCTTCTTCGGAGCGCTTTCCTATACCCGGAAATTTTGAGATAAGAAGGGGAAAAACATATTCTTCTTCTTTGCCCGGGGGGATAACTATAAGTCCGTTCGGCTTCACCTGCTCCGCGGCTATTTTTGCTACTGTTTTACTGTTCGATATTCCTATGGTTGCGTTTATCTGTAGATTTTTTTTTATCTTATTTTTTATTTCGAAACCGATATCTTTCGGATTCCTGTTAAATTTTGGAGAGTGAGATAAATCTATGTATGCTTCGTCGATGGATATTCCTTCTAATTTATCGGAATATTCGTTTAGTATAGAATAAAAGATACCGGAAAATGCTTCGTAAATCCTCATATGAGGCTGAACGAAAATACAATGTGGACAAATTTCTTTAGCTTTCCCAACCGGTTGGGCGGAATGAACGCCGGATTTTCTTGCAGCATAAGATGCGGCTGACACCACTCCTCTCTTTCTTCTCGGATCTCCTGCAACTACAACCGGTTTGTCTCTAAGATTGGGATTTAAAGCCTGTTCTACAGATGCGAAAAAGGCATCGAGGTCTGCATATAAAATCAACTGTAGTAACTCCTTATAACCCCTATGACTACCCCTATAACTTCGAAATCCTTATCTATTATGGGATAATCGGGGTTTTCGGGCTTTAAAATCCAATTCCCATTTTTTTTATCGAGTTTTTTGACCGTTGTTTCATCTTCGATGAGAGCCACGACTATATTTCCTTTTAGAGGTTCACGGGTTCTGTCTATAACCACAAGGTCTCCTTCATGAATCCCTGCTCCTATCATACTATCTCCTTTTACTCTGAGAAGGAAGTTGTTTTTCCATTTATCTATAGAAAAATGCCCGTCGATTCCTTCAAATTCCAACGTTGGTTTCCCTGCGGTGATTCTTCCTAAGATAGGTATGCCTTCCCTCTGCAGACTGATTCCGCGGGCAACACCTTTCCCCTTTTTTATTATTCCTTTCTGCGAGAGTTTGTCTAAGTGCACTTTTACCGCTTTTGTGCTTTTAAATCCGAGATACTTGGCTATTTCCCTTACGCTCGGAGCAAAGCCTTTTTCTTCTATAAACTCTTTTAAAAATTTAACTATTTTATCCCTGGTTTCCACTTATTCCTCCATGTAAACATATGTTTACTTAATATAATATTGATTATTTTCTTTTTGTCAAGAGGCGATTTCAAACCACTAAACACACGAAAGACACTAAATCTTTATTTTAATTTTTTAGTGTTTTTTTAATACGACTTAAAGGGGGGGGTGGGGTTTCTTGTGTTTAGTGTGTTTCGTGGTTAAAATGCCGTTGTAAAAAATTCAAAATAAAAGTAATAGTGCCCTTGACATAAGGGAAATATTTGTATATATAGAATAGAGAAAAATAGGAGATATTATGGCTAAAGAAAAAGAATTTTTACAAGAAGGTAAAAGGCTAATAGAAGAGGGTAGTTATCAGAAAGCCAGTTTTTTCCTGCAGAAGGCATTAGAAAAACATCCTAATTATCCGGATATTAACAATTTAATGGGTGTTGCGTTATCTCTTTCGGGGAGATATAAGGAAGCGGTTACTTATTTCGAAAAAGCGATTAAAAGTAATCCTGAGTATATCGAAGGGCATATAAATTATGCCTTAACTCTCAATCAGTTAGGTGAAGTCGAAAAAGCGGGTGAGGAATTCGAAATAGCGGAAAAACTTGAGATGGAAAGAGACTCTGAGAAAGAAAAAGTTGAATTCTCTGTTAGAGCGAGAATTGCGAATGTGCATAAGGATGCTGCTGTTTTATATGCCAGTATAGAAAGGCATGAAGAAGCGATTGCGGAACTTCAGAAAGCGCTTAATTTTGCTCCAAATTTCCATGATATTCGAACTTTATTGGGTGAAATGTATATAAAAAAGGGCGATTACGCGGGAGCGAAAGAAGAGTTGAAAGAAGTATTGAAGAGGAGCGGAGACTTCGTACCTGCAGCTGTGAAGTTGGGATTCTGTTATTATAAAGAAGATGATAAGGCAATGGCGAGAGAGATATGGAAAAAGGCTTTGGAGTTAGATCCGGATAATAAAAGTCTAAAAATGTATCTCGATTTGCCGTAGATAAGTTTTTGGTGTAGTGAATCTTAAGAAAACTCTAAACCTTCCCAGGACCGATTTTTCTATGAAGGCGGATCTCTCTAAGAGAGAACCTGAGTTTGTTCAATTCTGGGATAAAAACGAAATTTACAGGAAATCTCTTAAGAAAAGAGAAGGTGGAGAGAAATTTATTTTACACGACGGTCCTCCCTATGCTAATGGCCATATACATCTTGGTCAGGCAATGAACAAAATAGTTAAAGATATTACCGTTAAATACAAAATGCTTAAAGGCTATTATACTCCGTATAGGCCCGGTTGGGATGCCCACGGTATGCCTATCGAAAATATCGTGATAAAGAATTTTAAAGCAGAAGATAATATTATCGATATCAGGAAAAGTTGCAGGGAATTTGCTGCAAAATGGGTCAAAGAGCAGGCAAAAGATTTTGAAAGATTGGGAGTGTTGGGAGAGTGGGATAATCCTTATGTCACCATGAGTAATGAGTATGAAGGTATGGAACTCGTGCTTCTCGCAGAAGTGGTGGAGAAGGGTTACGTCTATCGAGGTTATATGCCGGTCCACTGGTGCCCTGTTTGTGAGACAGCGCTTGCGATTTCCGAAATTGAATACAAAATGATGGACTCTCCATCGTTGACTTTCACTATGAAAGGGAAAGACTACGATGTTCTGGTTTGGACTACAACTCCATGGACAATTATTTCGAATCTTGGTCTGGCAGTTCATCCGGATTTTACATACGTGATTGTCGAGGTAGATGGCAGGAAAATTCTTTTGGGTGAGAGTCTTCTCGAGGTAAACGCGGAGAAAGCCGGGTGGAATAATTTTAAAATTATTGAGAAAATTAAGGGAAAGGAATTAGAAGGTATTAGCTTTAAACATCCTTTCGCGGCCAGAGAATCAGCTATCCATTTGGCGAATTTTGTTACAACGGATGAAGGAACGGGAATTGTTCATATAGCCCCGGGGCACGGCAGGGAAGACTACATCCTCGGAAAAGAAGTTGGTCTTGATATTTATTCTCCCGTTGACGAAAAGGGCAAGTTTACCCCGGAAGCGGAAGGTTTTGAAGGCCTCAAAACAGACGAAGCATCGAAAAAAGTGACTAAAATTTTGAAAGAGAAGGGTAGTTTAGTACATTCCGGACAAACGCAGCATAATTATCCTATTTGCTGGAGATGTAAATCGCCGCTTATTTTTCGAGCTACAGAGCAGTGGTTTATATCCATAGATCACAAAGATTTAAGAAAAAAGGCTCTTGACGTTGTTCGCAAAAGTGAGTGGTATCCGCCGCAGAGCGAGGAAAGAATGTTTGCTGCGGTTAGTGATAGGCCGGACTGGTGTATTTCCAGGCAGCGTAAATGGGGAGTTAATATTCCTGCTTTTTTCTGCAAAAAATGCGGAGAGGCTCTTCTGGAAAAAGATATTATTTTGAAAGTGGCTGATTTATTCAAGAAAAAATCTGCGGACGTTTGGTTTTCGGTAGAACCGGAAAGTATTTTAGGAAAAGATTTTAAATGTAAAAATTGCGGGTCTACTGGGTGGGAGAAAGGGATGGATATACTGGATGTGTGGTTTGACTCGGGAGTTTCTTCTTTTGGAGCTTTAGATGAGGAAAATTGGCCGGCAAATATGTATCTTGAAGGTCCCGATCAGCATAGGGGCTGGTTTAATTCATCTTTAATGCTTTCTCTTGCAATAAAGGGATCTGCTCCTTATGATAAAGTGGTCACACATGGATGGATGCTCGACTACGAGGGGCAGTCCATGCATAAATCCCTTGGGAATGTAACTTCACCATCTGAAATTGTGGAAGAATTCGGAGCCGATATTTTGCGTTTATGGATTTCATCGGTTAACTGGTCCGCCGATGTTAAATATGGAAAAGAAATAATGCAGAGATTGGTGGATGCTTACAGAAAAATAAGAAACAGTTTCAAATTTATGCTGGGTAACTTAGGCGATTTTAAAGAAGAAGACCAGTTAGATGTAAATGAATTGTTGCCTGTAGATCGTTTTGTGCTTATAAAACTCAATAGGCTAATTAAAGAAGTAGATGAAGATTATAATTCACTTTATTACCATAAAGTTTATAGAAAAGTTTACGATTTTATAGTTAGTACACTTTCTTCTTTTTACCTCGATATAATTAAGGATCGTTTGTATGTCGAATCAGAAAAAGGTAAGAAACGTAGAAGCGCGCAGACTGTGTTGTTCGAATTGACAAAAAATCTTGCTATATTACTTTCTCCGATTTTATCCTTTACGACAGAGGAAGTTTGGCGTTCTTTATTTGGCGGGGATTCTATCTTTCTCGGCGATTTTCCGGTTGCAAGAGAAGAAGATGGTGATGAGGAACTTGTTCAGAAGTTCGAAAAAATTCTTGAGGTTAGAGATGAGTTTCATAAAGTATTAGAATCGGCTCAGGAGGATGGTTTTATAGGAAATTCTCTAGAAGCAAAAATTCTTATCAAAAGTAATTTAAAAGAATTAAAAGAATTGGAAAAATATTTGGAAGAAATTTTTATTGTATCTGAGGTGAAATTTACCTCTGATATAAGTTCGAAGTATTCGTTTGAAGGTAAATTGGGCTCTTATGGGGTTGAGAAAGCAGAAGGGGGGAAATGTTCCAGGTGCTGGATGTTTTCTGTGGATGTTGGTAAAGATAGCCAGTTCGAGACCCTTTGTGAAAGGTGTATTGGAGTTATAAAAGGAGGAAATTTTGAGTTGGAAGATTGATCACGATTATTTTGAGAGAAAGTTGAAAAAAGAGAGGGAAGAAGTTCTTGAGGAAATCAGAGATTTGGAGCCTAAAGTGGAAGGGAATCCTTTAGAAGACGGAGAAGAAAACACTGCTTTTCCTACCCATTTGGCTGATATTGCCGATATCGAAAACAGGATAGATAGAGATTCTTATATAATGAACCAGCTCACTCAGAAATTGAAAGATATTGATACTGCGCTGCAGAGAATAATAGATAAAGAATATGGATATTGCGAGGACTGTGATATTCAAATAAAGAAAGATAGGCTTAAGGTTATCCCTTATGCCAGATGTTGTAAGTCCTGCGCGGAAAAAAGAGAAAGATCTCCTTGGAAGAAAGAAATATTGTAAGCAACAAACAGAAATTATTTTTTCTCCCGATACCTCTTTTTGTACTTTTTCTGGATCAAATTACCAAGAGATGGATTGTAGGTACTATGTTGTACGGGGATTCGAAAAGTATAATCGGGAATATAGTAAAATTTACGTATATCAGAAATCCAAATTCCGTTTTTGGTCTTCAATTTGGAGGTCCCATTATTTCTACTGCGCTTACCGTAGTTGCCTTTATATTTGTTATGTTCCTTTTTATTAAGGGCGATACCATATTTTCTCTGGTAGGTTTATCTTTTATAATTGGTGGTGCTCTGGGCAATCTTACTGATAGGGTACTTTATATGGAGGTTATTGATTTTATTCAAGTAGGTGCGCGAGGGTGGTACTGGCCGACTTTTAATGTGGCTGATTCTTGTGTGACCATTGGGTTGATTCTACTTATTATATATTTCCTTTTTGTCGATACTTCGCATAAAGAGACGAAATCTGCAGAATTGTAAAAACGGGATATACAATGGAAAAATATGGCGAAGAATTTAGAAGCCATAAGTTAGAATCCAGGATCCTATCCCAACTCCCAAAAAGAATATTGAACCACGAAGCACGCAAAGAACACAGAGATTTTCTTTTTGTTTTTTTTCTAAATCCTAAATCCAAAATCCTAAATCCCAATTTGCCATTTTAACTATGGGTCTTTTAGCCTACCAGCTCTTATATCTACAACTTCCTTTAATTATTTTTCCGTTTCCTAAAAAAGATTTCCGTGAGTTAGCCTGGGTTGATAATTCTCCTTCTATAGGATTATATTCTTATAATGACAGTCTTTTGATGCAGTTTGAAACGCAAAAGTACATTAACCGTTCAATACTCGGGGAGGAAGATTTTTTTCTTATTTCAGGACAAGAAAAATATGATAGTATACCATATTCATATCTCAGAGTCGTAAATGGAGATTATAAATTGCTGCAGTTACATTTCGAAAGACAATTCGAAGGGGGAGTGTTTTCAGGAGGTATTTTTGGTTCAAAAGATATCAATAGATTTCTTAAAGGTTATGGTTCTTTTTCATTGCCTTTTATTCTTGATAGTAAGGTTTCGGCTTCTATATATGAGGATATAATTAATTTTTCCGTTAACTGGGATTATTTGTATTTCGAAACGACTAAAGATAAATGGTTTGGTTATTTTAAGCTGGGAGATGCTCGAGCTGGTGTAACTTATGATGATAGAGAGTTTGTTTCATATCTGTTCCGACCGAGAGACCCTATTTTTTTTGTTATGGTGAATCTTGTCGGTCAGGGTTTGTTTACCGAAAAGGAACTGAAAACGGAAGATTTTTTTATCGCGCCTATTTATGTCCTGTCTTTGGATAATTCGGTATATTGTATTATTTCGGAGAATCCGTCAGTAGGTTTTAAATCAAAATATGGCGTCTTAGAGGTTGGAAAAGATAATTGTTTAGTGACTGTGAGCAGTGATCTCTTAAAAGCTTTTGTTGGTTACTCTTTTGAGAATTCTTCATTTATAGGAGCTGTAGAAGGAGAATTTGGGTATTCTTTTTATAATAAAAAGATAACTCCCGGATTTCAGGCGACTTTGTACGATGATGAGAAGTTCGATTTTGAACTGAGTCTGGAGATTCTTGAGGTAGAATTTTTCTGGGGTATGACCGGGGTTGACATTGACGGTTTTTACGACAGGCAATTCTGGGGCATGAATATGTATTTTTCGTTCTGAAAACATTAACCACAGAGCTCACAGAGGAACACAGAGATTTTTTATTTTTTGACTAAAACCTAAAACCCAAGACCTAAGACCTGATCACTCACACAAAGCCCACAACGAACAAAAAGATTTTTATTTTTGTTTTCGACTCGAGACTCTAGACTCACCATGACTCTTTTAAAGTATCAGCATTGCGTCGCCGTAGGAATAGAATCTGTATTTTTCTTTGATTGCTTCGTGGTAACTTTTCAAAATCAGCTCACGCGATGCGAAAGCCGAAACAAGCATGATTAAAGTCGAGCCCGGAAGATGAAAATTGGTGAGTAAATGATCGACGATTTTAAATTCATACGGCGGGTATATAAAGAGATCGGTTCTCCCTTCTTTTTCGGTTAATTCTCCTTTTTCTGTTGCTGCCGATTCGAGGACTCTTGTGGTTGTAGTTCCTACCGAGAATACTTTTCCTCCGTTTCTTTTAACTTTATTTACAGCCGAAGCTGCATCTTCCGTTATTGTGAAGAATTCGCTTTCCATTTTGTGTTCTTCTATTTTTTTCGTGCGAACCGGACGAAATGTTCCCGGACCGACATGAAGAGTTATTTCTGCAATTGTTCCGCATCTCTTTTTTAATTCATTTAGAATTTTTTTGCTGAAATGTAACCCGGCGGTAGGAGCAGCAACGGAACCTTCTTTCTTAGCATAAATTGTCTGATAACCTTCTATGTCTATATCTTCCGGCGCCCTGTCGATGTAAGGTGGTAGGGGTGTTTCACCGTAATCGAGAAGATTCCCTTCTAACCTTTCAAATTTTAAGGTTCTTTCTCCTGTGCTCGAGTCGATATTCTCGACGGTGCACTTAACTTTATCATCGATAGTGATCACATCTGAAACTCTGGCTCTTTTTCCGGGGAAAACCAATGTTTTCCATAAATTATCGGATTTTTTTTCGACAAGTAAAATTTCAACTTTAGAACCGGTAGAGGCTTTAAACCCCTTGATCCTTGCCGGGATGACTTTTGAATTGTTTAATACAAGGCAATCTTTAGGCTTCACATAATCAAGAATATCGGTAAAACTTTTGTGCTCTATCTGCCTTGAATTTCTTCTGACTACCATAAGGCGTGAGTCGCCTTTTTTTCTCGGATACTGAGCTATAAGCTCGGTAGGGAGATCAAACAAAAAGTCCGTTTTTTTCATTTTCCGATGCAGAAATTAGAGAATATTTTATCGAGAATATCCTCCGAGGTGATTTCACCTGTTAGTTCTTTTAGAGAAGTTATCACCTCATCCATCTCAAAAGCAAGAAGCTCTAGGTCTTTGCCTTCTTTTATAACCTCGAGTCCGCTTTCAAGAGAATCGATTGCATGGGTAATTTTTTCTTTCTGTCTTTCGGTGGTGCAGGTTATTCCTTCTTCAGTGTGGTACGGAATTATTTTTTCAATCAGTTTTACAATAGCTTTGTTTAGCTTATCGATTCCGGAATGTTTTTTTGCTGAAACCCATACAGCCTGTCCGGGAAAGGGTATTTTTTTGACTTTCTTTTTTAAATCTGATTTATTTGCCACTAATATAAAAGGTTTTTCTTTTATTATTTTAAATATTTCTTTATCCGCTTTGTTTATTGTTCCCGATGCATCCATAAGAAAAAGGACCCCATCTGAATTCTGAGCCATATTCAGGGC
>CAZHNS010000039.1:0-13796 GCA_964534175.1 uncultured bacterium | reverse complement strand
CGAAACCGAGGAGAAAAAATTAAATGTGGATCTGGCTGAATTATCTGGTATTATATGGGTTAAGGATAAATACCTTGCTATCGTAAAGGAAGGAAACCGAGGTTTCGTACTTAAAGAAGGGGATCTTGTAGTCGGAGGCAACGTGCTAAATGTTACCGACTCTTCAATTAGCTTTTTACTTAGAAAATTTGGTGAACGAACGAAAGTTACTTTATCATTAAAAAAACAAGAGAGGTGATTTATGTATAAAAGAGTATTTCTATTGTTTTTGTTACTCCCTCTTTTAATTCTGGGCAATCCTGAGGGAGAACCAGAGTTGACAGATATTGAAGTGAAAAATGTAGATGGTACAACGGAAGTCATTTTTACCCTAACTGATTATGCAAGCAGTTCTGATTTTACAATGGACAATAAGGTAGTTATAGATCTTCTACAGACCAAGAGTACTCTTGACGGAAATTTATGGAACATCAATAGAGGAAGAGTTGAAAGTATCGCTCTATCATATATTTCTTCTGCTTCTCTTACAAGAATAGTAATTCAACTTTCTGGTGATTTCGGATACGAAATTTCTAATCCTAATATGAATACGATTTCACTCAAATTATCCGGCGACAGTGAGGATTTTGCACCGTGGAGTATCGGAGGTAAAGTTAGCACAAAACAAGAATACCAGGAAGAGAGCGGTTACTCCTACGCCGAAGGAACTCAGGAAAAGATTTCAATGAGGTTGGAAAACGCCGATCTCGTAACTACTCTCAGGTCAATAGCTCAAGCAAGCGGCATGAATATTATAGTAGGCGACGACGTAAGAGGCACAATATCTGTTGAACTTGATAATATAGAATGGGAAGAAGCTATGGATCTGGTACTAAAAACAAAAGGATACACATATATTATAGAAAACGGAGTAATAAGAGTCGGAACCCCCGAATCTTTTGCTAAAGAACAAGAAGATATTGAATTATCAAAACCCATAAAAAGAGAAGTTTTCGTTCTTGAATTTACAACGCCCGAAGAGATAGAAAGAGCAGTGAAGTCTCTTCTTTCCAAGCGAGGTACTGTAGAAACGGACGAACGGACAAACTCCATTATAGTAAGTGATATTGAATTAAGATTAGAAGAAGTAGAAAGTTTGGTAAGAGCGCTTGATAAAAAGACTCTGCAGGTTGCAATAACTTCGAAGATAGTAGATATCGACCGTACAGCCGCAAGAGAATTAGGGCTAAAGTGGGATGTATTGAATCTGGCGTATACAGACATGAATGTAAGCGGCGATGTATCTCATGAGACACCGCCTGGGCCTACCGCCGGTGCTTTTGTTAACGTCGCAACTGTTCAAGACTGGGGGAAACTCACTGCGCGAATGCTGGCTATGGAACAGGACCAGAAACTCGACATTACTTCAAACCCAAGGGTTACTACAGTAAATAACAAGGTAGCTAAAATATTTGGAGGTAAGCGATTCGCTATCACCACATTAGATATCAATGGTCAGCCAATAACAAGATGGTATCAGGCTGGTATCGAGTTAAAGGTTACTCCTCATATAAATTCAGCCGGTGATATAACAATGAAAATCAGTGTAGAAATGAGCGATGTTGTCCCGGGAAGTGACAACAGTATTATCACGGAAACCAGTTCAGAAACCGAAACTCTTGTGAAGAATGGACAAACTCTTGTAATTGGAGGATTTTTCACCAAAACTGTTACTGAAACAAAAACCGGTATACCAATTCTTAAAGATATACCACTTCTGGGATTACTTTTCGGACATACAGCAAGCGAGGAAAGAAAAAGAGAGGTTTTAATATTTATAACCCCTCACATTGTTGAAACCGAGCTGGGAAGTAATATTTAGTTAGAAGTTTAATTTTACGTTAAACCTACCTCCATAGCTGGTAGAAGTCATATTGTCTAACCTTCTATTGAGGTAGTGTCTATAATTGATTGTCAATCCTCCAGATGCCATTTGCGAGAAGGTATAATTTCCGTTGAGGTTAAACTCGAGGGTACGATTATCTTCGATTGTTGCGCGCTCGCCTTCAGTATCAGTTCTATAACTTGCGTTATCTTTATAATTAAATGTAGCGTTAAGATTTAAGGGTTTATCCAATTTAATTCTCCCGAAGAAAAGCAAAGGAAACCCTTTACTAGAAGGTTTTATTGTATATTTACAGTTAACCCTCAATCCTTTTGTTATCCCATGCGTATTAAGTCTTGAATCGGGATAAATTTCCCTTGTATTATATTGTGGAGTAATAGTTACGCCAAGTCCGTTTTTAAAATCCATACTGAGCCCTGGCGAAATGTTAAGTGATGATTCGCCTTCGGAGTACGGCTTTTCGCCAAGACCTCTCGTAGATGAGGAATCTCTACTTATTGAAAATGATACACTTGAGCGCCGCAGGTAGTTCCCTAAAAACGGTACATATTTTTGAACATTAGGTAAGTCAATATCGATATCGGGAAAAGTGAATTTTATAGTTTCCTTTGGTGTTTGAGTATTTTCTAGCTGAAGTCTATCAGGCCTATTACGAGAAAGCCGTACGTTCATTTTTACATTTAATTTAGTAGAAGAGAATCCGGACGACAAAGAATAAAGCTCATTTAAATATCCTCCATCGGTTTTTTCTATGCGTTCGAAAAAAGAAGAATCTGGCAAGGTCTCTATCCCATATCTAAATTTGTAATCCGGTTTAGAATTCAAATAAGCAAAGGTCCCATTTTTTGTAAAATTCGCCGACATTTTTATGGGAGAGATGTTTTTGGAAAATTTTGAAATTAAGGGAATTTTTTCTAGCACTTTGCCTAACTGCAAATTGTCGTTTATTCTGATGGCCCTTTGCTGGCTTGCGCTGCGAACATCAAGAGAATCTCCCAAGCTTTTAGAGTACTCTATCTCGTGATTTTGATTAAAAGTGTTTCTATAAGTTACATTTAGATTGTTCATTCCCAATTGATTAGACCGGTGGGTCGCACTAATTTCTTCTTTTAAGGAAGCATCCTGCCCAAGATCCCCTAAAGAGAAATTTTCAGAAAACGCTTCTCTTTCTCGGAGATCGTTCCTGGCACTTATTGAATAATCTAGATCTATCCATCTTATTGGCTCATAGTTTAAACTCGCATAACTTGTAATTTCTCTTTTCAAAGGAACATCTATCTGTTCATACAGCGAATCTTTATAATTGTACTTTCTATTTTCGCTGTATTCATAAGAAGTTTTGAGTTCAATATCCTTAGGAAGCAAGGAAGATGATTCTCCAGAAAAAACAGGAAGAGAAAGTTTAGGCATTGGTAATTTGTAGCTTACCGATCCTGTTGTACTAACAACTGTATCTGCACTCTTTAAAGGATTAAGCCCGTTTCTTTGCCTATGAGAACCGCTTAACCTTAGGTTATCTATCGTGTGTTTTAAAAACCAATTATCTGAGGGTGAAGACCTTGAAAGGCTGAAAGTAAGATCTCTAGAATATTCATTGCTTGCAAGTGATTCGGCCTCTTCCGGAATTAGTGTGACGTCGGAATTAACTCTATAAACAGGCGTTTTATGACTTTCTCTTACGCTAAAAGAAACCGGAAGGTTAAACACTTTATTCAAAAACTTGCCGGCGTTGGCTGTTACCCTAAAACCCTGGGCATCCGATTCTCTATCTCCCAGTTCTCTTAGTGCGTCTAATCGATTCTTGAAATTAGCAGATTTCCTTTCAACATTGTAAGAAATACCTGTTATAAGATCTCCCACATTAGTAGATAGAGTCAAATCGATATTGCTTCCTCTTCTACTATCTGCCCCTGTTAGAAGTATATCATCAAGTAAAACTTCTCCTTTTAATGTTTCACTGGTTTGATTTACAACCCCAAACTGTAGAAACGCAATGCTCTTTAGCGAAGGACTACCGTTAAGAGAATATTCTCCTCGTTCAGTAACTTCGTCAATTTTTAAGTCGGTAAAATTCTTAAAAACGACTTCAACTGTATCCCAATTATCTTTATAAGCAAAAGTTTTGAACTGGTAATAACTTGCAGAATCTGTAAGCAGACGAAAAAAGACTTCGACAGAATCACTTGTATCTCCTTCATATCTAATGTAAAAATTTAACGCTTCATATAAACGAAAATCATAACCCTTTCCCGAACCCTGACCAGGTAACTCAAGATAATTTTCTGCTAAACAATAATTGTTCTCTAACAAAGAATCAATTTCCAATGCCAGAGATTGTTCTTTCTCGAAATAATTGCTTGCAACCCTTCTTTCCTGTTCTACTGGAGGAATATAATCTTCGTCTTCAAGAGTATTTCGGAATCCTATTTTAAAAGAACCACCTACCGGATTTAAGGAGTCGTTTGAAGCAAAACGAATACCCTTATCTTTCCACTTGTTACCAACTATAGCTATCTTTCCTATAGTAATCCTTGTATCATTATCCATCCCCTTAAACCATACTCTGGTATACTCAATACTCTCAAAAGAAGGATTCCCTATTTTTTCAAAGGATAAAGAATCTTTAAGAGGTAAAATAAAGACTTTCCATCCATTCAATCCTTCTTTTGATAAATACTCATCAGAAGCAAGATCTATTTTATATCTGAAAAAACTACTTTCCCTCTCAAAGGTGAAATCCTTATTTAAATCTTCTGAATTCAACACATTGTTGCTCTCCTTGTTATGCGCCTTTAATGAATCTGTGAAAGACCGAGGATCAATTATACAATCATCAACTCCGTCGTCCAAAGAATCCGAATTATATACCCAATCGTCATCATCCATTTTAATTCCGTCAAGACCAGTATCTTCTCCCGGCTGTTTAGTACCGTCGAGATTTTTATCCTCTGTGTCCCAAACTCCGTTCGGAGGAATAATTGAATCGGCTCCGGTAGAGCTCCTACCCCATCTTATCTGATCCTCATCCATTCTATCCCCCATCTCAAATATCATTTCTCCTTCCTCTGCCTGAACCCAGACTTCGAGAAAGTTCTTCTGAGAGAGATTTTGTTCTCCACCATTAAAGGTTCGCATAATTCCACCCCAATTTTCTGTATTGTTCGCTCGAAAATATAGTACCAGCACGTTAGTAGTATTCTCGGTGTAAGAAGTAGTGGCATAATCGGGGAATATTCTTTCCTGGGGATAAAGGGAATTAAACCAGTCCAATTTGGCAAGGTCATTAACTTGAATTGAACTATCCGGCCTGCTGCAATAATACCAAAATCTTGCACCCAATTCTACAGGAACTGGCAGGCTAACCGATTGCATATCATCCAGATAACTTTTCCCATTTGCTGCCGGATTCGGCATCGAAAACCCATATGAACCATCGATCTTAAAACTTGATTTGCTATCACCGTCAACAAAAGGTAAACTGCTGAATGCCTGACTTAAAAATTCAGGTTCTTTTTTTAAAGAGAAATCTATTTTACCAATTGAAATATTAGAAGGTTCCTTTCCTACAGATGGGTGAAAGATGCCCTTATTTGAACGCGAGAGAAATCCAAAATCAAAATTAAGCCTACTTCCCTCAATTGGAGTTGCTTTAACGTTTAAATGCGCTTTATATTTTGAGCTAAAAGAAATGAAGGGCCTACTCTTAAATTCATAATTTATTTCCGCATCTGGAGGCAACGTTTCTCTCCTTAATAGTTCTACATCTCCAGTAAGATAATTTATTTCGTAATCTGTACCTCGTACAAGAAGTTCTCCATCTGCTGTCAATTTTTCTGAGCCTTCGATAATTTCTCCGCTGCTCTTAAGCCTGAACCTTCCTGAAGTAGACGACGTTGATGTAACCACGATATAAAAATTCATCCCCTCTTCATCTTCAAGTTCTTTTTTCCTGTATATCTCAGGAACAGTATCTGCTCCCAACCCTGGATTTAAGAAAGGAAATTGGTCAGGAAAAACAATACATCCATCTTCCCGGATTATTTGGGACGATATCACATTGCCTTCTTCCGTAGTCATTCCAAGCAAACTAGAATATTTTATTCCCTCGTTATTAGTTTGCCTACTATTCCCGCTGCGGACAATTTTATAAATTTCAATTCCAACCCCAGAGGGATTCGAGGCACCAATATTATATATGTTCCGCATCTGGTAGTTCCAAGAGGGATCGCTAGGTCCGGGGCTAATTGATTTTAATTGATAAAGAGTAAGCGAATCTATTTTTGCCGGGTCCTCAGGGTTTCTTCTAATTTTTCCAAGCGTATCTACTCTACCTGTAGAAGAATTAAAGAAAATTAAGTAAACGCCTAATCTCCTATCTCTTATCTGATATGGTGTTAAAATGTGGAAATAAGATAATGGAGGTTTACCCTTCATATAAAGTTCCCTTAACTCGTAGTTTTCGCCTTCTACAAGCTCCAGGAAATAAACATCAGACGGAATAGTATCACCACTAAACTTAACTAACGTAGAAGGGATTCCCTTTCCGGTGTAACTTCCGAAAAGGCCATAGGCTATTAAAGAATCTGAAGCATGAGGCAATCCAGTATAAAAGTACTCATTTTTTACATACTGCCATTCATATAGAGTATCGACGCTGCTGCTTATACTTACTGCATCACTACCAGATACTTCGTCACTTTCCAATTGACCCGCGCTCAAATCAAATGAGGTAGAACCTACCTTTCCCCTTGTCGCTATCCCGAACAGTTTTTCACTCCCTGATTCTGAGACATGCCCCAGATGCAACTCTTGTATTATGTCGTCTTCAATTTCCGAATCCATACTTCCGCTACCACCATACCAAATCTTCATCACATTATCCTGTTCGGCTTTATCTGAATCGTGGTCTATGTTAACATGCAATTTTTCTCCTACGGTTCCATTTATTTTTGCATTAAGCCTCTCCTTGAGTATAATTTGAGGGAAAGAAGGATAAGATCCCCGTTCACCATAAGTCTGCCTGCTCTGTTTTAACTCAACATCTATTTCCTCGAAACCCGCTACCGTTATTTGACCTCCCTCTCCTAATATGTACGATAAACCTCTGGGCATCTTTAAATCGAGATCTATATCGGGAATAAGTCCTTCTTCAGCTCTTCTTCCGGATGATTCTGCGCCTTTTTGGAGCTCTTCTGCGAGAAGTGTTCTGAAGTTATTATTAAAAGATTCATTACTCCAATCAATAAGATTTTTTCCTGGTTCCAAATATAGAAACTGCCCGTCGTAACGATAATTAACCATAAGAAAATCATCTGATAAAGATGAAGATTGCGAGATTTCTTCCTGATAGTAAATATTAACGGGAAAATTAGAAAGATTAAGATAAGATATTAATATTAAAAGTTCAAACATTTGCCATTTTAACAGCTATTTTGATAGCTTCTTTCATGCTGCCCGGGTTCGCGACACCCTTACCTACTATGTCGAAAGCAGTACCGTGATCCGGGGAGGTCCGCGGAACTGGTAAACCTATTGTAACATTGACTCCCTTTCCGTAATTTTTCATTTTAAAAGGAATCATTCCCTGGTCGTGATATAATGCAATTGTACAATCTTTACTCTGGGAGTTCCAGTATGAGTCGGCGGGAAAAGGTCCCTCTATATCAAAACCTTCTTCCTGCAGTTCTTTTACAGCTGGTATTATTATTTCTTTTTCTTCGTTACCAAAGAGACCGTTGTCTCCGGCATGAGGATTAAGCCCGAGAATGCCGAATGAAGGTCGACGTAAATCCCAAAAATCTCTTAGATGTTTTTCTGCAAGGCGTACTTTTTCTATAATAAGTTCTTTTGATAGTAATAGTGGAATGGAAGACAAAGGCAAATGAGTAGTCAAGAAAACTATCTTCATTCCAGATGAAACCATCATCATTGCAAAATTCTTGCAGGAAAAATTTTCCGCGAATATTTCAGTATGCCCGGGATATTCAAAACCAGCGAGATGAAGAGCTTTTTTATTTATTGGAGCTGTCACTATTCCACTTAAAGATCCCTCTTTCGCAGCTTTTATAGCTTTCACAATAGATACATAGGCAATTCTACCATTTTTTTTGCTCACTTTACCCATATTAAAATTGCCCTTGATATCAACAATTTTTACAGCTTCTGGAATTTTAAGATTTAATTTTTGCGAGTAATATTTAATTGCTTTTTGATTACCAAAAACGGTTAAACTCTCCTTATAATCTGAGAGCGCTTTAAAAGCGACTTCTATTCCAATCCCCCCAGGGTCTCCGAGAGTAATTCCAATCATTTATTTTATATGAAGTTTTTCTCTACCTTTATCTTACAAAGATCGTACAACGATTTCGGCTCATAGCTTTTTGATAAATATATGCTTTCTTTCTTCCTCAAGCCACTCATTTAATAACTTCATCATTTTTCGTTGCATCAGCATACTGCTTAACCTGTCTTTTATATCGGAAAACTCAGGCACTCTACTTTCTTCCCTTTCCTTGACCTTAAATAGATGGAAATTCATCCCTTCTAGAATCGGGCTGCTTATTTGACCTAAATCCATTGTATCTATCAAAGATAAAATTGCCTGAGGAAGAGCGTATACCGGAAAAGGGCCCATTTCTTCTATTTCATCAGAAAAACTTGAATCTCCCACACTCCATTCTTCTTTTATCTTTAAAGCTCTTCTTTCTGCTGCTTTAACTTCTTCTTCCTTAAAATCGAACTCCAGCAATATCTGAGAAATAGAAACATTAATTCCTTGCCGTTCATCTAATTTTATGATATGATAACCTGTGGGAGACTCAAAAATTCCAGCTGTTCCCACCTCAAGTTTTAGTATTCCAGCAAGATGAGGAGGTATATCGCTCGGAGCAAGTTTACCCATTTTACCGCCGTATGGTATGGTTGAAACATCATCCGAATATTTTCTTACAAGGGAAGAAAAATCTGCTCCATCTTTATATTCAGCCAGTATTTTTTCAGCTTTTCCCAATAAACGATTACCCTCCTGCGGCAAAACCGGCACTTGCATTTTTTCAAGAATAACAGTTTCCGGTAAAACTAGCGAATCCTTATAGCTTCGATAAAATTTATGAATTTCAGCAGGGGATACTCTAAGTCTTCCTCCGAATTTAAAACCCATAAGTTTATTAGTATAAAGTTGAATTTTTATTTGCTCATTGTAAATTTCGTTAAGATATTCATCCTCCTCGAGCATAGAAGTGAGTCCCGGCGTGTTTGAAATTAATTCGCCTCTCATCTGGGAAATTTCCTCTTCACTCACCTTCAACGTTTCTTCCGCTGCGAGATACTGTATGACCTTATCATTTATCATCTTATCGAGCAGATCTTGATACCCAACGCCCGGATAAAATGTTGCTACATAGCTTAGCTCTTCCCTGGTTATAGGTTCTCTATCCACTACGCAAACAAGTTCGTCAAAAGCCAGAAACAAAAAAAGTACAAGCATTATTCTTCAAAAGAATCTGGCATCACGGGAACTGAAGGAATACCCATTTCCCTTTCTAAAACCTCAGGAAATATCTCATAAGAATACACTTCTTTTAATGAGTCGACAATTGCTTTAGTTCTCATTTGAAATCTTTCCGTCCTCAATTTCATTATTATTGATTTGTATACGTCTTCATAGTTTATCGGCGATTTTTTCCTCGAGTCTAATTTTATTATGTCAAACCCGAATTCGGTTTCAACGACATCTGATATTTCACCTCGCTTTTTAAGTTGAAAAACAGCTTCTTCAAAAAGGGGATAAGCGGCGAGTTCACCTCTCCTGAATGAGCCAAGATAACCTTGATTCTCTGCTGTTTCACTATCAGTCGAATACTCTTTTGCGAGTGCGGCAAAACTTGCACCCTTCTTGAGCTTAGAAAGAATTTCTTCTGCCTGCTCTTTTGAGCCTGAAGATATATGAGAAATTTCTACGATTGAGTTGTAATCCTCTTTGTATTTTTCAAAATGACTTCTCGCTTCCAAATCGGAGACAAACTGAACTCCTGTGAGAATTTCCTGCATATAAGCGTTAGTAAGTAACTGCCTCTTAAACTGCTCGATTTTCTCCTGTATTTCAGGTTTTTCCGAAAAGTCTTTTTTTAAAGCTTCTTGATATACTATTTCATTGGCCACCCAGCTCTCCAGTAACAGTTTCCTCTCTTCTGCCGAGGTTTGCATCAAAAACTGTACAGGCACCTGCTGCATAAAATCTTCGATTGTTAAAGACTTATTGCCAACTTCAGCTATTATTTTTCCACTAGTTTCTTTTTCTTTTTTACAACTACTCATCAATAAAATACTCACAATCGCAAAAAACAAAAATAAATTTTTCCCTTTAAACATTAGTTTTCCCTCCTTAATTATGCCTACCAGGCATTTGTTTTTAGTTAAATAACCTTAATCCAAACTTTTCTTTATTCTGATCGAAAATCTGATTTTCAATCTTATTAGCTTTATCTTTTCTATAGTCTATTCTTACTGAAGATTTTACCGTTGAATAATCAGGTAAGTAACTCTTCTTAATATCCGTTACTTTTATAATTGCCCAACCTCTTTTAGTTTCAAAACTTCTCGAGATTTCTCCTTTCCTAAGGAGGAATGCCTCATCTCCGGTAGCGCCTCTCTGACCCTTTTCTATATAACCAATGTCCCCTCCTCTTTTAGCGCCCCGGCCAATTGATACCTCTTGTGCGAGAACCTCGAAACTTTCTCCTTTTAAAAGTCTTTTTCTAACTTCTGCGGCCTCCTGTTCCTCTTTTACTTCAATTAAAGAAACTCTTCGTCTTTCTGCCACTATATATTTATCTTTATTGTTCTCATAAAATGTCTCCAAATCGTCTTCATTTTCTTTTATTACGGAAAGTATTTCTTTGCGAGCAAATAAATCTAAAGTGTAATTTCTAATACTCTCTTCATAAGTTTTTAAAAGAGAAGGCTCTCTATGAGCACCAAGCCTTTTGCAAATTGCCTCAACAGTCCTATCCATCATATTTCTTCGCACGAACGTGGCAACGTCAGATCTGTTCGCGAATTCAGATAACCCCCCTTCTCTTGCAGCATCTTCTAAAAAATTACCTATCGTGTATTCTCCAATTGTACCTGTTGCCAATATAACCCCCAAATCCTCTTCTTTGAAGGGATTCCCGCCGCCCATAGATCTTTCTTCCCAAGCAACCATTCTCTCCTCGAACAGCGAAAGTCCTTCCGAATTGATTTTCACATTTGCAATCCATGGTATTGATTTCTGAAGCTTAAAATTATAAAGATTTTTCTTATCTTCAAAAACACGCCGCTTAAGCCATGGATTTTCAATCGCTTCCATCATCTTAGGCCTATCAGAAACATCTTCTGACCCCTGGACCTCAACATTTAGTATTTTGAGAATAATCCAAGTCGCTCCGTACTTTATAGGAGGCGTTATTTCTCCTTTTTTCATTTTAAACACCAAACCAAAAGGTAGGGGCAAAGTGGTAGACCAGGTAATTGGACGCTCTAAAAAGCCTTTCGATTTTCTAAGTCCCGGGCTGAAAGAATATTTTTCTGATACAGCTCCAAAATCTTCCCCTCTAAGTACTTCTATGTAAGCCTTCAAAGCCTGGTCAAAGCTCCTGGTTCGAATCAACTGCGCCTCTATCTTTTTTCTTGAGTTTATGTAAAAAAGCGCACATTCATAAAGAGTTGGCTCCGAAGCCGAGTTTGCATATTTATTTATCGTCCTTCTTACAATCTCCTGATTAAATCTTTGTCCTATATTCGTTTTTACAGAATCGTCATACCCTTTTTCTTTAGCTAACTCAAAAAACACAATATTTTTAAGGTGCTGATCCAGACTCAGGTTTTTAGGAATATCTTTCTCAAAAACCTTTTTATTGCAAACTACAGCCACAGGCTTCTCCTCTGACATAAAAGAAAAAGCCGAAATTAAAACAAAAAATATCATTCATTCCTCCAGAATTTTTTTTGATAACATTAAGTTATATTCTACATAAGTCAAGAGGTAACTTTTATTAAAAATAGACGATTCAAAGGCTTAAATGTTCCGTCTAAACACCGTAAACGACAAAGAAGTCAGGAGCCAGCAGCCAGAATAGAGAATCCCATCCCAACCAAAACAACTAAAAGAAACAACAAATTGCACGAATAACACAAATCTTTTTTACTAAAACCTAAGACCAAATACCTAATACCTTTTCCTCACATGTATAACATGCAGGAATCGTAGTTTTAATTTTTTTATCCCAATCACCAATTCTTTTTTCAATTCAAAATTCATAATTTAAAATTCTTAGTTCCCATCTTATGACTATTCGACTCAGACTCGAAAACCCCTTGACAAAAAAAATTTTTTTGCTATTATTGATAATGGAAATCATTTTCAATAATACAACAAAGCATAAGTACAAGAAAGGTGGTTCATGGTTGATTTGAAAAAAGAATTAAAAACTTAGAAAATAGGAGGTAATTATGCCATCAGGAGATAGGACAGGGCCGGCAGGTTTAGGTCCGATGTCGGGAAGGGCCGCGGGTTACTGTACGGGATATTCTGCTCCCGGATACGCGAATCAATCTATTGCTCCCGGAGCTTATGGCGTTCGTTACGGTGTTGGCAGAGGTGGGTATCCCAGGGGTGGAGGACGTGGTAGAGCTTGGGGTGGAGGAAGAGGTATGGGCTGGCGATATCCGCGAGGGCGCGGATTTGGAAGATGGTAGAGAAAATCTTAAACCTTAAAATAGGAGGTAAATTATGCCATTAGGAGACAGAACAGGGCCAGCAGGATTGGGTCCGATGACAGGAAGAGCCGCAGGTTACTGCGCCGGATATTCGGTTCCCGGATATGCAAACCCTATACCGGGTAGAGGTCTTGGTTTTGGACGTGGTTGGGGGCGAGGCTTTGGATGGAGATGGGCAGGCTATCCTTACGGAGTTCCTTATGGATATGGTATTCCCTATCCCGAAAGAATCTCACCCGAACAGGAAGCGGATATGTTAAAACAGCAGTCTGAAGCTTTAGAGAAAGAGTTGGGTGAGATAAAGAAACGCTTAAAAGAATTAGAAAGTGAAGCCAAAAAGTAGTTAACGGGTACGTGAGTAGATGAGTGAATGAACGGCGTTAGAGAGAATTAAGATGTTTTCTTTGTGAGCTTTATGTCTCTGTGTGAAATAAACTTGCGCAGACAAGCTGTCATCTTACATGCTCATTGGCTTTGGGTGAGAATAAAAACATACGAAATCTTGAGACAAGGGAGGCCAAGGTATAGAGTTACTAATACAGGTATAGGAGAATGATTCTGTCGGCTATGATGATAAAAAGCAATCTGGATATATGGATGGAAAAAGACGGTGAAAAGTTTCTGAAAGAAGTTGGAATTGGAAAAGGCCAGAGCGTGTTAGATTTTGGCTCAGGCGAGGGCAATTACACAATACCTGCTTCGAAAATAGTAGGTACAAACGCTAAAGTATATGCCGTGGATAAAGATAAAAATGTTCTGGATAAGCTAAAAAGAAAATTGGAAAAGAGGGGGATAATAAACGTTGAACTAATAAATGCGAAAACGAAAATCCCTTTGGATGAGAATACGGTCGATGTAGTTTTGTGTTATGACATAATACATTTAGTGGGCAAAGAGGATAGCAGTACCGCAAAAGATAGAATGAATCTTTATGAAATTATCAGGAGAATCGCCAGAAAAAACGCGCTTTTTTCGGTTTATCCGACTCATCTTGCCACGCATACAGACGTTACCTCGAATCAGGAAATCAAAAAGGAAATCGAAAAGGCTGGTTTCAGATTTGAAAAGGAAATACATGCTGAGCTAATTCATGATAACAACAGGATTAAAGGTTGTATATTGAATTTTAGAAAAGGAGAATAGAATGCCTTGG
>CAZHNS010000038.1:0-13942 GCA_964534175.1 uncultured bacterium | reverse complement strand
GATTACAAGAAGTGCTATGAGGTTTTAGGCTTTATGGTTAAATTTCGCTGCAAGAAAGGGTGCAGGGATGGGGGAGGTCCTCCTTTCTGTAAGATGAGAATATGCTGTCAGAAAAAAAGTTACGAGGGTTGCTGGGAGTGTGATATTTTCGAAACCTGTGAAAAACTTAGTTTTCTAGTCCCTGTCCATGGTAATGCTCATATAAAGAATCTTAAGAAAATCAAGAAAAAGGGAGTCAAGGAATTTTTAAAAGGAAAGAGATATTGGTATACGGAAAGTTCTAAATGAAGATTTCTTTCAAGACACGGCTAAGATATAATTCGGTTCAACCATAATAAGGAGGTAATTATGGTGGAAATGCTCGGTTATTGCGGTTTTTTATGTGATATTTGTCCGGCTTACGAGAAAAATATAAAAAGCGATGCCGATAAGGAGGAAATCAGCGATAAATGGTTTTTATATTATGGTTTTCGAATTCCTCCGGAAAAAGTGAGCTGTGTTGGTTGCAGAAACGAGGGTAATCATCCTGATGATGGATGCCCGGTAAGGCCCTGTGCAATCGAGAAAAATGTGCGAAATTGTGCGTACTGTGATAATTTTGATTGTGATAATCTAAAATCAAGAACCGATTTTGCCGAAAACAATGTTATTATAGATATAGAAAAGATTCCGGAGGAAGATTACAAACGTTTTATTGAACCATATTTAGGCAAGAAAAGGTTACTTGAGATAAGAGAAAAGTTTGGTTAGGTCTTAGGTGTTAGGTATTAGGTTTTAGTAAAAAATCAAAAAAGTTAACTTTCTTCTCCGTGTCCTCTGTGCCTCCGTGTGAGATCAATTCGGTGTTGTGGGATGGGTTTAAAACACAATAAATAAGGTTGTGTGTGGTGTGGCTTTGTGTTCTTTGTGATCTTTGTGGTTCAATGATTTTTGAGGTGGGGTAGTGGGGGTTTAAAAAATTGCTTGACATAATGCTTAAATCAGTGTACCATATATATTAAAAGGGAGGTATTAATGGGATCTTTTGAGGAATTTTTACTGTGGAGCGCAATAATTAATTTAGGTTTGTTATTAATAAGTTTTTTGGCTTTTTCATTAGGCAGTGATTTTATTTATAAGTTCCACGGTAAATGGTACGATATAAAAAAAGACCAATTTAATGCCATTGTTTATTCGGGTATGATGTTCTATAAAATATGCATACTTTTCTTCAGTATCGTACCGTATATTGTATTACGTATTCTTGGGTAAAATATCAATAAAGGTATGTGTCTATTTGTTAATCTTCGCGTTGCGAAATTAAAGCTTTTTGGAGGTTAAAATTATGAGAAAGCTTCCCGTCATTTTTCTAATTTATGTTTTTATCGTGGCAGCCTGGTTGGTTCTTGGAGCCACGATTTTAAAGAGAACGCATACACAGGATTACAAACTTAAAGATATGGTTGGTCAGTTATGGGGTACCGTGCAGTGGCAGAGAGCCCCTACTGTTTACTACCAAGTAGCTAAAAAGAAAGAAATAGAGAAGATTGTATCAGGTAAGACTGTTAAGGAATTTGAGACCTATCATGTTGAACATTATATACCTCTTGAGGCAAGTGAGATTGATGTTTCTTTATCTCTTGAACATCGCAAAAAGGGTTTGCTCTGGTACTCTACCTATGCGGTGGATTTTTCAGGATGGTACGAAATTATTAATGACACTGATGCTACCCGTTATATTTATTTTAATTTTGATTTTCCTGCAGCAGGTGCAGTTTATGATAATTTTAAATTTAAAGTTAATGATAAAGAGATGGAAAAGATAGACATATCATCTGGAAGGTTATCCTACCCTGTAAGACTTTCTCCGGGAGAAAGAGAAGCTATAGAAATTTCATACACCTCTCAGGGTTTGGACGAGTGGTGGTATGATTTTGGTCAAAACGTAACGCAGGTTAAGGATTTTATTCTTACAATGAATACCGATTTTGATGAAACCGATTTTCCTCAAAACAGTATTTCTCCGACGGAAAAAACTAAAGTTGAAAAGGGATGGGAGTTAAAATGGCAATATTCTAATCTGCTGACGGGCGTCAAAATTGGTATGGATTTACCCAAAAAACTTAATCCCGGGCCCTGGGTCAGTCAGGTTACTTTCTCTGCTCCTATTTCTCTGTTTCTCTTTTTCTTTTTGCTTTTCATTTTTACAACACTGCGTGGGATAAAAGTTCACCCAATGAACTATTTCTTTATCGGAGCTGCCTTCTTTGGTTTTCATCTTCTCCTTGCATACTTGGTCGACCATATATCTATACATGCTGCATTCTTAATCAGTTCTGCTGTTTCGATAGCTCTTGTTGTAACCTACATGAGATTAGTTGTCAGCAATCGATTTGCCTTTGTAGAGGTTGCTATTTTTCAGTTCGTATATCTGGTTTTATTTTCTTACACGTTTTTCTTTGAAGGCTTTACCGGTCTTTCTATCACAATTTTGTGCATAATAACCCTCTTTGTTGTTATGCAGTTTACGGGAAAAGTAGATTGGGAAGAGGTATCTAAAAAGAAGTAGTGAGGTAAACGTTTTTTTAGGATAACAGAGAGATAAACTGGTTTAGAGTTAAAAAATAAATATATAAGAACACGGAAATTCAAGTTTTTTCCTGTTAGATTGTGCTTGACATCATCGACCAAAAGTATAACTTATGGAAAACTTACACCTTAACTTGGAGGAATTCATGGATAAATTAAAGCTGAGGATTTTAACTGGACTGGTAGCAATATTTGCAATTTCGCTTGTTTCATGCAACAGGAGTAATTCCTCGGGTATTTCAGTAAAACTAGCCTTAAATAGTATAGAGAAATTCGAAACTCTTTATATAGATATCGGTTTGACTAAAAAATTTAAAAATCCTTATGACCCAGAAGATATAAGAGTAGATGCTATGATAAGATCCCCGGCCGGCGATACCGTTACTCTTCCCTGTTTTTATGAAGATGGCCCATCCGGGAAGTCAAATTGGGAAGCAAGGTTTACTGCTATGCAGGTAGGGACTCACTCGTTTCATATTCGAGTGATTAACAAAAAGGGTACGTATAATTCTGAAGAATTCTACGTATCTGTTAAAGAATCGGATAATGAAGGATTTCTTCGATTAAATGATAAATCCTTTTACTCTTTTGTGTTTGATTCCGGTAAACGCTTCCGAGGTGTAGGCTTAAACATAGGTTGGGAGTTAAAATCAGATTGGAAATACCCATATGAGGATTATCTTGACGCTCTCGAGGAAAATAATGCGAATTTATTTAGAACATGGATGTGTACCTGGAATCTACCTCTGGAATGGACAAGAGTGGTTATGAGTTATTACGGAACGATTATCGATGAATTCGAAAACTGGAGTAAAGTTTTTTTACGCACACAGGGTCTCGTAATTGATTTGGGGGAATCTAAGTTTACAGAAGATGATACAAATAGAGTCATGATCCAGTCCAATGAAAAAGAAACAATTATATACAATCTTAAGGATATAAGAAGATTTAAATTAAAGTTATTTTACAATGAAAATTTTTCTCAAGAAAAGATGAAATGTTATTCTTCGCCGGATAATATTAACTATACTACCATCGATATCGAGTTTGGAGAAAGTCGGGATATATCAGAAGGGTGGTATCGAATGTATGTTGTCTATATAGATGAGCTTCCGGAAGGTACAAATTATCTAAAAATCGAATTTATGGGAAACCTCAAAGGGAGCGTTTACCTTGGGAGTGCTGAAATTGAATACGGGCAGGAAGAAGATGTTCTGGATGCTCCTGGCCTCGGCAGGTATTATAGTAAAACCGCAGAAAGATTAGATGAAATACTCTCTTTGTGTGAAGAAAAGGGTCTTTACGTTATGCTGACACTTGATTATCACGGTATTTTCAAATCCTACGTAGACGGTTGGGGGTCCAATGCCGAGTGGAGAACAAACCCATACAATGCGGCAAATGGTGGTCCCTGTGAAAATCCGGTGGATTTTTTTACCTCAGCTGAGGCGAAAAGAATATACAAAAACAAATTGCGTTATTTGGTTGCGCGATGGGGATACTCGACCAATCTCGCTTGTTGGGAATTATGGAATGAAATTGATAATGTGATGGAGTGGCAAGATGTACCGGCGTCGGCAATTGTGAGCTGGCATAAAGAAATGTCTAAATACTTAAAGCAGGTTGATCCCTATGGGCATCTTATCTCAACAAGCATTAGTCATAGAGGAGTACCGGGTTTGTGGAGAATTGAAGATATTGATTTCTCCGAACACCATTTATATGGTCCTGGTAGAGATATTTCCGATATTAAAAACAGTATCAGGGAATATGTTGAAAACTTTAATAAACCAAATGTGGTAAGCGAGTTTGCTTTGGGCTGGAGGGGTCCCGGTAAGGATTTTCCTGGTGAATCCTATGAACGTGAGATGCATGACGGTTTGTGGCGTGGAATGTTTGCACCTACACCGATATTACCTCTTACCTGGTGGTGGGAATGGCATTATTATAAGGGGCATTATTTTCATTTTAAAGCTGCTGCCGATTTTGTATCATTAATGGTTAAAAATGATGATGATATTCTTGAAGAAATTTCGGTTGAAAGCGTAGATGGAGATATGGAAATTATGGGACTTAAATCGGGAGCTGATATATTTTTATGGTTGAGAAATCCAGATGAGGAAGAAGAAAAGGACCTCGTGTTAAATATTGATGAAACCGAATATACTTTGTACTTTATGAAATACTATAATACCTGGACAGGTGAGTTTTCGAGTGATAGAGAAATAGAGCTTTTAAATGGACAGCTTATTCTACAGGATATTTATCTTAAAAGCAAAACAGATATGGCGGTATGGATTAGACCCGTTGAATAGTAGATTAGTCAATTGTTTGATTAGTTGATTTTTAAAGTATGCCGGCAAATTTACCTCAAATTTATCATAAAATAGAAGCGCGACTTAAATTTGCCGATTCTGCGGAAGAAAAGATTTCTATTCTAAGAGAAATGCTTGCTGTGATGCCCAAACATAAAGGTACGGATGGACTCCGGGCAGAATTAAACAGCAAGATTGCCAAGCTGAAGAAAGAGGCAAAAAAGAAACCCCAGGCACGCCGTCTGGATCTGACTCATGTTCCCAAAATGGGTATTGCACAGGTTGTACTTATGGGAGCGCCTAATTCAGGCAAATCTACGCTTCTGGCGAAGCTCACAAATGCCGATCCGGAGATTGCCAGTTACCCTTTTACTACTCAGAAACCTGATGTAGGAATGATTGAGTTCGAAAATGTTCAAATACAATTAGTTGACACTCCGCCTCTTTATGAGAATTTTCATCCTCCCTGGCTCCTTGCTCTTGGTAGAAGTAGCGATATCCTTATAGGTTTGATTGATGGCAGGAAAGCCAATCCGATAAAAGAGCTTAATTTACTTTTGAATAGGTTTGAGGGGGGTTCAATTTTTTTGGAATCGAGAGATTATTATACGGGTGATGAATTAATGAAAAAAAGGGGTTTTATTATAATTTCAAGGAGTAAGGAAGAGGACCTGCGGTTATTACGTGAAAAACATGCTGATAGGCTGGATTTTCAACGCTTTGATATTAATTCAGATGTAGAAATTTTAAAAGAAAAGATTTATAATTTTCTTAATCTGATAAGGATTTATACAAAACCGCCGGGAAAAAACGCGGATTTTACTGAACCTGTAGTTTTAAGGAAGGACGCGACAGTAGAAGATGCGGCTTATCATATACACAAAGATTTTGCGGATAAAATGAAGTATACAAAATTATGGAGGGGAGATAAAAATCCCAGACAGGTGGGCCCGGAGGAAGTTTTAATGGAAGGGGATGTTGTTGAATTCCACAGCCGATAACTTAAAAATTAACCACAGAGGACACAGAGAAAAATATAAACTCACAGAGAGCACGGAGCCCCACGCAACCCATTTAAATTGCGATTATTAAAAACTCAGCCCAACAACCCCAAATTATTCTCACACAAAGACACAAAGAACACAAAAAAAAATTTATATTTTTATTTTGTTGTTTTACTAAAATCTAAGACCTAAGACCTAACACCTAAATTCCTCTTGACTTTTTTTCTGGGGTTGGTAATATTGCTTTAAAGGGAGGGTTAGTCTAATGGTAAGGCACCGGATTTGAAATCCGGCGGGTTTACACCCTTGGGGGTTCGAGTCCCTCACCCTCCGTTGGAGAGGTGGCCGAGTGGCCGAAGGCAACCGATTGCTAATCGGTTAAGGGGTCAAAAGCTCCTTCCAGGGTTCGAATCCCTGCCTCTCCGTTAAACTGGTAAATATAATGTTTAGATTAATCTTTTGTATATTTGTATTGCTTTGTTCCTTTAACTGTAAAGGGAGGTCGAAAATGGTAAGAAAACCAGTTGTTGCTGGGTCTTTCTATCCTGAGAATTCTTCAAATCTTTCGTCAACAATCGAACAGTATTTAAGTAATGCTGATGTTGAAATGGAAAGAGAAATTTTCGGAGTAATTTCTCCGCACGCTGGTTATATTTATAGCGGGCAGACAGCCGCTTTTGCTTATGGGGCTTTGCAAAATAAGAAAAAGAAACTTGTAATTCTTTTAGGCCCTTCCCATCGTTACTATGTTAAAGGTTTCTCAATTTACGATAGAGGAGAATGGGAGACACCTCTTGGAAAGGTAAAAATTGATGAAGATTTTGCTTCGAAATTGAAATCTCACAGTAAACTGATAGTAAATGAACCGAAAGCGCATTCCCAGGAGCATTCTCTTGAGGTGCAAGTGCCTTTTCTTCAAAAGGTTTTGAAAGATTTTAAAATAGTCCCCATTGTTTTTAGTACCGATCAGTCTTCCTTGCTTCAACTGTTAGGCGAAGCTTTGTCAGAAGAGTTAGAGAATAGAAAAGATTGGGTTATTGTGGCATCCACGGATTTATACCACGGCTATAACTACAGCAAAGCTAAAGAAGTTACTGATAAGGTAAACAAGTATGTCTCTAGTCTTGATTATCAAGGTTTGTTGGAATATGACAGGGAAATGCGGGAATTAGGAGTATGCGCTGCATGTGGATGTTCTAGTATTGCTGTTTTGTTACAGGTTATGAAAAATTTAAATTTGTCCAAGGTGGAACTTTTGAATAGAACCACTTCGGGTGATGTTACAGGAGATAAGAGCGGGTACGTGGTTGGCTATGGTGCCTGGGTTTTCTCTGAAAATGCGGAAAAAAAAACCGAAAATAAAAAATCTGAAACAGAATTCAATTTTGAATTAACAAAAAAAGACAAAGAAAAATTATTGACTATAGCCAGAAAATCCCTGAGTGAATATGTAAGGAACAGAAAAATCCCTAGTTTTCAAGTTGAGAGTGAAATTCTTAAGGAGAAATGTGGAGCCTTTGTGACACTAAAGAAAAAAAACGGAGATCTTCGGGGATGTATTGGGCGTATTGTAGCAGAGGAACCGTTATTCCTTGTAATAAGGGATATGGCTATAGCGGCAGCTACACAGGATTACAGGTTTCCTCCAGTTACCCCTTCCGAAATAGATGATATTGAGATAGAAATATCCGTTCTTACCCCAATGCAAAAGGTTAATAGTGTTGAAGAAATAGAAGTAGGCAGAGATGGATTGATGATAAAAAGAGGGTATATGAGCGGACTGCTTCTTCCTCAGGTTCCTGTTGAACAGGGATGGGATAGGAAAACTTTTCTTGTGCACACCTGCTATAAAGCCGGATTGCCTCCCGATGCTTGGAAATCTTCTGAACTCTGGAAATTCCAGGCAATTGTGTTTTCGGAAGAAGAACACTAAAGTACAAGGATAATAGGACGCAGATTAACGCAGATAAACACAGATATAAAATTCTTATTTGTTTTTTAAACTAAAACCTAAAACCTGGATTTTCACTCTTTACTGTTTTTCTTCTTTTTTATCCAGTCCTTATAGACAAGAGAAATGGGTATTAATACGGCATATCCCAATACTAAAAGTATGGGAGCTAAAGTTAGAGATTCTCTCGCCAGGAATATGTAACCCAATATTATAGTTAATATTCCAACAGCAAAAATAATTGAATTTGTTTTTCCCCAGTAGAGTTTATTATTGCTATCTCCTTTCAAAGTACCTCCATGTTTTCTATTTTATCAGTTTAAAATCGCCCCTGCTAATAATATATATATGAACATCTTCGTATGAATCTCCTGCGCCGAGAGAGCCGGCAGTCAATTGGATATCTTTTAATCTCCTTTTGTCTCTTGGGTTGTCTATTAAACTTCCCATAAGTATAGCTGCATCGTATCCTAGGCAGGCATACCTATCAGGGTCCTTTCTGTGAATAAAATTAAATTCCTCTGAAAACGCGTCTGTCGGGTTGAAAGGACTTTCAGAAATTATTATTCCTTCTAAGGAGGATGCTTCAACTTGTTGTCTGAATATTTCTTTTGATTTCCACTCATCTGCTCCAAGAATTTGCGATTTTATACCGAGGTATTTAATTTGACTTGCAATAGCGGGTACGTCTTGAGTGGTGGCGGGTATATAAACGGCATCAGGATTGCTCTTTTTTATTCTATTCAGTTCATCTTGAAAATCTCTTTTCCCTTCTTTATAAGAGAATGAGTTTATTATTCTTCCCCCCAATTCTATTACTTTCTCAGAGAAGAATTTCTCGAATGTTTCTCCGTAATCTGAGTACGGGTAGAAAATCGAAAAAGTTTTAAGTCCAAGTTCTTTAACAGCATAATTTGCCATTGCTTTTGCTTGTTGCTCTATTGTTCTGTTAATTATATAACATTGTCTTCCTGCGGAATCTATAAACTCCTTTGTTGCTGTTGGTGAGATAAATGGTATTTCCACATAATCGCAAAGGCAGGCAACTGCAAAACTGTTTCGCGAAAAGAGAGGTCCGACTATTCCGGAAATTTTTTCTCTTTTTATAAGATCGACCGCTTCTTTATAACTTTTAACCGGATTCCCTCTTGTGTCGACGTACAATGGAATAAATTTATCCCTTGAACCAATTTCTATACCTTTTTTAACCGATTCTGCCGTTTGGCTATAAACGCCTGTAAAAGGCAGTAGCACACCCACTCTGGTTTTTCCTTTATTCCGAGACATATATTTTGCTTTTCTTGCATATTCGCTGTTCGGATATTTTTTTTCGATTTCTGCGAAATATTTAGAGCTATCTTTTTCTTTGCCTGCGCTCTGAAGTTTTTTCGCAAGAGTGTATAATAAGAAAGGTTTAAGATCTTCTTTGGCGTAAGGAATAGCTTTCTCCAGGGATTTCGAATCTGAAAGGGCTGCCAATTCTTTAACGTTTTCAGATGTTTTTATTCCATATTTACTCGCAGCAGCATAACTTATAAGAGCTTTTCCGTAATTTTCTGTTGCTTTGTTGATTTCACCAAGATAAAACAACGAATTGCCTCTTAGTTTTTGAGATTCACTGTTCTTCGCCACCACCAAAAATAAGTCATTTGCTTCTTTATAATTCTGTTCACTGTATGCCTTCATAGCATTTTCATAGATTTTGCTTGTCTCTTCCTCTGAAGCAGGCTGTATTGATGGGGCACAGTTGGTTATGTATAACAATATGAATAATATTGGTACAAAAATTAATTTCTTCATGGGCTGAATTTACTTTTTTGATAAAATTTGTCAAGGGATACGAATAATAGAGAGGAATGAGTATATTGTAGTCAAAAAATTGGGCATAGAAATTATCTAAAACTCCTATGCCCGAATATTAGATTAAATTATATGTTAAAAATCGACGACATTATCTTAAGTTATTTTCCTAGGTTGAAAGCGTAACCCGCCATTATACTTATACAATTGTTCTTTGCCTCTTCGTCCGTATCATCAGCAATAGAAATTAAACCCATTGTATATCTTCCGTCTAAAGTAAGCATTCCGGAACCCATGCCAATGCCTACTCCGGCGCCAAAAGATACTCCCATGTCCATGGATTTAATATCATCTTTAATGTCTTCGTCCTCTACTATTACTCCATCCGACTCTATAACCACATTAGATGTTAAGTTCATACCGATTGTAGGGCCTGCCAAGATTTGGAATCCAAGTTGAGGGCTTGCAGGTATTTTAAGTTTAAGTAGTAGCGGTATTTCGAGATAGGTTAAATTAACCGTTGATGTGAATTCTACGTCGTCGTCTACGCCGGTTGCCGTTATGCCTTTTGAGATATAGATTATTTCGGGTTGAATGCCGAAGTTTTCAGATAAACCAAGATCCACGAAAATACCACCTAAAAATCCCATTTTAGGACCGACATCTGCATCCATTTCTTCTGCCATGTCATCTATAAAATCTCCGGAAGCATTTGCTATCGCCAAACCACCCTTTAACCCTAATGAAATCCCTGCTGCGTTTGTAGCAATGCTGTAGGTAAAAAGTACAACTAGTATTAACAGAAATAACTTTTTCATATACCCTCCTTTTGGTAATGATTATAAGAGAAATGCTGTTCTGTGTCAAGATAAATTATTTGAGTCATTTGTGCTATTCGTGAAATTTGTTGTTAATAAAGAAGTCAGTAGTTGGAAGTTAGGAGTTAGAATAAAAAAACAAAAAATATTTAGTTTATTTAGTGTGTTTCGTGGTTAAATAAATTTTTTGTTTCCAGGAACTTTTTCTTGCATTCTTTCGCGAAACCTTGAAAAATATCACTCTGATAATCGGGGTAGGTCCATTTTTGTGGCTGAAATCTATCGCCAATGTAAATCAAGGTTACTTCGCCGAATATTCCATTGCCGAGGTATATTCTATGGGAAAAGTTTTTTGTGGTTACAAGTACAACTCTGTTGTCGCATATTCCTCCCGGATCGCAATTTACAGTTCTTTTACCTTCGGAAGTACGTTCTTCTTCCCAGCTTATTGCTTTATGTTTTAAATCTACCAAACCATTTTCTGGTATTATCTTATCGATTGCTACCCATTTTCTTTTTAAGGACTCGCCCATTTCATCTTTGTAATAATCGGTAAAGTCGAATGGAATTTCGTTACTTTGGATATCTATCTTATCTATCTGATTAATTTTATGGGTGAGGTATTCGAGTCCTTCCCTATCTTTATAAATAAGGCCGAAGAATACTTTTGTTAAGGCAGGAATAAACGGACTATTATCCATTTTCCGTAAAGGAATGAGATGATACCGCCTATTGCAAGGTAAGGACCAAATGGTACTTGCGATTTCATCGTAAGTTTTCCACGTTTTATTTGAATGAGGCCGTAAACGGCTCCCAAAAAAGAACCTATCATTATGGTGAGTAGCACTCCCGCCCATCCCACAAAGGCCCCAATCATAGCGACAAGTCTGATATCTCCATCTCCCATAACTTCTTGTTTATAGACTCTTTTGCCTATCATAATTATTGTTAATACTAAAATTGCTCCTACTACCGTACCTATTAAGGATATTAACACTAATCCTCGAAATATTGAAAGAGCTAAGCCAAGTATGATTCCCGGAATGGCAATCGAGTCTGGAATAAGTGTTGTTTTTAGGTCAATGAATGATATGGGAATGAGTAAGGATATGAAGATAAGAAAAGTGAATAACTCGAGCGATATTCCGAAACGAAGGTATGAAAATAGGAAAAGAAAAGCGCTTATTGTTTCTACTATGAGGTATCTGATTGGAATATGAAAATCGCAGTTCCGGCATTTTCCGTTTAAAATAATATAACTTAGGATTGGAATATTATCTTCCCAGTGTATTTTTTCTCCGCAACCCGGACAATGAGAAGGAGGTTTTATTATTGAAATATTTTCTGGTAAACGGTATATGATTACGTTGAAAAAACTCCCCATAACGGCTCCCAGAAGAAAGATAAATATTCCTAAAACAACTACCATTTATCCCTTCACTCTCTGCTTATTTGCAGGACTTTTTGTGTTTTGAGATTCTTTTTTCCTGCATATATAAGACATTAAAGCTTGCATATCTGTAGGCTTGACACCTGAAACTCTGGAGGCCTGACCGAAGGTTTCCGGTCTAATACTATTCAATTTCTCAATGCTTTCGGTACATATTCCCTGTATTTCAGCAAAATTTGTACCGGGAGGAATTCGAACATTTTCCATCTTCATCAATTCTTTTATTTTTCTTTTGGCCCGCTGTATATATCCGTCATAGCGTATATTTATTTCTACTGTTTTTTTTATGTTTTTATCGATTTTTATTCCGCATATTTTCTCTATGTCGTTAATGTTGAAATCGGCCCTTTTCGCAAGGCTAAATGCGCTTACGGGTTTTTTAATTGCTGGTGCATTTTTAGGGGTAATAAATGTTTTCTTAAGTGTTTCTTCGGTTTCTCTGGCTTTTTTGCTTCTCTCCTCAATTTCTTCGTATCTTTCTTTACTTAAAAGCCTAAATTTGTATCCGTACTCGGTAAGTCTAAAGTCAGCGTTATCTTGCCTTAACAATATACGGTGTTCTGCTCTTGATGTAAACATCCGGTATGGTTCTTCCGTTCCTTTAATAACGAGATCGTCTATCAGCACTCCAATATAGGCTTCGTCCCTTCTTAGAATTAAAGGTTCTCTTTTTTCTATTTTGAGAGTTGCGTTTATTCCTGCCATTATTCCCTGGGCTGCTGCTTCTTCGTAACCAGAGGTTCCGTTTATCTGTCCGGCTAAAAAAAGTCCTTCTATTTTTTTTATTTCCAGTGAATGTTTGAGTTGTGTCGGAGGTACGAAGTCATATTCAACTGCATATCCCGGTTTAAAAATTTCTATATTTTCAAGACCCGGGATAGTTTTTAAGAATTGTATCTGTATTTTTTCAGGCAGGGAAGAAGATACTCCGTTTAAATACACTTCAGAAGTATCTAGTCCGTCAGGTTCTATGAAAACATGATGATGGGTTTTTTTCGGAAATTTAAGAACTTTTGTTTCCAGAGATGGACAATAACGTGGTTCTATTCCTGTTATTTTTCCCTGTACAAGTGGGGAGTATTTGAGGTTTTGGCGGATTATATTATGCGTGTTCTCATTTGTCCAGGTAAGGTAACATGGTACATTTGGAGGATCAAATTCTTTTGTTCTATACGAAAAATTGAGAGGATTTTCGTCTCCCGGTTGAATGGTCATTTTGGAAAGATCTATTGTCTGCATATCCGCCCTAGCTGAGGTACCGGTCTTAAGACGTCCTAATTTGAGTTCTGCATTTCTTAAAGATTCAGATAACCCTAGGGACGGAGGTTCCCCGAGTCTTCCGGAAGGAAAAGATTCCAGGCCAATGTGAATAAGTCCGGAGAGAAAAGTTCCGGTTGTGAGAATAACCGCGTCTGAAAAGAATTCTTCTCCGGAACCTATCTTTACTCCACTTATTTTTTTCCCTTCTAGAATAAGTTCTGTGACTTCTCCCTCTTTCACAGTTACTTCTTTTTTTATTTCTTTTGCAATAGTCTCCCTGTAGTTTTTCCTATCTGACTGAGCACGGAGAGCCCATATCGCAGGTCCCTTCTTTGCATTCAACATTTTGAATTGTATTCCGGTTTTATCTGTATTGTAGGCGATTTCTCCTCCCAGGGCGTCTACTTCAAATATCAGCTGAGATTTTGCTCCTCCGCCCATTGAAGGATTGCAGGACATCTGCCCTATGAGTTCTGGGCTTATCGTGAGTAAAAGAGTAGAAAATCCTCTTCTCTCCGAAGCAAGAGCTGCTTCGATACCCGCGTGCCCTCCACCTACTACTATTACATCGAATTTGTTTGTTTTTGCTTCCATGTTTTTCTGTTTAATATTAGGAGAGAAGTATGAATAGTCAAGAGTGATTTAGGTTTTAGGCCTTAGGTCTTAGGTATTAGTAAAAACAACAAATAGAAATCCGTGTTAATCTGTGGCTAATTAAGGGTGTCTATCGCGAACCATGTTCGAAGGTGGGCGGAAAAACAAGTCGCTTGATTTTC
>CAZHNS010000037.1:7707-14564 GCA_964534175.1 uncultured bacterium | reverse complement strand
TCCTCTGGGTGTTGTTAAAGTGATGCCTAATGCCGTAAATTCTCATATTTCAGTCGAATTAGGGTTGAAAGGTCCGAATCTGACGATTTCTACAGCCTGTTCTTCGGGAGCACATTCTATAGGAGAGGCTTTTAATCTAATACGTTACAGTAAAGCCGATATTATGATAGCTGGCGGAGCTGAGGCTCCTTTAACGCCTTTCACTTTTAGTGCCTATAATTCTCTAAGAGTAATGTCGCGAAGGAATGATGAGCCCGAGAAAGCTTCTCGTCCTTTTGATAAAGAAAGAGATGGTTTTGTTCTGGCTGAAGGAGCGGGTTTTGTAATATTGGAAGAGATGTCGCGTGCTCTTGCAAGAGGTGCAGATATATACTCGGAAGTAATAGGGTATGGAATGAACAGCAGCGCTTATCATATCGTTATACCCAATCCGGAAGGAAAAGATATGAGTGCTGTTATGAGATTGGCGATCGAAGATGCCGGAATAGACAAGAAAGATATAGATTATATAAACGCACATGGTACCGGAACGAAGGCAAACGACACGGCGGAGACAAAAGCTATAAAAGACGCTTTCGGAGGGTACGCGTATAAAGTACCCATAAGTTCTACAAAATCAATGACGGGACACACTATAGGAGCAGCAGGAGCAATAGGAGTAGTTGCTACTGCTTTGGCTATAAAAAATGAAGTAATTCCACCGACAATAAATTATGAGAATCCGGACCCCGATTGTGACCTCGATTATGTTCCCAATGTAGCCCGAGAAAGCAAGATCATAGCTGCTCTAATAAATTCATTTGGTTTTGGCGGCAGTAATGCTTCACTTGTAATAAAAAAATTTAAAAAATGAGGGATTTATTATGGAAGTCAAAAATAATGAAATGATAGATAAAATTAAGGAAATCTTACTTGAAGTGGGAACAAATAAAGATATCGAAAAGATTAAGGTCGATTCGAAACTGGAAAAAGACCTGGGGATAGATTCTTTCGGTGCACTCGAAGCTCTATTTTCTCTGGAGCAGGAATTCGGTATTGCAATCTCGGATAGAGATTTTTCTAAAGTCCGAACAGTGCGGGATGTCGTAAATCAGATAGATGCGATTTTGAAAGGAGGAAAAGTCCGGGAGGATAAAAAAGAAAACTTTCTGGAAAATCTCCATATAGATAAAAGTGAAGCGGAAGATATCGAATTTAATCCTTATTATAAATTGGTAGAGAGCAGTCTGGACAGAAAGATATTAATCGAAGGTAAGGAATTAATATCATTAGGTTCAAATGATTATCTGGGACTTGCCAATGACGAGAGAATTAAAGAAAAAGCAAAAAAGGTGTTAGAAAAATACGGTATAAGTATGTGCGGTACACCCATAGTCGTGGGACAGACCGACATTAATAGAAAGTTAGAAATAAAAATATCGGAATTTTTAAAGCAGGAAGACACTCTTATATTTCCGTCGGGATTCCAGGCAAACATAAGCGTTTTTAAAACTTTATGTGACTCTGAAGATATAATAATCGCAGATAAATCCGCTCACTCTTCTTTAATCGAAGGGGCACTTATGTCCAGCGCGTCTCTCAGATTCTTTCCTTTCAATGATACTTCTGCCCTGGAAGAAATCCTTAAAGTTTCCCAGGATTACAGAATGAGATTTATAGTGGTGGAAGGATTATATAGCACGGAAGGTGCCAGCACTCCCCTTGATGAAGTAAACCGGTTAGCCAGAGAATACAAAGCTTTCATTATTCTGGACGATGCTCACGGAGTAGGTGTTCTGGGTAAGGAAGGAAGAGGTGTTATGGAGAAATATGATATTTTCGATGTCGACTTAATTTCAGGCTCTTTAGGTAAGGCGATTGGTTGCTTCGGCGGTTTCCTGGCTGGCAAAGAAAAAATAATAGACTTTTTTAGATATAGGCTCTCTTCCTACATCTATTCTACAGCTCTCCCGCCTTCGGTGGCGGCTGGATGTATATGTTCTCTTGATCTTATTCCCCGTTTATCTGATAGACGCCAGAAAATTGAGAAGTATAAAGAAAGACTTTATGAAAGTTTAAGCGATATGGGGTATAATCTAACCCCGGCAACCTCACCTCTTTTTTCCGTGATATTTGAAAATACAAATAAAACTTTAAAAGTTACGAAAGCTTTATTTGAAAGAGGTGTTTACGGAACTCCTTTCCTGCCTCCCAGTGTTCCGAAAGAGTCTCCGAGAATTAGACTGATACCGACTGCCAATCTTAAGGAAGAAGATATAGAAGAAGTTGTAGCGGTTTTTGAAGAGATAAGGGACTTAAGTTTATGAGATATTTTCTTATTTATAATCCAACATCGAAGCAGGGAAGAAGTAAAAAGAAATGGGAAAAAATTCTTGATATGTTTGAAAAAGAAAAGGTGGAATTTGAGTATCGTTTGACCGAAGGGGAGGATGACGCCACTTACTTATCTTCCGGAGCCGTAGAAGAAGGATGGGATGTTGTGGTGAGTGTTGGAGGAGACGGCACAATAAGTGAAGTGATAACAGGGCTTTTAAAAAAAGAGGAGTTAGAGAAAAGGCCCAAATTAGGGGTTTTGCATGTAGGTACAAGTCCTGATTTCAATCGATATCATGGTATTCCAACCAATATAGAGGAGGCTGTAGGGTCAATATTGAAAGGTAAAACGAAATTAGTCGATATAGGAAAAGTAACATATTCAGAGAGCAATAATGAAATGCCTGTCGAGATGCTAAAGGTTCATCCCGATAGAAAAGTATCTTATTTCGGCAGCAACGTTAATATTGGTTTAGGCCCTTTGATAGCGTCTAAAGCAAACGGAAGATTTAGAAAATTTCTGGGAGACTTTTGCGGAACCTTATTGGCTACCGTTGTTTCTCTTTTAAGTCTCAAAGATTTTACCCTAACCATAAATATAGACGGAAAAGAAAAAGTTTTGTCTGATATAATAAATTTAACGGTTGGGAAAGACCCCTATCTCGCTTCCGGTATGAGAGTCTTCAGTGACATAAAACCGGATGACGGTAGATTCTACGTTTTGAGTATTGGTAAAACTTCTAATGTTAATCTTTTATTGAATATACCCAGGGTTTATTGGGGGAATTTTTTAAAATACAAAGGCGCAAATTTAAAATACTGCAAAGAAGTCATGATAAGATACAATGAGAAGTATCCGAAGCTGGAGTTTGATGGGGACGCAAAAGGATACCTTCCTGCGAGAATAAATTTACTGCCCAAAGCACTGGAGGTGATTGTACCTTAATTATGAAGAAAGTATTTGTTACTGGAGGGACCGGTTTTATAGGCAGTAATTTAATCCGGAGATTGGTAAAGGAAAATTATCACGTTATAGCTTTAACTCGCGGGTGCAGTAATCTTCGGTTTATCGACGGGTATGATTTAGAGATAGTAGAAGGTGACATCAGAAACCAAAGAGAAGTAGAAAACGCCATGAAGTGTTGTGATACTGTTGTTCATCTGGCAGCGTTAGCCAGGGACTGGGGCAGAAAAAAAGATTTTTACGATATCAATGTAGGTGGGACGAAAAATATTCTAAAAGCAGTTGATAAAAATAAAATTAAATTTCTAATTCATCTGAGTACCAACGCTGTTTTGGGCGAAGAAGATTGTATGGAGCCAAAAGCTGAAGATTTTCCTTATAACGCGAGGTACCCATACTTTTTATCAAATATCTGGGAATCCGATATGAACCATTATCGTTGTTCCAAAATGCAGGCTGAAAAAGAAACTATTTCTTTTTGCCGAAAAAAAGGAGTAAATCTTACCGTGTTAAGACCGGTCTGGGTGTACGGACCGCGAGAATTTCATTCGGGGCCATATTATTTCTGCAAATATATCTCAGGTAGTATGAGATTGCTGCCCGGTTGTAGAACAAATAAATTCCATGTGATATATGTTGAAGATCTTGTAAAAGTTATTACTAAAATATTGAAAAGTCCGCCGGAAGGTATAAAAGTATACAATGTCGGTTCGCAGTATGTACCTACAATGGACGAATTCTGGAGTTTATTTTGTAAATATTTAAAAGTTAAGCCGCCTATTTATTTGCCGAAGTCTCTAACTTATCCTCTTGGTGTTTTAAAAGAATCGGTGTATAAATTATTTAGAATAAAAAGTTCACCCGATTTAACTCGAGCAAGAGTGGCAATGGGGTATGCCAACAATATATACGATGTATCTAAAGTTCAAAGAGAATTAGGATTTAATGAGACTCCTTTAGAAAAGGGCGTTAAAACCACCGTGAGATGGTGGAGGAGGTATGGCTTCTTATGAAAATCAAGCCTATTACAGGAATAAAAAGATTTTTCTTTGATACCTATTTAACCTTGAGCGTTTTTTTTAGATATACCGGGTTTTGGTTAACGAGAAAAATATCTTTCAAGCAGTATATACTGTTTTTTAAAAGAATGGTATTACTTCAGATGCGTTTCAGACACAATAAAGTCGTTAGGATTGGAGATGTTTACAAGATGCATCTTTATCTACCTTCTTTTCCATCTCCGGCTTTTTTCCACGCTCTGAAGAGATTTTTGATGCTTAAGGGAGAACCTTCGCCGGTTTCCGTTCTACTATCGATTACTAAAGCCTGTACTTATAACTGTCCGCATTGTTACCAGAAAAAAGATATAGGCTCAGAATTGCATGTAGATAAATTGATTGAAGTAGCAAAAAAGATGCAGGACTTGGGTATATCGTTTTTTAATATCGAGGGTGGAGAGCCTTTATTGAAATTCGATAAGCTGTTAAAACTTGTAAGTAGTTTGGATGATAGAGCGGAAGTTTGGGTTAATACTAATGGTTTTGGTTTAACCGCTGAAAAAGCAAAAAAAATGAAAGAAGCAGGTGTTTTTGGCGTTATGATTTCTGTTCATCATTGGAACAGAGAAAAGTTTGATAATTTTGTACGCAGGGAAGGGGCTTTCGATGATGCCATTTCGGCTCTCGAAGTTTTCAGGAAAGCGGGTATTGCTACAGCAATAAATTGTTGCCCAACAAAAGAAACAATAGAACAAGGCGGTATAGAAAAAATAATGAAGCTGGCAAAAGACCATGGTTGCAGTTATGTACAGTTGATTCACGGAAAACCCGCGGGAGGATGGTTGGGCAGAAATGACCCATTGGAAGACGAAACTTTAAATAAAATGGCTCGATCGCATACTCTCTTTAATAAACGCTTTAAATACAGAAATTATCCGGCTATGTCATCTCAGGTTTTTGAATCTCTTAAAGAGAACTTCGGATGTACCGCGGGTGGCATTGAAAGATTTTACCTCAATCACCACGGTGAAGTTCAACCCTGTGAGTTTACGAATGTTTCTTTTGGAAATGTGCAGGATGAAGATTTTTTGGTTATCTACAAAAGAATGAAAAGTTATTTTAAAAAACCCGGAGCAAACTGGCTTTGCTGTACGGAAGCAGAGAGAATAGAAAAAGCTATACGAGCGCAGAAGGAAGAGAAAATTCCTCTGCCCAGGGAAGAAACAATTTCCATTGCAAAAGATTGGGATTTGGGAGAAGAAACCCCGCTGTATAAAAAAATGGGGCTTTATGGAGATAAATAAATTCATCAGGGCTTATATTAAATCTATGAGACCGTACCTCTTTTTCGCTACTGGTATAGCGGGTTGGTTGGGAATCATTTTTTCAGGAGTAGAGGTAAATATCTTAAGAAAGTTTCTGGTTCTGGTTCTTTTATTCCTTAGCTGGGGTATAAACCAGATAGTAAATGATTATCTGGGTATAAAAGAAGATAGAATAAACGCACCTCGTAGGCCGATGGTTTCAGGAGAATTAAATGTCAAATATGCCCTTATTACTACTTTTATTCTGTTTCTTATAGGTGCCGTTATCTCCTATCTTTTGAATCCTTACGCACTAATAGTTTATTTGATCGGCTATGCTTTTAACATTATCTATGAATATTTAAAAGCTGTACCGCTCCTGGGAAACATATGGTTTGGAATTCTGTTAAGTGTATGTCCCATTTACGGAGCACTGGCGGTTAGTGAACAAAACCTATTTATGGTTCTTAAAAACAAGGATTTAATATTCGTATCTTTGTTTATAGCACTGATGTTTTCCACAATGACTTTCTTCACTTATTATAAAGATTATCAGGGTGATAAGCTCGTGGGTAAAAAAACACTGGTGGTTCTATTGTCTCCTAAGAAAGCCAAACATCTGAACTTCTTAATGGCTTTTACCCCATATATTGTTCTATTTATTATTCTCTATTCCAGGTTGTGGCAACCCAATTTAAATATGTGGTTTTTGATTCTTGTTGGAGTTTCTTTACTTCTCATTTTTCATACTGCGCTTTTATTGTTTAGATATCCGGAAGGAGAAAAAACGACTGTTTCGCTAAAATGGAATTTTTCAGGTACTGTTTTATTTGAAACTTCATTTATCGCTTTATTGAACCCTTTGTTGGCACTTGTTTTATTTGTCGTGGGTTTCTTATTCGTTTATTATCTGTTTGTTTTTCTTCAAATAGAATAATTATATTGACATATTATGATTTTTTCCGTATAATAAAAGTATCGGAATAACTTTAAAAAGGAGGTATAGTATGGAAAAGGAGAGGTATTATAAAGTCTTATTTATCATCGCGGGTTTATATGACGTTATACTGGGCTTCGGATTTTGTTTTTTCTATAAATGGATGTTTAAAGCAATTCTGCAGAGACCTATACCGCAACCCCCAATTTATTTTCAAGTCTGCGCGGCTTTCATAGGACTAATTGGAATTGGGTATTTTCTGGTCTGGAAGCACCTTTATAGAAACGTGGATCTTGTCGTAATCGGTACCGGTATGAAAGTTGTCTATGTACTTGGAGCGA
>CAZHNS010000037.1:0-7697 GCA_964534175.1 uncultured bacterium | reverse complement strand
TATTGTTTTCCACCTATGCAATCGTTCCTTTAGCTCTTATTGCCTTTGGTGTGCTGGACGTTGTATTTGTAGTTTTATTTATAGAATTCTTAAGATACGCGAAAGTTAATAAAAAAGTCCCTGTTTGAGGGTAGTTCGTAGATTCCAAGAATCTAAGCCAAATAGCTAAATGGCGAAATAAAAAATAGTGTTTCGCAACCTTCGGATTTGTTAAGTGGCTGAGTCGTTAAGTAGTTGAGAGGTGACTTGGGATTTGGTTTTGACTTTGGACTTAGGACATTAGACGTTGGACTACATACTTTTTGTTTGTACTTTAGTGTATTTATGGCTAAAAATTAGAAGAAAAAGGTGTTGACTTTTTTTAATTGTAATGTAATATAGTTACTGAAATATAAGCAAAAAATTAAAAAAAATAGGAAAATCAGCACTCTTGAGAACCACTTTAAATTAAAATTTAGAGAGTGGGAAGAGAGTAGATTATGTTTTTTAAGGAGTGGTAATTAAAGTATGAAGCATACATATATAGAAAATATCGCGGATTTTGTTGACAAACAGGTAGAAATCCGTGGTTGGGTATATAACAAAAGATCCAGTGGAAAAATACAATTTTTGCTGGTAAGAGATGGTACTGGGATAATTCAGGGTGTTGCCACGGAAGAGGACACTGAGCCCGAGAGTTTTTCGCTTGTGGGCGATTTAGATCAGGAGAGTTCTGTGATAGTAAGAGGAAAGGTAAGAGAAGATAAAAGAGCTCCCATCGGTTATGAGCTTTCAATTGGTTCTCTGGAAATTGTGGGTGAGTGTAAAGATTATCCTATTACGCCCAAATCTCATGGTGTTGATTTCCTACTGAGTAATAGACATATATGGATTCGTTCCAGTAAGCAATGGGCTATTTTGCGTATAAGGGCTGAAGTTGTAAAGGCTGTCGAAGATTATTTGTGGGAAAGGGGATTCTTACGTTTTGATGCCCCTATTTTCACTCCTTCTGCTTGTGAGGGTACGACTACTCTGTTCGAAGTTGATTATTTTGGTGAGCCGGCGTATCTTTCTCAGAGCGGTCAGCTATATTGTGAAGCGACTGCAGCTGCTTTTGGGAAAGTCTATTGTTTCGGTCCCGCGTTTAGAGCTGAAAAATCGAAAACCAGACGGCATTTGACAGAATTTTGGCAGGTAGAACCGGAGATAGCCTATGCTCATCTCGATGATTCTATAGAACTTGCAAGCGGAATGATCGAATATGTAATAAGAAGAGTTTTGATTAATAGAAGAAGGGAATTGGAAGTTCTAGAGAGAGATATTTCTCTTATAGAGCATATTAAAGCTCCTTTTCCTAAAATCAGATATGAGGAAGCAGTAAAAAAAGTTAACGAATTAGGTGAGTCAATGAAATTCGGTGAAGATTTCGGAGCCCCCCAGGAAACCGTTCTTGGTAAAAGTTACGATTCTCCGGTTGTGGTAACTCATTTTCCCAGAGAAATTAAAGCTTTTTATATGAGGAAAGAGTCCGGAAATGAGGGGGTAACTCTTTCTTTCGATATTCTCGCTCCCGAAGGATATGGCGAAATTGTAGGAGGCGGAGAAAGGGAGTTTGAGGTAGAAAAGTTGAAGAAGGAAATAGAGGAAAGAGGATTGCCCGAAGACGCTTTTAAGTGGTATATTGATTTAAGGAAATACGGTTCTGTTCCGCATGCGGGATTCGGCCTTGGGATTGAGAGGACTGTCGCCTGGATTTGCGGAACCGGTCATATCCGTCAAACTATACCTTTTCCCAGAACTCTGGGAAGAGTGTATCCTTAGTATATGAAGAGTATATAAAGGAGGGTTTATGTTTTTTTTATCCTTTTTACTATTTTCGACTCTTTACATCGATGGAGAAAATTATGTTAAGATATATAGAAGCTCACACGAGATTGACTTATTTTTTATTGAGGAAGGTTTTTTTAATCCTGCCGCTGGAATGGGAATTGCAGGCGCTGAATTAAATCCCGCTTCTCTTGGTAGGGCACCCGATGTTCAGTTTTTCACCGCTTTTTCCCTTCCGGGAGTCAGCGCGTCCGATATTGATAACTTTTCCTTTGATATCGATATCGACTCAGCCGCTTATACTGCAACCAATGATGTTGTTGTTACCCCCGGAAGCCGATTGTATGGACAGTATAACGCTTTAGGTGGGATTAACTTTATTGGATTTTCGAAAAGAATTGGAATGTTTGGTTTGGGTTTTTCTTACGGAGGCGGCTACAAGTTAGGCGTTGAAGCCAGTTTGAGTGGAAGTATTTATGGGGATGTCAGGATGGATGAACTTTTCGAGTTTACTAATGATGATTTTTCCGAGATTCCTGCTGGCGATACAGTCAGGGTTAGGCCATTATTCAAAGGGGCTGTGACTTTGGAAAATGATGTTCCTTTAAGATTGGAATATTCGGATGTTCCGTTTTTTCTTGGAGCGGGAACTAATTTCGGACCTATTGCATTTGGTGCGGGTCTCAAGTTTCAAAAATTAAGCCTTTACGGAGAGGGAAGTTTTTTAACACATATTGATAGTTTGGTGATGGAAGTGAGAGATACTACTGTTGTAGACGGTAATGGTGATGCCTGGATAATTGAGGATTTCTCGGCTGCTTTAGATTTTGATGAAAATCTTGCAGAAGGGGAAATTATTTCTTCCGGTTTTTCGGCTACACATCCGGTTTTTTGTATTGGTTCAATTGTTGATTTCCCGGGGATGCAAATTTCATGGGGATTCGATTTCGGCGCTCAATATGATCTTGCGGGTAGTTATAGTTGGGATTTTTCATGGATTGATAGCTTGCCTGAAGATTTTGTTAGTATCGATTCAACCTATCTTACTATTGTGGAGGATTCCCTTATTTCAGGTAGAGCTATTATTGTGATAGACAGTATGATTCGCGAGGAAGAAACGGAATCCGGAGATGAAATGTTTTCATGCGCGGGATCCAGTTTTAATTTCGGATTTTTAATTGAGCCCATAAACCTTGGTTTTAACGCTAAGCTCGCGTTCCGTTCGGATTATTCTTTTAGTAAAGTAGGATTATATACATCTACACCGATACCTGCCCCGGTTATCGATGCCCGAATAGGACTTGCAGCAGATGTTTTGATTCTTGGTGGTTATGAATTCGAGGACCTTGATTGGAGACTTGTTCCGTCAGCGACAATGGGTCTTTCTCTTAGTTATGAAAGAGATTATCTTAGCTTTTATTTACCTATTAAGTATGATGTATCTCATATAGCTTCGGCGATTCTTAACAACGTTTTCGAAGATGATGAAGATGTGTCTTTTGATATGCAAAGTAGCTCAGGTATATGGGATAATTTGGCTTTTGGTTTAGGTTTTAGAGTTAAAATTTAGAATGTTTAAAAGGAGGTTTTGTAAAAATGGCAGTTCGAGTTGGTGTAAACGGTTTTGGTAGAATTGGAAGATGTGTTTTAAGAGAAGTTATAAATAGAGACGATATAGAGATTGTCGGCATTAACGATATTGCAGATCTTAATAATCTCGCTTATCTCTTTAAGTACGATTCAGTTCACAGAAGATTTGACGGCGATGTAAAGGTAGATGGTAATTCGTTGGTTATAAATGGTAAGAAGGTTCCTTTCACGCAAATAAAAGAACCTGAAGAACTTCCCTGGAAAGATCTTGGTGCGGATGTTGTTTTTGAAGCTACCGGTATTTTCAGAACAAGGGAAATGGCGGCAAAACATATGAAGGCAGGGGCTAAAAAGGTTATAGTCTCGGCGCCTTTCAAGGGAGACGACGGAGATTTTACGGTTGTTTATGGTGTAAATCATAGCCAATATGATCCGGCGAAGCATGATATTATTTCTAATGCTTCTTGTACTACAAATTGTTTTGCTCCGGTAGTGAAAGTTCTTAACGAAACATTTGGTATAGAGCAGGGGCTTATGACTACAGCCCATTCTTATACTTCTTCTCAAAAAGTTCTTGATCTTCCTGCAAAGGATTGGAGAAGGGGAAGAGCGGCTGCGCTTTCCATTATTCCTACAACGACCGGTGCTGCAATTGCTACCACGAAAGTTTTTCCTGAATTAAAAGGTAAATTGGACGCGATTGCTCTTCGTGCTCCGGTGCCCGATGGCGCCGTTGTTGATTTTGTTTGTAAGGTTGGTAAAGAAGCTACTGTTGATTCTGTTAATGCAGCTTTTAAGAAATACGCCGATGGTGAGCTTAAAGGAGTTCTTGAATATGCAAAAGACCAGGTTGTATCCATGGATATTATAGGGAATTATCATTCTTCTATTTTTGATCCCGGATTTACCAAAGTTATCGGAGGAACACTCGTTAAAGTTCTTTCCTGGTATGATAACGAATGGGGTTTCTCTATGAGAATGATAGATGTAGCTATTATGATGGGAAAATCTCTATGAAGAAAGTTCCTTTTATAAAGGATCTTAACGTAAAGAATAAGAAAGTTCTCTGTCGTTTTGATTTTAATGTACCTATTGCGGACGGTAAGATAGAGGACGATAATAGGATTAAGGCAAGTCTTCCTACTATTCGTTATTTGATAGAAAATGGAGCAGCTGTTATTATGATGTCGCATCTTGGCAGGCCCGGTGGAGAAGTTGTCGAGAAATTTTCACTTCGTCCGGTAGCGGATCGCCTTTCCGAGCTTCTGAGTGCAGAAGTCGGGTTTATAGGAAAAACTGTTGGTCCGGAAGTCGAAGAGAAAGTCAGATCTCTTAAGAGTGGAGATTTATTTCTGCTTGAGAATACAAGATTTATTCCGGGAGAGAAAGAAAATGATGAAGAATTTTCAAGGCTTCTCTCGAATCTTGGCGATGTATATATAAATGATGCTTTTGCTACCGCTCACAGGGCTCATGCTTCCACTTATGGTGTTGCAGAGTACATAGAAGATAAAGCTGTTGGTTTTTTAATGATGAAAGAAATAGAGCAGCTTTCTAAACTTTTAGAAAAACCTGAATCACCGTTTACTGTTATTCTTGGCGGTTTGAAACTGAAAACAAAAATACCGGTAATTAAAGGTCTTGCTCCTATTGCAGATGATATTTTGATTGGTGGCGCCATGTCGTTTAGTTTTATTCATGTAGAAGGTGGAAGTGTAGGTGATTCTGTTATCGAAGAAAGTTTATTTGATAAAGTAAAAGAGGCGATTTCTGTAGCTGAACAACAGGGAAAAAATCTTTATACACCTCAAGATATAGTTGTTATAGACCACATGGAAAAGATTGACGGATCCGCTGAGAGTGAAGTTGTACCTGCTTCCCGTATCCCTAACGGTAAAATGGGTGTCGATATCGGACCAGAAACCATTTCGAAGTATAAAGAAATAATCTCAAAAGCGAAGACTCTATTTTGGAATGGACCCGTTGGGGTTTTTGAAGTTCCGCCATTCGATAAAGGAACATGGGAGATTGCCAGAGAAATTGGTACGTTGACGAAAAAGGGAGCCTTTACTGTTGTAGGTGGTGGAGATACTGATAAAGTTTTTGAAAATTCAGATATTTCCGTAAGTCATCTTTCTACAGGAGGAGGTGCGTCTCTTGAATTTGTTTCAGGTAAGGAACTAGCGGCTTTTAAGGTAATGTAAGGGAGGTTTTGATGAGAAAGTTGCTTATAGGTGGAAATTGGAAAATGAATAAGGGCGTCGAGGATACGGTTAAATTCGCAGAGAGCATTAAGGAGAAAAAAATCTCAACGGAAGATATTGATGTTTTCGTTACACCTCCTTTTACTTCTCTTGTGGATGCCGTAAGAAGCTTTAAGGGTAGTGGAATTCGGGTTGGGGCTCAAAACCTCTTTTGGGAAGAACAAGGAGCATATACCGGTGAGATTTCTTCGGTTTTTCTAAAAGAAATTGGAGTAGAGTGGGTATTAGTAGGCCATTCCGAGAGGAGAACCTATTTTGGTGAGACGAACGCAGGAGTTAGAAAGAAAGTAGAAAAAGCCTTGCAAAAGCAATTAAAAGTTGTTATATGTATTGGTGAAACTGAAGAAGAAAGAGAAGAAGGCAAAGCGAAGGAAGTTGTGGATAAGCAGATAGAAGAGGGACTCCTGGGAATAGAATATGATGCTGAGAATCTAGCCGTCGCTTATGAGCCTGTATGGGCAATCGGGACCGGTAAGACTCCTCATCCCGAGGATGCTGAGGAGATGCATGCTATTATAAGAGATAAGTTAGGTCCTAAAGGTGAAGAAATAAGAATAATGTATGGTGGCTCTGTTAAAACGCATAACATTAAGGATTTTATTTGCCAGAAAGATATAGATGGTGCTTTAATTGGAGGAGCATCTCTTGATGTTGATGGTTTTGCAGATATGATAAAAATAGCAAAGGAGATTAAATGTTAGGTTTTTTAGTTACGCTACATGTATTTTTTGCAGTTCTTTTAATTCTCGTCATCCTTATGCAGCAGTCTCAGGGTGCGGGTATGAGTTCTGTATTTGGAGGGGCTGGTGGAGGATCTTTCTTTGGAGGCAGGGGAGCCTCTTTGCTTTTGCGTAAAGTAACCGTGGTGATTGCTATTCTATTTTTTCTTACTTCGACGACAATAGCTATTAAAGTACCCAGATCGGCCGGAATCGGGAAAGAAAGCATTGAGGAGAGATTAAGAGGAAATTTACCTGAGAGAGTGGGTGTTCCCTTTGAGCAAGGCGTTTCTGAGGAGGGTGCTCCAGAGGGTTTAATACCAGAAGAAGGCAATGTAATTCCCGAGGAAAATGCGACTCCAGGGGAAAGCAACTGATACAACTTGAAGGAGGATTTTAATGTTTGCAGTTTTTGAAGCTAAAGGATTTCAGTATGTTGGAAGGCCGGGAGAACGTTTGAGAATTCCCCGGTTAGATAGTGCGATCGGTGAAAAAGTTACTTTTGACAGGGTTTTACTTGTTAAAAATGGAGATATAAAAATCGGGCGTCCTTATATAGAAGGAGCTTCTATTATAGCAAAAATTGTTGAGCACGGGCGATATAAGAAGATAATTGTTTTTAAGTTTAAAAGGAGAAAGAGATATAAGAGAACAAAAGGACATCGTCAGACTTATACCGAGATAGAGATTAAAGATATTATACTCGGTGGAAAAGTAACTGCTAAGAAGAAAGGCAAGGAGGAAGTTGTAATACAAGAGAAGAAGAAAACCGCGGGTAAAGCGAAGAAGAAAAAGGCCGCAGAACCTAAAAAAGCGAAAAAGGTAACCGCTAAAAAGAAGAAGATTACAGGTAAGGCAAAGAAGAAAACTGGTGCGGCTAAAACAGCTAAAAAAACAACTACTAAGAAAAAGAAAACGACTGCTAAGCCCAAAAAGTCTTCTGCTAAAGTAAAAAAGACAAAGAAGTCAACAAGTAAAACAAAGAAAGAAAAGAAATAAAGAAAGCAATTTAAAGGAGGATTGAAATGGCACATAAAAAAGGAGTTGGTTCATCGCGAAATGGTCGAGATTCAAATCCCCAGTTTCTTGGAGTTAAGAGATTCGGCGGTGAAGAGGTCCAGGCTGGCGCTATACTTATACGCCAGAGAGGTACCAAGTATCACCCTGGTTGGAATGTAGGCAGGGGAGGAGATGATACGCTTTTTGCTTTAAAATCCGGAAAGGTAGAATTTGGAACAAGGCACGGGAAAAAAGTTGTAAACATAATTTCCGGATGACCAGGGTAAATATTACCACAAAGATCACAAAGGACACAGAG
>CAZHNS010000036.1:0-18928 GCA_964534175.1 uncultured bacterium | reverse complement strand
GATAAGTCCGGTTTACCGGACTTGGGTTGATCCCATTCGGAAATCCCCGGATCTATGCCAGCTTGACGGCTCCCCGAGGCTTATCGCAGCCAGCCACGTCCTTCATCGCCTACTTCTGCCAAGGCATCCACCGTATGCCCTTAATGCTTGTCCAAAAGTCTATTACCTATTATTTATTCAATTATCAAAGAACAGATTTTATTAATATAATATAAATTCACTTTGTCAAGGGCTTTTATTAAAAAACAATAAAAAAACCCTTTTGACCCTTCAGAACTTTAAGCCAATCTTTGTAAAACTCTTAAAAGCAAACTTACTAAGTCTTTAATATTATTATAATAGGTTGTATTGTTTTGTCAAGAGGCGTAATTGGTAGTTAGTTGTGTGTAGTCAGCAATAAGCAATAAAAAATCCTGTAAACAGTCAATCTTCCCTACGATTAATTTAAATATTAAAAATCAAAAAGCAAAATGACATGTTAAAATGCAAAATTATTATATCCCCAAAACGCAACAAATAGAAGAAAGGTTGCGTTATGGTGGTCTTTTTTTTATAAAATTTTAAACGTTGATTTGTATTTTTGAATTTTGATGTTTAATTTTTGAATTTAGTGGTGTTGTCACGCTGTGTTCTCTGTTGTAAAAATAGTGTTGTAGAATTTTGCTTTCAGGTCTCGAAGTACAGGATTTCGCGTATAAGGTTTTTGAGTTTACGGCGCAGCACTGAGAGAGAGAAATATCGTTTAGCCAATCTGTAGTTGTGTTTTACCATTTTTTCACGTTTTTCAGAATCGGCTAATATCTCTTTTGCTTTTTGAACGGCTTCGTCGTTAACATATCCATCCAGGGCTATAACTTTAAACCCTTTTGGTTCTATATCTAAAATAAAAATTACATATTTGTTAACCACAATTGGTTTGTGGCAATAAATAGCTTCTAAGAAAGCGTTTCCGAATCCCTCGTAAGTTGAGGGGTATGTTACAAGGTCGGCATGTGGGTAGATATCCCATATAGTATAAACTTTCTCGCCTTTACCATTGGTTTCTCTGTGTTCGTTGATTCGTCTCGATATAAATAAGGTATCGACTCCGAGCATTTCAGAATACTCTCGCAATCTCTGTTCGTATTCAAATCCTTCGTCTCCAGAGGCATGGGATATAACAAGTTTTGCCTTTTTCCCTAAACGGCTAGTAAGTTCGATCGCATGTTCTATCCCTTTTCTCGGAACAACCCTTGTCGGTTGTAGAATTAGTAATTCGTCTTCCTTTATTCCGAAATTTTCCCTGACGTCGGATGCATAATCATCAGGTGGAGGTAGAGGTGTATCAAAATCCAGCACATTGGGGATTATCGTGCTTGATATTCCCGTTCTATAACTCAGCTCACGATCCGCATTAGAGTTAATGACCACATGTCGAATAGAAGGTAATACAGGGGGGAAAGCCATATTAAGGTATTCGCCGACTGCGTTTACAAGAAGTCTTTTTCTCTCCCAGTAAAAATCATGATGATGTGCGATTGTAGGCATTTTTGTTTCCGATATAAATTCGGTTATAGCTATTCCAAGAGGAATGTTAAGAGGTATCGTTAGAGCGTTTTCTGCAATCAGTAAATCTATTTCGAACTTGTTAACAAAATTAAGGATTTCGGTCTTAAGTCTTGTTTTTGTTTCGTGGATATTTCTTGTTACTGAGTTCTTACGGATATCGGTTCCAAAGCACTCGTTGTAAATTTCTACGATATTCGGATGCTTGAAATGCGCTTCTTCAACAAGAAAAGATTTCTCCTTTGGGAGGTCAAGGTCTCCCGCAAAATAATAGCACTCAAACCCTTCTTCTTCTAAAATTTTTGCCCATTTCTTAGTTTCCAGGGAAACCCCGTCAAGTCCGGAAAACCTTGTTGAAATGAAACCTATGTTACCTTTCATAGTTTATCAAAAATATTGGGTTTTTCCAATATGTCAACGGGGGAATTTGATTCCAAAGATGCATGAATATTACGCTATCCGCTGACCGCAATCCGCTTTCCGCTGAACCCAACTCCACACACCATCTTTCACATGTAGAGACTGCAGAACTTGTAATTCTTATTTTTTTCTATATTAACTACATATCCTACATATGCAAAATTTTTTATTTTTTCTGCGGTTAGCCGTGAGCGGTAAGCCGAGCGCCCATTCTGACCCAATACCTAAAAATGCCTTGCAATTAAGGGAAATGATTTTATATTTAAGCGTATATTTTAAAAATCAGGAGGCAGTTAAAATGAACATAATATCAGGTTTTGCCAGAGGACATAAGATTTTTGCCCCCAATAACATAAGACCTACAAGGGGAAAAGTCAGAGAAGCTCTTTTTTCAATGATAGCCGTACAGGATAAGACTTTTTTGGATTTGTTTGCCGGTTCCGGCGCAGTAGGCGTTGAAGCTCTGTCCAGAGGTGCGGTAAAGGTTGTGTTTGTGGAGAGATCAAGAAAAGCGGCAAATTATATAAAAAGAAATTTAGAGAAAACCAAACTTGAGGGAGAGATTATAAATAAATCTGTCTCTGCGGCTTTAGATAATTTAGAATCCGCCTTTGATTTCATTTTTATGGATCCCCCATATAAGACAGAACTGATTAAAAAAACTTTAAAAAAAATCGACGCTGTTTTAAAAGATAACTCAATAATAATTGTTGAGCGACCGTCGACCGAGGAGTTCGAATATAATGGATTCAAAATCTTTAAAAGCAAAATCTATGGCGATACATCACTCGCTTTCTTGAGAAGATGAAAACCGCAATATATCCCGGAACATTTGACCCCATTACAAATGGGCATATAGATATCGTTAATCGCGCCATGAAGATTTTTGACCATCTGACCATAGTAGTAGCACAGCATTATGCAAAAGACTTTTTGTTTTCTGCAGAAGAAAGAAAAGAATTGTGCGAAATAGCGACAAAAGATATTCCCAACGTAAACGTTCAAATTTGGGAGGGACTTCTTGCAGATTATGTCAAAGAAAACAAAGCAGATGCGATTGTTAGAGGGATGAGAGCTCTTTCTGATTTCGAGTATGAATTTCAATGGGGAATGATGAACAGGAAACTTTCTATGGATGTGGAGATAATATATCTATTCCCGGATAAAAAATACATATTTCTTTCTTCAAGCGCAGTAAAGGAAATAGCTCTTCTTAATGGTGATATATCAGAGTTCGTCCCCGATGAAATCGGGAGAAGATTAAAAGAACGTTTGGCAAAGAGTCATACCCGGGAGCAACTAAAATAAAGTCATACCAAATATCAATTGAAGTACAGGGTGGAAGAGGTGGAGACGGGTTGATTTCTTTCAGCCATTTACCAAAACAACCCAAAGGCGGACCGGACGGAGGAGATGGTGGCAAAGGAGGAGATTTATATTTCCAGGCTTCAGAAGAATATCATTCGCTTAAGCATCTACAGAAGGATAGTTTTTTGAAAGCGGACGACGGAGCTCCGGGCGGAAAGAATAAAAGACATGGGAAAAAAGGCAGAAATTTAACAGTGTTTGTTCCTGTAGGGACTACAATCTACGAAGCAGACAAAAAAGAACCCCTGGCAGATTTAATATCAGATGCTGAAAGAACAAAAGTCGTGGGTGGAGGTGAGGGAGGCAAGGGGAATATAAATTTTGCAACCTCTACTAATCAAGCTCCTAGAATCGCAACTTCCGGTAAAGAAGGGGAGTTGAAAACACTTAATTTGATATTCAGTCCTAAGGTTGATATAGTTGTAATAGGGCCGCCGAATTCGGGGAAATCTTCTTTGATAGCTTGCGTTACAGGAAACTCGCCTGAAATAGCAAGTTATCCTTTTACCACAAGAAACCCTCATTTATGGACATATATGCATAATTTTTCTCGATATACCTTTATGGATACCACACCTCTTGTTCCCGAATCGGTGGAGGATATTAAAGTACTTTCTAGAAGGGCAAAAACACTTCTGTTTGTAATAGATAGCACGCAAATTAAAGGATTAAATAAAATAGAAAAATTAATGAAAGAAATTGAGGATTATTTCGAGGGTGATCCGCGAAAAAGAATAGCCTGTGTAATATCAAAGACCGATAAGGTAAAAGAAACTCCTAAATTTACCACCCCTCACCCTGTTTTCCCGGTATCCTGCATAAAAGAAGAAGGGATCGAAGAATTAAAAAAGTTTCTGTTTGAAGAACATTAACCACGAAGACACAAAGTAGGTCCAATTTTGTAAGAACATATCTCCCCCCACACGCATCTTATGGATAACTATAATTTTTCCAGTCAAGCTCAAAATCAAAACTTATTATATCTCCATACAACGTACCCCCTTCTCTTTCAATATTTGTAAAGAAGTAATAATGAGTTTCTTCACCTTCCGTAATACTTCCTCCGCAACTATAGGCACACCCACTTAGATTGAAACTTTCACCTGCACCATTATCCCAGAAAGGAATCACTACTACCCAATTTCCACTCACATCGAAAGAGATGCTTTTTCCACATCCAATAATACAACTTAACCCGACCAATAGTATGGCTAACAAAATCTTTTTATAATTCACTACATACCTCCTTTTTGTTAAAATAATAAGGATTATTTAAGAATTCGTCAAGGCGTTTTGAACTGAGTCGAGAGTCTTTCTTCAAGAATTATTAATTTTGAATTAAAATAATAAATCCTCTGTGTTCTCTGTGCCTCCGTGTGGCATTTAGTTTTTTTGGTTTTGGTTTGGGAAGGGATTCTGACTTCTAACTTCCAGCTTCTGAATTCTCCTTTATCATTGCGAAAATTAGTTTATCTTACTATAATTCGCATATGGTAAAAGAGACAAATCTTCTGAAATTGTCTAACATCAAAATGAAATCTTCGAGATTAAGAAAAATTATGACCGAGAATGAAAATATTCTCGAGAAGAAAGATTGCATTGATGTGTTAATTGATAAAAAAGAAATAAGGAAAGAAGAGGTCAAAAAAGCCAATATCGAATCCAGACTTTCGAAACAGCTTAAAATTCTTCAGCAGGAAAATGTTAATATGCTAACAATACTTGATGAAGATTATCCGAAAAATTTAGTAGATTTAGAAGATTCTCCACCTATTCTGTATTGCAGGGGAAAAATACTGCCGAAAGACTCAAATGCCGTGTCGATTGTCGGGACAAGAAGAGCAACACATTACGGAAAAACCGCCGCAAGAACGCTGGGTAAGCAGCTTGCCGAACTAGGAATAACTATAGTAAGCGGTATGGCGATGGGTATCGATACTCAGGCGCATATTGGTGCTATAGAAGGGAGGGGAAGGACTCTGGCTGTAATGGGAACAGGAATAGACCTAATTTATCCTGCTTCAAATAGAAATCTTGCGACAAAGATATTCGAGCACGGATGCTTGCTGACAGAACTTCCTCCCTTATCTCGTGCTCTTCCATATCATTTCCCGGCAAGGAACAGGATTATCAGTGGTTTGTCTAAGGCTGTTATAGCTGTAGAAGCTGCCGAGAAAAGCGGAGTTTTTTCGACTGTACGTTGGGCTCTTGAATATGGTAGAGATGTTTATGCCTTACCCGGAGATATAAATAGAAAGGTTGCTGAAGGTACAAATAAGCTTATAAAAAACGGAGCGATACCTTTGACGAATTATCAGGACCTTCTGGAAAACACCAATCTTGAAATAGAGGAAAGAAAGGAAGAGAAAAACAAAAAAATTCCCGACTTAAGTGAACAGGAAGCGGTAGTTTATAAAGCTCTTGATGTAACTCCAAAAAGCACTGATATTTTGGCAGGAGAAACCGGACTAAAACCGGAAAGCATTATGACCGCAATGGCAATGCTTGAGCTGAAGGGTCTTTCAAGGGAAATTTCAGGAAAAAGATTTATTAGAGAGGTACAATGATTGGAATAATAGATATAGGGAATACTAATTATCATTGCGGAATGTTTGAAAACAATTCTCTAAAAGGCGAAGAAAGAACTGATAAGGCTTCAGAAGTAAAGGAATTCTTTTCCGGGATAGAACAAATTCTAAGCATTTCGGTTGTACCTTTGAAGAAAAAACTGATAGAAGAAATTATCGATTTCAATATTATTCCTTTTCCCGGGAATATTATTCAGGTGAATTACCAATCGAAACCCGGCGAAGACCGATTGGCTAATGGGCTTGGAGCGAAAGAACAGATAGGACTTCCGGCTATTGTTGTTGATTGTGGGAGCACTATAACAGTCGATTTGTATAGCGAGCCAACCGAATCTGTTTTTCTTGTAAAGTTCGAAGGCGGGGCAATAATGCCCGGTTTAAGTTCATATTTTTCATCTGTATCAAAGGCGGGATATCTTCTTCCGAGAGTTGAGCCCGAAATGCTAAACAGCCTGGGCAAAAATACAGAGGAATGTATTAAATTAGGAGCTTTCGGCAGTCTTATCGGAGGAATAAAAGAAATCCTGCAAATATTAGATTATAAAAATAAAAATTTAATATTTACCGGTGGAGACGGAGAAGTTTTTTCAGAATATTTTACAGGTAAGTATGACTCTGCTCTTACTCTTAAAGGGGGATTGATTGCCTATAACCAAATCTCCTGAAGAAACAATAAAAATAGCTGGAGAATTGGTCAAAAGAATAACTTCTCCCGTATGTATTGCATTGTTCGGTGACCTTGGCGCCGGGAAAACAGTTTTCGTAAAAGGTCTGGCTAAAGGACTTGAGATAGAAGATGTTATAAAAAGTCCAACTTTTGTCCTCATGCGCTCGTATTCCGGGCGAATGAAGTTGCATCATATCGATCTTTACAGAATAAAAAAGAATGAGGAATTTCTACCTTTTGAAGAAACTCTAATGGATGAAGGAATTACAGCGATAGAATGGGCTGAAAGGGCAGAGGGGCTTCTTCCAGAAAACAGAATAGAGGTCAAAATTAAGATATTACCTGAAAATAATAGAGAAATCATAATAGATGATTATAGGGATTGATTGCAGCAGCAAAGAAGGTGGCCTGGCCACGGATGAGAAGACTTTTTATCCCCTCGAGTGGGTAGAAGATATTACGGCAAAAATAGATGAACTTGGAATACATATTAAAGATATTGAAAAAATATTAATTACGTATGGCCCGGGTTCCTTTACTTCTCTTCGAGTTGGACTTGTAACAGCACAGGGTTTAGCTTTACCTCTTAATATACCGATACTGGCATACTCGACATTTCTCGCTATGATAGAGGATGCCCCTTGCGGAGACCTTTTTCCTTTAATTCCTGCAAGGAGTAAAGTTGTTTATGCTGCTTATTACAGAAAAACTAAAGAAGAAGTCAAAGAAGTTTTTAAAAACAGGATTTTTAGTATAGATGAGTTGATCTCTTATTTAGATATCAAATCCGACGATATCAAAGAACCAATCATATTCGGAGAAGGAGCAGAAAAGAACAGGGGTTTTCTGGATAAAAAGGGTTATTCGATTTCGTCTTATTCTAATAATTCCATAGCTTGCAGTTTGTTCGAACTGTATAAAAAAGAAGCTGATTGTATTATTAATCCTGAAGGGCCTTTATATCTGGCAAATTCAGCTGCTATAAGAAAAAGAAACGAAGCTGAGATTGAAATTCGGGAAATGACAGAAGCGGATATTAATGACATTTTAGAAATCGAGAAAGATGTTTTCCCTAACCCATGGCCATATGAGATGTTCTATACTCATTTTCTGTCCGACACGTGTATAAAAGTAGTAGCCGTGTTTTCTGGACATGTTGTAGCATATCTGATAGGATGCCAGGAAGATAGTAGATTTCACCTGAGTAACATTGCTGTTTCGCGTATGCACTGGAGGAAAGGCTTTGGTACGAAGCTCTTATCCTTTCTGCTGGAAAAACTCACAGAAAACCCAGGAATTAGCTCGTGTTGTCTTGAACATAGGGTAAAAAATGAGGCGGCTTTTGAACTTTATAAGTCTTTAGGCTTTATTTACAGAGGAATAAAAAAGGATTATTACAAAAAAGGCGAAGACGCGGTGGTTATGGAAGTTAAATGTTAGCGAATTTTTTAAAAAGGATGGCCGAAGTTAAGATATATTTTTCCAAAGCTTTCGGGATAAATTTCTTTTAATGCTCTTGCATAGTCGAGCCTTATTACTCCTATAGGCGAATTGTATCCAATACCAAAGCCTAAACCGGTGTTAAAATCACCAAATGAAATATCTGCATAATCCATCCAGAGAGATCCAAAATCCGCAAAAATTATTGCGTATAATCTACGGTAAACAGGTATACGAAGTTCAAGATTAAACAATAATTCGTCCAGTCCGCTCATACGATCCGGTCTGCTGTCGGGGAATCCTATGGAAGCTTCATCGTATCCCCTGAGTGAACCATATCCTCCCATTTCCAGACGAACATCCGGGCTGATATCTTCCGGATTGTCCCTTGGAAAAGTGACTACAACTCTCGACCGCTGAGCAATTATTAAGCGAAGGGGTAAAGGATAGTAAGAAGCGAAGTCCAGGTTTATCCTGTCGAAATGATTATCTCCTCCAAAAATTCCACCGGCGTAGTCATATTGAACAAGTAAACGTAACCCTTTACTTGGATTAAGAATATTATTTCTCTTATCAAATAAGAACCTCCCTGAAACCTTATTAGTAATACTTATTGTGTCCGCTACTATCGAAGCTCTCCTGTATTCGTAAGGAAAAGAGATAACCATAAAAGGACCGATTTCTCTCTCGAGCACAAATTCAAAAGAAAAATCAGATTCGAATTTTCTTCTTTGAAGAGCCGGAGACATTATCAAATTAAGACCTGTTCCTAATAGATAAGGTTCTCTGTATGTTAACCTGTAATTTTGCTCCCAGTCTGAGAAAATCAAACCCCCCGCGTCCTTATAAAATTCTGGTCTTCCTTTGAATGATAAATCAACGATTAATCTTTGAAGGTTTCCGAAAAGATCTAAATCTCCCCACCTAAAATCAAATATGGCCTTACTAGGAGACGACTCATATCCAAGACCGACCTGAAAAAACCGTGACTTTTCTTCTTTTAGAATGAAAGTAATATCTACTGAATCGCTACAAACTTTTTCTTCATGAACGTTCACATCCGAAAACATCTCAGTTCTGTAAAGGTTACTTTGCGAAAGATACACTTTTGAAGGGCGGTATACATCTCCCTTTTTTATCCTGAGTTCACGCCTTACAACCTTACTTCGTACTTCTTTCAATCCTTTAATATCAATTTTTCTGACATGTATTTTGTCCCCTTCTTCAATTATTATCTTGAGATAAATGCTATTCTTGTGTTCCTTTCCATTTGAAAAACTTCTCTCAGTTGTTATTGCCGCGTCTGCAAATCCCTTTTCAGCGTAACTGGTGGATAGAATATACTTGCCCGCGTCTATAACAGCTTCATCGTAATAGCTGCCTTTCTTAATTGATAATTTTCTTTTTATATACTCCTCAGAAAAAATTTTGTTTCCACTTATTTCAATACTATCCACTTTGCTCTGAGTTCCTTCAAAAACGTGGTAGGTTATAATAAAACCGTTTTGATCTTCAAGAAAAATTCCTTCTCTTTTTATGACTCTCATGTCAAAGAAACCTCTACTTCTATAATAACTAACGAGTCTGTTCGGAGATTCCCTCAGGAATTGTTCTATATACGTATCTCCCTCTTTTACAGGAAGGACCTCTCTCAATTTCTTATCGTCGACGAAATGATTCCCTTCAAAATTGATTTTTAAAACTTTACTCTCTCCGTTTTGACGGACCTGTTTCGTGCAGCCAAAAAAAGAAAAAAGTAGAATTAGAAAAAAAACAAGAAATTTCGTAAAATACAATTTCTCGAACAAAGAATTCGAGTACTCTCTGTGAACAATACCTGGATTTAATGTAATTAAAGACAAAATTCAAAAAACGTAAATATTGTTTTACTTTTTCTCGGTTAAAAGCAACTCATTTAGTTCTTCAAGATTAGGGGAAAGATGAGCTGCATCTTTATGAGTAATTATCTCTTGTGCAATCAATTCGGCGAGAGATTTATTAAGAGTTTTCATTCCCTCTTTAGTTCTTGTCTGCATGATTGAATATAACTGGTGAGTTTTCCCTTCTCTGACCAATTTTCTGACAGCTGCTATTGAAATAAGGGTCTCCGCAACCGCAATTAGTCCTCCGTTTTTTCTGTTTTTTATTAAGTCTTGAGAAATGATTCCGAGCAAGTTCGCAGATAATTGGAGTCTTATTTGGCGTCTCTGGTGAGGTGGAAAAATATTTATAACCCTCTCAATTGTCTGGATAGCATTTCTTGTGTGTAAGCTTGAAAGTACCAAATGTCCGGTTTCGGCTGCCGTTATAGTTATCTGTATTGACTCTCTGTCTCTCATTTCTCCGACTACGATAACATCTGGGTCCTGGCGAAGAGCAAATTTTACGGCGTCCGCAAAAGAATGAGTGTCATAACCTACGGCTCTCTGGTCTATAACTGACTTTTTGTCTTCGTACACAAATTCAATCGGATCTTCTACAGTTATTATGTGAGAAGTCTTTCTCTCGTTTATGAATTCGACAAGTGATGCTATAGTGGTTGATTTTCCGCATCCGGAGGGTCCCGTAACAAGCAGCAATCCTCTCGGCTTCATTGCAAATTCTTCTAAGATCTTTGGAAGCTTCAGGTTACTCAGTTTCGGTATTTCGGCAGGGATTAAGCGAAAAACTATTCCAGAGGTTCTTCTTTGTTTGAAGACATTTACTCTGAACCTGGAAAGACCCGGGACATTTACCGCCAGATCCATTTCCTTATTGTTTTCGAATTGTTCTAATTGTTTGTGAGACATAACGCTACTTGCTACACCTTTGATATCTTCTTCCGTAAGGGTATCAAGTTTTTCCAATCGGACCAATTCCCTGTCTTTCCTTATAATAGGGACTGAATCAACCTTAAGAATAAGGTCAGAAACCCCCTCTTTTTTCATTTTGCTTAGTAAATCGCCGATGTTTAAAGACATTTTAACCTCTTGCTAGAGAAGATTCGAACATTTTTGGATTTGAGGCTTTAGAAAGAGCTTCCTCATATTCAACCTGCCCCCTTAGATAAAGCTCCTTTAAAAAATCGTCCAGCAGTTTCATGCCAAATTGCCCGCCTGATTTTATTATGTTATAAATTTGTTCAATTTTTCCTTCTCTAATTGCATTAGATACGCCTTTGGTTCCAATGAGTATTTCAAAAGCGGCAATTCTTCCTTCACTATCAGACCTTCTGAGTAAAGTTTGAGAGACGACGGCTCTAATTGTTGAAGCAAATTGGACGCGAATTTGATGTTGATGTTCAGGTTCAAAAACGTCCACTATTCTGTCAACAGTCTGGGGCGCATCTGGAGTATGAAGAGTTGCAAAAACAAGAGAACCCATTTCTGCTGCATTGAGAGCTCGCTCTATCGTTTCTCTATCACGCATCTCTCCTACCATTATAACGTCCGGGCTCTGGCGCATAATCCTTTTTAGCGCGTGTTCGAAAGAAATTGTGTCCACACCTATAGCTCTTTGTTCGATTACACTCTTTTTATCTTCAAAAACATATTCGATCGGGTCTTCGATTGTGATTATATGTTTTTTTTCCGTAATGTTTATTTCTTCAATCATAGCAGAAAGAGTGGTAGATTTTCCTGAACCTGTTGGTCCGGTTACCAGTACGAAACCATGAGAAGCGAGAGCGATTTTCTTCAATATATCAGGTAACTTCCATTCTTCTATTGTTTTAACTTTTATCGGGATGACTCTAACAGCAACGCCTATTTTGCCCCTTTGAAGAAAAACATTTAACCTGAATCTGGCAGATCCTTTAAGTTCATAAGAAATATCCAGTTCCCATTCTTTTCTAACGCGTTCTCTTTGTTCTTCGGTCATTATTTCGAAAACCATTTCTTGAATGTCTTCCGTGGAAAAAGGTGGGAAATCTTTTAATCTTTGTAATTTACCTTGAACTCTAACTATGGGAGGCTCATCAGCCTTAATATGAAGATCTGAACCTTTGAGTTTTAAAACCTCATTTAAGTATTTTTCTATCCTTTTTTCCATTTTTCTCTGTATTTAACCTACACCCGAAAGGATTCGAACCTTCAACCTTCCCGGCCGGAGCGGGACGCTCTGTCCATTGAGCTACGGGTGTTAATCTGTAGGAGAAACTTTTTTTTCAACTTCTCTTTTTAGTACCTTAGAGGGTTTGAAAGTAGGCATCCATCTGCCAGGAATTTTAACTTCTTCATTGGTTCTTGGGTTTCTTCCTATTCTCCCTTTACGAAATTTGTTTCCGAAGACGCCAAAACCCCTGAACTCGATTCTATTATTGGAGCAATAAACATCTTTTACCTCTTCAAGAAAGGATTCGATCACGATTCTAACTTCTTTTACTGGGATACCTGTCCCTTTAGAAATACTGGCTATAATGTCTGACCTTGTTTTTGTCATAAAATAACCTCCTTACTATTTTGCTAATACGTTTAATTACATTTACTTAAATTGTTTTATACTAATTATATAAACAAAATTAGCGATAATGTCAAGGGCTTTTCCCTAAACCACGCACACTTTTTTAACCACCAAATATACTAAAAAAAGGTACAATAAAGGACATAAAGAGCACAAAGTTTTTTCTTTTGTTTTGACTCGAAACTCAAAACACTAAACCCGAGACTTTGTGTGTACAACACTTTATTTTCTACTAATAAACCAATTCGCCAATCAACTAATTAACTGATGCGAAGCATCCTTGTCTCTTGACTTCCTGGCAAAGCTTACCTAATATCTACTATGATTAAAGACAAAGAATGGGACATTCTTTTGAAAACCGATCCAAATCAGGGAGAAATAATAAGGGGCGTACTTGAAAGTTCCGGAATAGAAGTCAAACTTGAGCAGGAAGCTATCGGCAAAGTATACGGATTAACTGTTGATGGACTTGGTGAAGTTAAAGTATATGTGCCAAAAGATAAATTAGAAGAAGCAAAAAAAGTACTGGAAGAATAGACAATACAGACTGGTTTTTTAAACTCCTTTAAGTTCTCTAACCGCGAGCTCAGGAGGTATGGGATTGATAGAAATCCCAGTTCCTTTCTCAAACCCCGCGGGAGTAATTAGTTTAGGCATTATTTGAATATTCCAATGTCCTTTTTTTACGAAAGGCGTATTAAAGAAATAATTAAAAGGAATTTCACCCAACAGCTTTTTATACCTCTCAAAAACTCCCTTTATGACGTCCGTAAGCATTATTAGCTGTTTGTCATTAACTTCTTCAAAAAAGGGCTGATGCTCTCTGGGTAAAATTAAAAGTTGGTAAGGATATTCCGATGCATAGGGCGCAATAACAACAAATCCTCTGTTTTCTAACAACACTCTATTGTTTGCGAGTGCTTCTTCTAAAAGGTGGCAGTAAATGCAGCTTGTGGTTTTTTTTATTACGCCTACTTCTTCCTCGATAAAAGGTGGAACTATGGGAAGAGCTAGAATTTGGGAATGAGAATGAGAAAGAGAAGCCCCGGCTTCTCTCCCGTGATTTTTAAATATAAATACAGATTTTATATTTTTCTTTTCTTTTAAAATTTTATACCTTTTTCTGTACATTTTTAAAATAAGAATTATTTCATCCTGATTCATACTGTATATATCTTTCGAGTGTTCCGGTGTTTCCACAATTACTTCATGAAATCCATATCCTTCAATAAGGGAAGGGGTTTTATCTGCTACGCCGCTAATTTTGATTTCTTTATTAAGAGCCGGATATTTATTTGGAAAGACTCTTATCGACCATCCTGGTGTATCTGGCTTTCCTTTATCTCTGAAAGAATCGGCTTCGGGTGGAGTCATTTTTTCGTTCCCTTCACAAAAAGGACAATCTTTTTTATCCTTTTTTTCTTCTTCAGTTTCTTCATAGGAGAAAGCATGAGGTCTTTTGCCTCTTGTAGGAACAATTAAAGTCCACTTGTTGTGTAACGTATCTTTTCTGAATTCAGACATTTAAAAGGATTTTATATAATTATTTGCTTTAACGCAAGGGACTTTTTCGCGGCAAAGCCGCTAAAATGTAAAAATCAAATATAAAAATTAAAAAAGAGAAAAAAAACAATTCGTACGAATGATCTTTTTGGAAAAAATTTGCATTTTAATTTGTAATTTTGCTTTTTAAATTTTAATATTTAAATTACTTCGCTATGACTCACTTTGTATACTACATCATTAAGGGATTGACTATTATACCAAAACATTTACTTTCTTATATGAAAAAGATCAAAATATTATCAGAGAGTATAGGAGAAGTTTTTGCTACCCTGACAGAAGAAAATCCTAAAACCGCTAAGGTTTTTTATTCTTCTTTGCCTATTGAAGGGAAGGCAATTCTCTGGGGAGAAGAAATATACTTTAGAGTGCCTGTCCCTGTATCAAAAGAAAAAGGTAGGGTTGCGGTAAAAAAAGGTGAAATAGCTCTATGGGTCGAAAGTCCCTCGTTTTGTATTTTCTTTGGGCAAACGCCTGCTAGCACAGAAAAGGAAATACGTGCCTTTAGCGACGTAAATGTGATTGGGAAGGTTGAAGGAGATCCTGAGATTTTTAAGAATGTAAAACAGGGTGAGGTAATAAGCTTAAAAAAAGTTAGTCAGCTTTTAAAGAAGAAGTAAGTCCTGAAGCTTGTGTGAATTTATAATTCAATAAGAAATTAAACCTTTGTATCTTTGTGTCAAATCCCTTTTAAACGTATAATCTTGGGAGTCTTTTCCCCATTCGAGAGACAATCTCATAAGGAATTGTACCTATTGTTTTGGCAATTTCCCATGCGTTTACCTCGTTATTCATAACGATTACTTCATCGCCGATTTTAGCATCGGCAATGAGAGTTATATCTATCATTGTAGTATCCATTGTAACATTGCCTATAACGGGAGCCTTTTTCCCCTGTACCATCATCCATCCTTTATTGGACAAGGCTCTGTCGTAGCCATCTGCGTAACCAAGCGGTACGGCAGCTACGGTTGTTGGTTCTTTAGCAATGAAGGTTCTGCAGTAGCTTACAGAATGTCCCGGAGGGATGGTTTTGATAAAGGATATTTTGCTCTTTACTGTCATTACAGGCTTATGGTCAGATGGATTGACATTTTCTACAGGAGAGATTCCATACAATAAGAGACCGAGTCTTACCATATTGAAAAGAGAATTTTCATACAGAAGAAAAGCCGCCGAATTTGCCATGCTTTTTATAGGTATTTCTATTCCCATAGATGAAGAGACTTTTGTTAATTCGTTAAATTTATCGATCTGTTTTTGAGTAAAGTCTTTGTCCGAATCGGCAACAGGGAAATGGGACATTACCCCATTTAGTTCAACGAAACTCATTTTCTTAATGAGTTTTATGAAATATATAAATTCATCTGCTGAGACTCCGTATCTTCCCATTCCGGTGTCTACCATCACAAATATGTTAACTTTTTTATTCTGTCTTTTTCCTTCTCTTTCCAGACTTTCAAGAAAGTCACGGGAACAAACGGTGGGGATGAGATTGAAGAGCACAATCTCTTCAGCTCTTTCTTTCAATTCTTGAGCGAGGATTATAATTGGGGTTTGTATGCCGGCATTTCGGAGCTCAATTCCTTCTTCGGCTATGCCGACACCAAGAAAATCTACACCCATGGCTGCTGCCCTGGAGGAAACTGCAACAGCTCCGTGCCCATAAGCATCTGCCTTTACCACTGCGAGAAGTTTTTTGTTTTTTAGCTTCTCTTTAGCCTTTTTAATATTGTCTTCCAGGTTTTTTAAATTTATTTCAACCCTTGAAGGTCTCATATTGGAAATTATAATAATATCTTTTTCTTTTTCAACCCTTTGTCTTGACATGTTGTGTTTTTTTTATATATATAAAGAAAAAGGAGATCTAATTAAAAAACTTTTTGTTTTTAGTTCTTTAATTTTGTTGTTTATGGCAGGCTGTACCGCTAGAGAGTATAAGCTGAGCGGAGATCTTTTTGTTAAGACCGGAGAATATGAAAAGGCAGTAGAGCAGTACCAGAAGTGGGCAGATATTGAAGACGACAAGCCTGAGCCATATGTTTCTCTATCTGTTCCCTATTATAAAAAAAGCAATTACATGAAATCAGCGGAATATCTGAAAAAAGCTTTTGAAATCAATGAAGATTTGGCTAAAGAAGCTGTATTGTTTTACGAAAACTTTTTAGAAGTAGAAAATTATAGCTGGTATATCTTTTATAACGGAGCAAAGAATTTTCTGGATGAGCAGCAGTTAGAAATAGCAAAGGGACTTATAAAAAAAGCAGAAAAAATTGACGATAGCAGTTATAAAGCTAAGTCTTATGTACTTCATGGTAGAGCCTCTATAATGGAAGGAGAAGAGACAGAGGCTTTTGACTACCTTGATAAAGCGATTAATCTTGATAAGAATAATGGAGAGGCATATATTTACTTAGCGATGATTTACGCCAATCAGAGTAAAATTGACGAAGCTATTTTCTCTTTGAAAAAAGCTCTTTCTAAGGACCCTGATAATTTTTTGGCGCACAAGCTGTTGGGGCAGAATTACCTCGGATTAGAAAAATATGATAAGGCTATAGAGGCGTTTGAGAAAGCGTCTTCTATAAGTGGAAACGATCCGAATATTTTGTATCTTCTTTCTAGTGCTTATTTACAGAAAGAAGATTATACTCGGGCAGCGGATCTTGCTGAAAAGATTCTGGCTTTAAACGGAGAAGATTCTAGTATTGATGCGGAAGCTTATATTATTCTTGGAATATCTAATCTTAACAGAGAGAAGTATAACGATGCGATTGACGCATTAAATAAAGCGATAGAAGCTGATTCAAACAATTGTGATTCATATCAACTGCTTTCGCATGCTTATAATAAAACGGGTAAAGTAAATCTTTCTAAAGAATTCTCAAAAAAATGGGAAAAGTGCGTGGAGAAATAATATCACAAATCCAGTATCAACTCCTCTATTGGACGTTTTGGGACATGCATAATATCTTTTTTGTCTCGCCAGTACTTGATGTCTCCTTTGCAGGCAGTTTCAGTAACAACTTCTTCGTTAGGTTTTCCAAGTGCAACAGCGAGAAGGATTTCATACTGGGATGGAATATTAAGACTTTCATGAAGGCTTTTTCTTTTTAAAGCTCCCACTATACATCCACCTAATCCTTTCTCTGTTGCCCCAAGTAGTATGTTTTGCGCGGCGATCCCATGGTCGCAATCGAAAGATTTCGTTATTGATTTATCTCCAAGGATCAATATATATGCAGAAGGACGCTCATCTTCACTGGGACCGGCCCAGTCTTTTAGATACCCCGCCCATTTTGTGTTTGGAAATATTTTATTGTTTTTCTTTTCATCGCATGATAGTAAATATTTTAAAGGTTGTAGATTCGCAGCAGAAGCGGAGAGGCGCGCAAGTTCCACTAATTCTATCAAGGTTTCTTTTGTTATTTTAACCCCTTTTTTGAAGCGGCGAATACTGCGGTTCTTTTTTATCAGATCCTTTATCATTTTTCCTCCTCAAGCTTTAACCTTATCCGGCTTATTTTTTAGCAATATATTAAAAGTTGTTCCCTTCCCCGGAGTACTTTCTATTTCTATTTTTCCTTTGTGATCTTCTATTATTTTTCTTACCACCGTCATGCCCAAACCGGTTCCGTGTTTACCATGAGTAAAAAACGGTTCAAATATTCTACTAGCGATTTCGGGAGGCATTCCAATGCCGTTATCCCGTACGAATAATTTTATACCTTCTTTCGTATTTTTCGCACCAATTTCAATTTTACCTCTTTTTTTTATTGCTTCTCTTGCATTTTTCAAAAGATTTAAAAGAACCCTTTTCATCTTAAATGGGTCAAGCTCATAATATAAACCTTCACAGGGCAATATCTTGATTTCTATTTCTTTGCTATCTGTTCTTTCGCCAAATAACTCAATAACCTCTTTAAAATATTTGTAAATATCAATAGGACGGAAATCCAATGTGGTTGCGTCTCTACCAAACTCGAGAATATCTTCTATCATATCAAAAGTAAAATCCACCGAATTGCTAATCGATTTTGCGTATTTTTTGACCTTATCGTTTTCTCCTATTCCTTCCAGAAGATTTGCGTAACCTTTAATGGCAGAAAGAGGTGATTTTAAATCATGGATTATTGTGGAGCCGAGTCTTCCGAGGACAGCAAGACGCTCCTCCTGAAGAGCTTTTTCTACAACTTTATTATCGATCTTTCGAAGCCTGCTTGAAAGAGTTTGAAAAAGGCTGATAGCAATTTTTGGGTACTCAGAAAGAAGATTGTAAAAATTTTTACTTTTGCTTTTGTAAAGAGTTGTTTCTTCTACAGTAACAACGGTAGCCGAGCGGGTGCCTCCTTGTAGAGACATTTCTCCAATGATGTCTCCCGGAGCAAGCTCAGCCAGTACTTTCCCCTTTTTTGTTACCAGAGCGTGCCCCTCTTTTAATATATATATTTCTTCACCGTATTCGTCTTCCTTAACTATAGGTTGGTCTTTTTGAAAAGTTACCTCTTTGAAGATTTTCTCGAGTGCTTCGGCTTCTTCTTTTTCTATCCCTTCAAAAACCTTTTTTAAAAAATCTTTCATAGTTCAAAAATAACCCTCAGAAGACAAATGTCAACATTCGTGATGCTTCGCATCAGATAAATGGTCAAATAGGAAAATGGTTAAATAGGAAAAAGGAAAAACATTTGTATTATTTGTTGTTCTTTTTAGGTATTGGGTGGGGTTTTGACTCTTGACTCAGGACTCCTTATTGTTGTTTTGGCAATAATAAGGAAGTGGGTTGATTTTTGAGGTTTTTTTATTAGAATTAAACGGATTAAAAAACAATAAAAAATATAGGTCCAGGGAGGGTCTTATGAGTTTCGGTGAAGGTAAAATATGGTTCGATGGCAAATTC
>CAZHNS010000035.1:0-19520 GCA_964534175.1 uncultured bacterium | reverse complement strand
TGGATTATGTAGAGGTAATATACGAAAGAAGGTTAATCGCAGATGAAAACCGATTAATGGTAACGCAAAACCAAACTTCAGTAAAAAATTATACAGTAGATGGTTTTTCAAGCAATCCTTATGTCCTGAACATAAACAACTCAGAAAACCCTTCTTTAATCTCTCATTCATTCAATAATCAAAATGTTAATTTTTCAAGTGATTCAAGAAAAATTCTGCTGCAATCTCTACCATATTCTATTGAAAATATATCCCTGGCAGACCCTACGAATCTACTTCAGGGTGGAGCAGACTGGATCGCTATAACTGTAAATCAGTTCATTTCTCCGGCTACGACTTTAAAAAACTGGAGAGAAAATCATCTAAGAGGTATTACATCACCTGTTGCTCGAGTAATAGAGATAGATGACATTTACAATAACTTTTCCTACGGAGTAAAAGACCCTTCTGCCATAAAGAGATTTTTATACTGGACACAGGAAAACTGGAATCCGCCTGTTAGTTACGTTTTATTCTTTGGCGACGGCAGTTACGATGATAAAAATCTAACCGGAAACGGAAAAACTTCTTTTATTCCTATACACACGGAAGGCACCACTGTTCATCAGAGTGAAGGCCCTCATCACTCGAATCCTTCCTTCGATAACTGGTTTGTGGACTTCAATGAAGATTATCAAATAGTACCGGATATACCGATTGGGAGAGTAACTGTATCTAGAATATCTGAAGCAGGTGACTGGATAGAAAAAATAATAAACTATGCAAGCGACGTCGAAAAGTGGAGAATGAGGGCAATCCTTGTGGCCGATGATGCTTTTACGCCCGGTATATCTATTTATACCGAAAGAGCCCATACTGATAATATGGAAGAGTTTTCTGCCAATTTACCAGACTGGGTTTATCAGGATAAAATTTATCTTATGGAACATCCAATGGATCCCCCGGGATCTACAAATGGGACTAAACCGACCGCGCGCCAAGCTTACATTGAATCGATGAATGAAGGGGCTCTTCTTGGATTGTATAAAGGGCATGGGAACCTCAAACAATTAGCTCATGAAACCGTACTTCAGATCGAAGACATTAATCTTTTTTCTAATGGCATAAAAGCTCCTTTTTATTATTTTGGTGCCTGTAATGTCGGCTTCTTTGAAAGACCAGATGAGAATTGTATCGGAGGCTATTCTAATTTATATAATGATGGCGGTAATATTGTTTCGATAGCTGCGGGTAGAGCAAGCAATTATAGTACCGATAGAGTTTTTGGAAATCTTATTATACAAAGTCTTTTCAACAATTCGGTAAATACAGCAGGAGACATTTTTCTCCTTGCAAGAGAAAGTGGAGGGGATGATATTCATACATTCTTCGGAGACCCTGCCACTTCGATACTAATCGATTCCGTGTCACTTAGCGTTTCAATACCTGATACTGCTGTGGGGGGGATACCTTCAGAAATTAGAGGCAAAGTCATAAATTCAGCCGAGAAGGTTTTCTGCTTTATAACTGAGGCGCGTTATGATACTATCTTAGACGCAACGGAAGGTACAGATGAATTTGAGTCTGTTCTGATAACAAAAGAAGGAAAATCTTTATTCAGAGGCAGTGTGCCCGTAGTTAACGATTCGTTTGTGTTAAAAGTAAATATCCCCTATGATATTCAGTCAGATTCAGGCAGAGTTAGTTTATATTCGAGGGGGGAGAAAGAATCATACTCTTTCTCCCAAATATATTTCACCGAAGGTTCCACCCCTCTAGATTCGACTCCTCCTACCGTTGAATTCAGAATGGATAATATGATTATTGAAAGCGGAGACTTAATTCCTTTTTCAGGGGAGATAACTGTTGTTATTACTGACAGCAGTGGACTCGACTTAAGATCTGCAAGTAATCTGAGAGTAATAATTGATAACAGCGAGGAGCTTTTCCTGGCGGATAGATTTTCTTTCACGAATGGCAGTTCAAAAAAAGGTGAGGTCTCTTTTACTTATAGAGAGGATTGGCCATCTGATTCCATTAATTTTGTGGTACACGCTAAAGACAATGCGGGTAATGAAGCTATCCGGGAGATATCTTTTAGAATAGCAGAGCGAAAATTGCTTTTAGATGCTAAAAACTATCCAAATCCAATGAGAGATAGAACTGTTATAGTCTATGACCTTTCGGGTGAAGCCTCCGTATCAATAAAGATATTCACAATAGCAGGAAGGTTAGTGAGGGAACTTCTACCAGGTTTATCTGCGTACGGGGCAAACTACGCGGAATGGGACGGAAGAGATAGCAAGGGTAGATTAGTGTCTAACGGTATCTACTATTACGCCATAAAAGCAGGTGACGATAAACCCCATTTCGGTAAAATAGCAGTTATAAGATAAAGATAAAACTGACCGAAGACCGCAGACGGATGACGGAAGAAAACAAACAAAAAATCTTGTGTTAATCTGTGGAATCTTGTGGTTAATAAAGGTTTTGAGTTTCGTGTTTCGAGTTAAAAAAACACAATAAAAATTTCGTGCTTTTAGTGTGTTTCGTGGTTAAATAAAGTGAGTGGTGTTTTCCCTTGACAACAAAAAAAGTTTTTCTATATTTGTTCGTTAATACAATCAAAGGAGATTTAAATGAAATTGGCTCTAATCGGATTAGGAACTGTAAATAGAGGTTTATTAGAATTACTTCTCGAGAAAAAAGATTCTCTTTCAAAAGGATACGACTTCAATCCTTTAATTACTGCTATTTCTGACCCTGTCGTTGGGTCCGTTTATTCTGAGAAAGGGATAAACCTCGAAGAAATATTGTCTCTATTACAGAAAGATAATAATATTAAAAATTATTCCGAAGGTGTAAAAGGTTGGGATTCAGAGAAGACAATAAAAGATGGGAATGCGGACACAATTGTAGAAGCCACGCCAACCAATCTTGAATCCGGAGAGCCTGGGCTATCTTTAATTAGAACTGCGCTAAAGAATAAAAAAAATGTAGTAACTACCAACAAAGGGCCTATAGTTCTTGCATACAAGGAATTAAAAAATCTTGCAGAGGAAAACGGAGTCTCCCTTCGTTTTGAAGGAACCGTTCTTTCCGGAACTCCTGTTTTAAGTCTTGTTGAATCTACTTTTAAGGGGGTCGAGATAAAAGAAATCAGAGGGATAATGAATGGAACCGCCAATTATATTTTAACCAAGATGGAAATAGGCCTTTCCTATGAAGAAGCCCTGAGAAAAGCAAGAAAAAAAGGTATTGCCGAAGAACAGCCTGAAGCCGACATTAAGGGTTGGGATTCTGCCGCAAAAATTGTTATAGTCGCGAATGTTCTTATGGGCGGCAATTTAAAATTCGAAGAGGTATCTACAAAAGGAATCGACACGGTATCGGAAACGGATATAATCAAAGCTTTAAAGGAACGCAAACACTGGAAACTCATAGCTACGGCGAATAAGACCGAGAGGGGAATTATTGCTTCCGTTGCCCCTGAGATTTTAAGCGATCAGGATCCTCTCTCTAAGATAACAGGTTCAATAAATGCAATAAACTTCACTACGGACATTCTCGGAAATGTAATGGTTTCCGGTCCCGGGGCGGGTAAGAAAGAAACGGGATATGCGCTTCTTTCTGATCTGCTTTATATATATGAAAAAAGGAGGGGATAATGGCAGAAACAAGAGAAAGGTGGAGTTCTAGGTCGTCTTTTCTTTTTGCCGTTATTGGTTCGGCAATAGGCCTTGGTAACGTATGGAGATTCCCTTATATCACTTATGAAAACGGAGGAGGTGCTTTCTTAATACCTTATCTCATCGCTTTAATTACAGCGGGAATTCCTCTTATGATACTTGAATATTACGTTGGCCATTTTACACAGAGTGCTCCGCCAACAGCTTTCAGGAAAATATGGCATAGAGCCGAGTGGGCAGGATGGTTTGCCATACTGCTTATATTTATTCTCGCGACTTATTATTGTACTATTATGGGATGGAGCGTGAATTATCTTTTTCACTCTTTCAGTCTGGGTTGGGGTAACACAGCCGAATCCGTAAAATCCTTCTTTAACAACAACATACTGCAGCTATCGGAATCCCCCTCGGTTTTTGGGGGAATTAGACTTCCAATAGTTGGGGGGCTTGCGCTTGTATGGCTTTTTATTTATTTGAGTCTTTTTAAGGGGGTGGAAACACTCGGTAAAATTGTTTATTTTACAGTTATAATTCCCTGGCTTATAATTGTCGTAATGGTCATAAGGGGTCTAACCCTTCCCGGAGCAATGGAAGGTCTTAAGTTTTATTTAACTCCAAATTTTTCGGCTTTGGCAAAACCAAAGGTATGGCTTGCAGCTTACGGTCAGATATTCTTCACTCTGTCTCTCGCAATGGGTACTCTAATCGTCTACGCGAGCTATTTACATGAAAAATCGGATATTACAGTTAATGCATTCCTGACAAGTATAGCAAACTGTTTGACTTCTTTTGTAGCAGGATTCGCCGTCTTTTCCACACTTGGATATCTTGCCGGGACACTAGGTGTTTCGGTTAAGGATGTTACTACTTCCGGAATCGGACTCGCTTTTGTGACTTACCCGATGGCAATTAGTCTACTACCTGTTGCGGCTCGTTTTTTTGCCGCTCTTTTCTTCTTACTTCTTCTAACCCTCGGAATCGATTCGGCTTTTTCTATGACAGAACCTGTTGTAGAAAGCATAGTGGACAAATGGGGAGTAAAGAAAAAATATGTCTTACCGATTATTTGCGTATTCGGCTTTCTGGTGGGATTACCTTTTACTACCAGGGCGGGGCTTTACTGGATAGATATAGCAGATCACTTTATTACCAATTACGGTATTACTACAGTTGGTTTTCTTGAATGCATAATTATTGGTTATGTACTCGGAGCAAAAAAAGCAAGAAGCTACATCAACCAAGTTTCAGAAATGCAGATAGGTATATGGTGGGATATATTTATAAAATTTCTTACTCCTGCTTTTCTCGGAATTTCTCTTACTTTTCAGATTGTCAATCTGATAAAAAACGGTTACGGAGACTATCCTATCTGGACAACCTATATAGGTGGCGGCGTTATAATAGCTTTAGCTATAGCCGCAGTAATTCTTGCTAAGAGAAAAGGCGCGGTATAATTATTTTTAAAAAGTGTTTTTTAATATCAAACTACAAACCATTTATATTATTAGAATAAATTGTTTTTATTCTAATTGATCATAAAATTATGAGAAGGATAGAAAAAATTCTCTTCGGATTTCTTTTAAGAGCTATTATTCCAATCTCTTCTTTCTTGGCTTTCTGGTGGACCTCGTTCATTTTCACAAAAGACGATAAAATTATTGCCCTTTCCGCCATAACCGGTTTGTTGTTTGGTTTAATTATTAGTCTTATGATTTTTAAAGATGTAATCAATTATTATAATCTAAATAATAAGTTACTTGTATTTGTATACTTGTTTTATAATGTTCATATCCTAGGGGTTTTCATGGGGTTCCCTCTGTTTAATGTTTTTTTAGGCATCCTGGCTGGCGTATATTTTGGACGTAAGCTTTATTATGAGGGTGCAGATAATAAGAAATTTACACTAATCAGCAAGAAAATATCTCTTTTTACGGCAATTGTAATGGGGTTTATTGTTATCTTTTCGACAGCAATTGTATTGCTTGATAAATATAGGTTGGAAAACGTAAAAGGAACGCTTGGATTATCGTTCGATATTTCTCCTACAGTAATTTTAGTTATGGTTTTTGCAGGAGGTGTAGCTTTAATAATCTCGCAGTATTGGATTACAAAATTGTCTATTTTAACTATATTTAGAATTAGCAAAAAATATAGCTAGGTGACCTCTAACCTAAATCAAATCTACTCGATTATAACAGTCTTTTTAAGATAGTTTAAACGTATAAGCAAAAATTATAATCTAAATGCAATTCAATTTAAGAGAAGTTGCTCCCGAACCGTGTTTTAGTCTTATTATAACAATTCCTGATTTTCCGTTTCTGTTCCATGAACAACTATGAGAACCGGCTGAGAGGTACCCTCTAAAAATCGAAGAAATTTTTACGCCCGCAATATTATAAGCATCTATATCTATCAATCCATCTTCAGGGAGGTAGAATGAAAGTCTTACTTGATTACCTGCCACAATATTTATATTGTTATTAACAGATAAACTTAACTCACTGTCTCTAGGTAAATCCTCATCTACTCCTGATGTATCTTCCCATCCTGCAAGACGCGCCCACATCCACCAGACTCCGTACGCTTTTTGATTAGCGTTCAATGCTTGGCTATGTGCTGAGCCGCAGGAGTACCAGTCCACTCCTTCTTCGTGTTCTTCTTGCCATTCAAGTGCCCAGTTGCCTAAAAGGGTTGAAGTATCCGCGCTGGCATAATAATTGCAATTATCATGGCAAAATTCGTAATGGATTCCGTCTGGGTCATGCCTGTCAAAATCGGCAAAATCGAATAGGACTTTGTCGTTGTTCCGGCAGTATGACCTGATCGAGTCAATTGCAGCTTTGTTGCATGAGTCACTGAATATATCGACATGTCCCGTCATATATATGAATGTAACATCAGGGTAATCTTCTTCCAGTTGTGTCATGGGTCCAAGATACTGATCCCAGAGAACACCAGAACAATATTTACTACTTACCTGACCGCACCATGACCACATAATAACGTTAACATCCGAATGAGAGGGATCGTCCAGATATTCCCTGGTTTCATCAACCCAATTAGGATAATAATCGCAGTCGTGATCAAGCCATCCATCCTCATAGCCATCTCCTTCCTCCAGGTCAAGCGCACCATCCGTACCCCCATTATTAAAAGCAAAAATATTATCAGGCAAAGAAAGCCCTTTACCTCCGCCATTTGCAAAATCGATAAGACCCGACATCCCGGAAGTTACCTGGCTGCCGTGTGAAGTATGCCCGTAACCTATACGAAAAGAATCCTTGGCTACAAGTATTGCAGATTCAGGAATTTTAGTTATATCTGTACACGTATGATCAATTATAAGAGCACATAAAAAAACAGGAAGACAAAATAATAATAGCAATAACAGTCTTTTCATAAGACCTCCTTTTGGATTTTTTCAACGTAAAACAAGAAGAATACCGCTGATAAGAGTAAGTATAATTCCAACTACAATTTTTACACGAAATACATAGCAATTGCTTTTGCCATCAGTTGTCTCCATACTTTTTATTTCTATATATGGGACTGGCGCACGGCGGTACCATCCCGTTATTTCAACATCTTCACCCTGATATCGTTTTGCTCTCAAAAGACCAAACAAGAAATTCCAGATGCCCAGAGGCTGCCTGTAATCGAGAAACATTATTCCCGTATCATCCTGCAGTACAAAATCTTCACTCCAGATAAGCCCGGGTACACCTCTCCCGATAATTTTACCTTTTATCCTGCAGGGTACCGGACGAACACCGGACACTTTTACTTTCCTTAAAAGAGATGAGATTTTCATTTCGGGGAAGAACTTAAAATTGTACGAAAAAAAAGTCCTCAATAGATAGGTTCCACCCAATAAAAAAACTCCCAATTCAAGGAACATAATATCCTGTTTTACAAAAAAGAAAACCGCGCTTAAGACAATCGCAACAACCGGCAATAAAACTATTAAGAAATCGAGTAAAAAATCATCCCAGTAGCTCTCAGGGCGCTTTTCATTGAAAACTATGTAGGGAGGTTTACCAGTTGTTTTTGACTGTTTGCTCAAGGCAAGCAGCCTCTTAGCAATTAAAGGATGCGTGGAGTGTAATTCATAATACTTTGCCCATGGGTTCCACAAATCCCATCTCATAACTCTTTTTAAGGTATCTCTATCGATATCTCCTCCCATATATCCAGGGTGGTATGATGAAATTGCTAGAGTAGTTGCAGATATGGGATCAAATATCCCCATTGCTTTTATGGATTCTAATTGAGGTTTTCTTCTCTCTTCTTTCTTTCCTTTTCCCGCAAGACCATAGCCTATCTTAACCAGGGCTGAGGCTAAATCATTGGGATTACAATTCTGCCCTGCGAACCTATCGGCGAAATATTCTCTTATACGGGAAAAACCAAGGACAATGTACTCAGAAATCAAATAAAGAACATAGGAACCGATTGCAATCGCATAACGGATACCGGCAGTTTTATCTTTTCCGCTTGTTTTTATCCGAATCAAAGTGCGAAAAATATAGTATAAAATTAAAGGGACAACATATGCAATAGTCATCACAAGCATATCCCAGTGTACGGCATGGCCGATCTCATGCGCTATTACAGCTTCCAGTTCTTCTTCTCCAAGAAGATCCATAAGTCCCGAAGTGATAATTATCCTTGCATCATTGGGAATGTGTCCGTAAGTAAAAGCGTTGGGCGAACCATCATAAATTATTCCAAATTTCGGAACTCTGATATTGTATTTAGGGGAAATATCTTTTAAAAAGATCTGCAAATGTTCTGGTAACCTTTCCAGTGGCCTCCATCTCATATTGTATAAAAATCGTAAAACGATATCCATCAGGAAAGGAGAGATTAAAAATTGTACTAACGCTATTCCCACTCCAATAATTAAAGCTATTATTGGTTCGATGTAATCCAGGTTAACAAGAGTTAATAAGACTAAAGAAAGTAAACCGTAAAGAAGGAAAAGAGTCATCCCTGAAGTAAAGCCCAGGTTGGGCAAACGAATTGGCGTTGCCTTAGGAGGAGCAATTTGCGACGGAAAGGTTTTCTTATCTATCTCTATTTTGATAAAGAAATTTTTCTCGTCAAGAAATTCATCCAGCACTTTTTTATCTATCCATATCCCTCCAGTTTTCAGACAGTAGTAAACGACCATTTTATTTCCTCTTAAGGGTAGTCCGACGAGAGGAGTATGGGAATGAGGATTTAGAATTTTAGAGAGTCTGGAATTTTTCAATCCGTCTTTAATTCTCCATCGTAAATACTTAGGGTTTTTTGTGAAATAATAAATCTCACCCCTGTCAAGCCATATGCCTTCACACCTGGGGCAATAATCTACAATTACTCCGTTTTTAGTCATTATAGGAGTAAGTTCACTTTCTTTACAACGAGGACATTTCATTTTTTATACCGTCAATACAATTATGCGCATTTTTGCTTAAATATTCAAGGGGAAAAGATCCGAAGTATCTATGATATTTCGGATCAGTTAATTGGTATATTGGTTGATTGGGTAATTAGTAAAAACAAAAAATTTTTGTGTTCTCTGTGCGTTTTTTGTTTCTCTGTGTTCTCAGTGTTTAAGTTTCCACCAGGATCTCTTTCAAAAATTTCCCCGTATAAGAACCTTTGATTTTCGCGATTTCTTCAGGGGTACCTTCACCGATGAGTTCACCGCCTTCCTCTCCTCCCTCGGGTCCTAGGTCGATAATCCAGTCAGCGCATTTTATAACATCCAGGTTGTGTTCAATAACCACAACAGTATTGCCCATATCAACGAGCCGTTTCAGTATTTTCAGGAGCAGACGAATATCATAAGCATGCAGACCGGTTGTGGGTTCATCAAGAAGATAAAGAGTATCACCTGTTGCGACTTTTGAGAGTTCTTTGGCAAGCTTTATCCTCTGGGCTTCACCTCCTGAAAGAGTCGTTGCGGGCTGGCCGAGTCTTATATAGCCAAGCCCCACATCCTGCAGTAGTTGCAATTTTTGCCTTGCCTTGGGGATATCTTTAAAGAAAGAAAGAGCTTCGGATACGGTTAAATCGAGAACATCCGCAATATTTTTATCTTTATATTCCACTTCCAGCGTTTCTTTTTTGTATCTTTTTCCTTTGCAGGCTTTGCAGGTAACGTAAACATCGGAGAGGAAGTGCATCTCTATTTTTTTCTGTCCCTGTCCTCTGCATTCTTCACATCGACCTCCCTCAACGTTAAAAGAGAATCTTCCCTTATTGTATCCTCTGACACGTGAGGCGGGAAGTTCAGCAAACAAATCTCTTATAGGATCGAACGCCCCTGTATAAGTTGCCGGATTTGAACGAGGAGTTCTGCCTATTGGACTCTGGTCGATATTTATGACTTTATCGATATTTTCTATTCCTTCAATTCTTTCGTGAGGGAGAGGCAGGTATCTCGAGCCGTGGAAAGTTCTGGCGAGGGCCCTGAATAGAATATCGATTAACAGAGTACTTTTGCCCGAGCCCGATACCCCGGTCAAACAAACAAAGCAGTTTAAAGGTATTTCAATATTGATATTTTTAAGATTGTTTCCTCTCGCACCCATAATTTTAATAATTTTGTTTTTATCCGTTTTATTCCGCTTCGGCGGAATTTCAATCTTTGCTTTACCCGATAGATATTTGCCTGTTATTGTTTTCCCGTTCTTTTTTAATTCACCCGGAGTACCCTCAAAAACAACCTTTCCGCCTCTTGTTCCGGCTCCAGGTCCAAGGTCAATTACCCAGTCTGCGGATAAAATACTTTTAAAATCATGCTCTACTAAAATTACAGAATTGCCTATATCTCTCAGGGATTTTAAGGTTTTAATGAGACGCAGTATATCTCTTTCATGAAGTCCTATTGTCGGTTCATCGAGAATGTAGATAATTCCAACCAGCCCGGAACCTATCTGAGTGGCAAGATGCACTCTCTGGGCTTCTCCTCCCGCAAGAGTCTGGGTCGACCGCTCAAGAGTTAGATAATCTACTCCTACGTCTTCCAGGAAACGAAGACGGTGGAGAATCTCTCTTATTAATTCGGTGGCTATTTTTTGTCTTTCATCATTGAATTTTATTTTTTCTACGAATTTTCTTGCCTCAGATATATTCATTTCTGCTATATCATGGATGTTTCTGCCTTGAATTTTTATAGATAAGGCTTCTTTTCGGAGGCGTGCTCCCCTGCATTCCCCACACGGAGTTACCACCATATATTTTTCTATTTCACTTCTTATCCAATCGGACTCGGTATTAAGGTGCCTTCTGTCCAGGTATGGGATTATTCCTTCCCAATCGTGTGTACCGAATAGTATTTTGTTCTTATCTTGTTCTTCTAAATCTTCCCAGGGTGTGTTTAAGTCAAAATCATATTTCAATGAAACAGAATCAAGTTCCCGCAGTAGTCTTCCTCTGGGTTCTCCAGCAGGAGCGATAGCTCCTTCGAGTATAGATAATGACTTGTTATGAATAATATTCTCCGGGTCTATTTCCATCTCAGTCCCTATACCCTGACATTTCGGGCAGGCTCCATAAGGAGAGTTAAAAGAGAATAACCTGGGAGATATTTCAGGATAACTTATTCCGCAGTCCGGACAGGCAAACTGCGTGGAAAATATCCTGCTCGAATCTTTGTCTATATCTTTTAAAATCAGTATCCCCTCGGTTTCGGAGAGAGCTGTTTCAACAGAATCCGCTATTCTGCTCCTTATCTCTTTTTTAGGCATTATTCTATCAACGACTATTTCGATATTATGCGGTTTATTCTTATCGAGCCTTGGAATATTTTCGATATCAAAAACCTCTCCGTCTATTATCAATCTCACGTATCCTTTCTCTTCGATTCTTTTTAACTCAGTAGAAAATGTTCCCTTCCTCCCTCTGGCAATGGGCGCAAGTATGTATAGATGTGAACCTTTAGGGTATGATAAAATTTGAGCAACTATTTCATCAACGGTCTGGGAAGAAATTTCTTTTCCGCAGTTATAGCAGTAAGCGGTTCCGGTTCTCGCGAAAAGAACACGAAGATAATCGTATATTTCTGTTACTGTTCCCACTGTGGAACGCGGGTTACGAGAAAGCTTTCTCTGTTCTATTGAAATTGTGGGAGAAAGGTTCGTTATCGATTGAACTTCGGGTTTATCCATTATCCCAAGGAATTGTCTTGCATAAGCAGATAGAGATTCAACATATCTTCTCTGCCCTTCTGCGTAGATAGTATCAAATGCGAGTGAAGATTTGCCCGAACCGGATATGCCGGTTATAATCACTAATTTATCACGTGGTATTTCGACGTCTATTCCTTTTAAGTTGTGAACAGACGCTTTCTTGATTTTAATATTTTTTTTCATACTCGGATATTAACCGTGAAACCTCTTTAGGATCTGCTTTACCTTTAGTTTTCTTCATCACCTGTCCAACGAAGAACCCGGTTAGTTTTTTCTCTCCCTCTTTCAGTCGAGTAAGTTCATCAGGGTTCTCCTCGAAAACCTCAAGTAAAACTTTTTCTAATGCACCTCTGTCCGATATTTGAATAAGATTTTTTTCTTTTACAATTTGTTCCGGTGCTTTTTTTGTTTGTACCATTTCCTTTAAGACTTCAGCTCCCGCGTTTCTTGAAATCTTACCACTTAAAACCATTTTTATCATCTCCGCGAAATTTTCCGCAGAAATATCAGGCTCTTCAAGATTCCTGTAATCTCTAAGTATCCATTTGCTTACTTCTATGGGTTCATTAACTATTTCTAAAGTTTTTTCCAGGAGGGATGAAGCTTTGGCGGAATTTGAAATAATTTTTGCCTCAGCCTCAGAAATGCCGAGCTCCATATATCTTTCTTTTTTCTTGGCAGGCAATTCCCCCACGGTAGATTTTATTTCATCTATCCACCCTTTAGAAATTACCAGTGGAGGCAAATCCGGCTCAGGAAAATATCTATAATCAGAAGATTCTTCTTTTGACCGAGCTACCCAGGTTTTACCTGTTTCCTCGGAATAGTGTATCGTTGCCTGTTCAACGATTCCTCCTGCCTCCAAAATTTCTATTTGACGTTTAACTTCGGATGAAAGAGATTTCTTAACCGCTTTAAAAGAATTAAGATTTTTTACCTCAGTTCTTGTTCCAAGCACACCCTCTTCTTTACTAACGGAGATATTCGGCTCACATCTGAACTCAGCCCTTGCCATTACTGCACCGGATATATTTTCCAATTGTAATATTTTCTGGAGTGTTTTAAGATAAGCAACAGCCATATCCGGAGAGTCTATATCAGGTTCCGTGACAATTTCTACCAAAGGTATACCCGATCTGTTGTAATCGACAAGGGATTTATCTTCTTCGTGTATAGATTTAGCAGATTCTTCTTCGAGATGCACCCTCTTTATTCTTATCTCCTTACCTTCAACAAGAATTTTACCCGAGGTTGCTATAGGAAATCTGTATTGAGTAATCTGATACCCTTTTGGCAGATCAGGATAAAAATAATTTTTTCTCGCGAAAATGGATTTCTCGTGAATTGTACAATTAAGAGTAATACCTGCTTTAACAGCGAGTTCTACAGCTTTTTTATTCAGGAAAGGAAGGACTCCCGGCAGTCCAAGACAAATTGAACAGACATTTGTATTGGCGTCTGCTCCAAAACGCAAAGGGCAACCGCAGAATAATTTTGTGTTGGTCTTAAGCTGAGCGTGTACTTCAACGCCAATTGTTGGTTTGTATTCAGTCATCTCTGACTTCCTTTAAAAATCCTTTAAATGGTGCAACTTTTTCTACGAGTCTAACTATAGAAAGAATTCCTTTTTCGTCAAAAGGTCTTCCGATTAACTGGTAACCTATGGGAAGTTTCCCTATCATTCCGGCCGGCGCGACTACTGCTGGAATTCCCGCTAAGTTTGCTCCGGCAGTCAAGCGGTCGGGTACATGCATTCTTATAGGGTCATCGGTCCTTTCTCCAATCGGAAAAGCAGTCGTTGGCGTAGCTGGAGTAAAGAGACAATCTACTTCTTTAAGCACCTCTTTGAATTCCTCGGTTATTAATCTTCTTATAAGATCAGCTCTCTCATAGTATTCAGCAATAGCTTCTGAAGAAAGAACAAAAGTTCCAACCAGTATCCTTCTCTTTACTTCCGGAAGAAAACCCTTGTCTCTGCTTTTTCTTATCGTATCATGGAAGTCCCCTCCTTCCTTGCGGAGGCCGTATCTTACTCCGTCGTATCTTGCAAGATTCGAAGAAGCTTCAGCGTATGAAATTACCTGATAAGTCGGTATAATATAGTTTGTAGTCGGAAGGGATACCGATTTAAAAGTTATGTTTTCTTTCTCGAGTGCTTTTTTGATTTCCATAACCGAGGAGTAAACTTCTGGGTCTATTTGTTTGAAGTATTCCTCGGGAACGCCGATTTTTATGCCTTTTGGTCTTACAGCCAGGTTGTGATAATCATCAATTTCCTTTTCTGAGGAAGTTGAATCTTTTGGGTCGTATCCTGCTATTACTTCAAGCATAATTCCCACATCTTCTGCATTCCTACCTATAATTCCAATCTGGTCGAGAGAAGAGCCAAAAGCAACCAGACCATATCTGGAAACTCTTCCGTATGTCGGTTTAAGACCAACCAGTCCACAGTAAGATGCAGGTTGGCGTACCGAACCATCTGTATCGGAACCGAGCGAAATAACAGCACTTCCGGAAGCAACAGCAACAGCCGAACCACCGCTCGAGCCGCCCGGAACTTTTGTCGGGTCAAAAGGATTTTTAGTAGGACCATAGAACGATCTTTCCGTGGATGAGCCCATTCCAAACTCATCGAGATTGGTCTTACCTGTAAAAATCCCTCCGTTTCTCTCGATTCGCTCGATCACAGTAGCTGAAAAAGGCGGTATAAATCCCTTCAAAACATTCGAGGCACAGGTAGTAGGTATGCCTTTTATATTTATATTATCTTTAATCGCAATAGGTATACCTTTTAGTTTACCTTCCCTATCCTTCTTTAGTTCTTTTTTCGCAAACTCCTCTGTCACTGTTATATAAGCATTCAGAGAAGGATTTATATTTGCAAGGCAACTCTCGAGCAAACTAAGAGGTGTTATTTCCTGCTTTTTAAATTGTTCCTGATATTCAAGAATCGTCTTCATTTATCATCCTGTTTATTGTAAAATGATTTTTGCTCGGACTTTGTGTGTTTGCTAATACCTCTTTTACAGATAAAGGTATATCTTTTTTATCTTCTCTTAAAGGCAAAGATTCGACGTGGAGGTGGGCCGCAGTTGGAGTTTTTTTCACCTGAACTTCTTGAATCTTTCTAATGTGTTTGATAATTTTATTCAGATCTTCCTGCAAGATTTTTTCTTCTTCCTTGTCCAACTCTATATTAGCGAGTTTCGAAAGATGTTTTATGTCAACTTCTTTCACTGGAAAAACCTCCGCTTAATTTTTTTTATCGTTCCGTTAAACGATATTACCAATTTATCTCCATCCACTACTTCCAATATCTTACCTCTTCCGAATATCGGATGATTCACCCATTCCTCGTCATTAATATTGTCTTTTAAAATATACTGCTTCTTCCTTTTTATGCCAGGTGTATAATCTTTAGTCGTATCAATAGCCGCGGGTGGCAGTTCCTTTAAAAAGGTCGAAGGAATAATACTTCTTCCGCTTTCCCATCCTGCTCCGTGTTTCAGGAAATAAGATAAAAACAATTTCTTCCTTGCTCTGGTTATACCCACATAAAAAAGGCGACGCTCTTCCTCTATATTTCCTTCTTTAATGCTTCTATAATGAGGAAGAAGTCCTTCACTGATTCCCACTATAAAAACCACTTCGAATTCTAATCCCTTCGTATTATGCAGAGTCATTAAGTTAACAGAATCATTCCGACTCCAACTATCGATATCGGTTTTCAACCCTACCTCGATCAAATAATCTTCGGGAACATGGTTCCCTGTGGTCTCAGTATACTCATATACAGCAGAAAGTAATTCCTGGATGTTTTCTATTTTACTCTCAGATTCTATCGTGTCTTTCTCTTTCAGAATATCAATATAATGGGTTTCTTCTATTATAGCGACTATAAGTTCATCTATACGTTCTATTTTATCAAAGTCTTTTATAAGGTTCATAAAATTCTCTATATTTGGCTCTTGCGTTGCCAGTCGATTCGAAGCTTCCCATAAAGAAATATTTTCATTCTTAGCTACCTTTTCTATTTTCTCCCTTGTTACTTTGCCAATACCTCTTCTCGGTGTATTTAAAATCCTGAAAAAAGAGATCGAATCATTTTTATTTACTACAAATTTCACATAGGATAAAATGTCTTTTATTTCTTTTCTTTGATAGAATTTTACTCCTCCGACGATTACGTACGGAATACCTTCTTTTAATAGCGCATCCTCTATTGCTCTTGATTGCGCATTTGTTCTGTAAGCAATAAGTATATCCTTTCTGTTGTATTTTTTTAATTCTTTCTTCAGGAAACTTACTATCCTTGCGGCTTCTTCTTTTTCCGTAAGAGCTGAAAAGAGCACAACCTTTTCGCCCATCTCCTCCTCTGTCCATAATGTTTTCCCTTTTCTTAGGCGGTTATTTTTAACAACATTTGAGGCGACCTCAAGAATCCTTTTAGTAGATCTATAATTTCTTTCGAGTTTATAAACTTTTGAATTGGGAAAGTCATCTTCAAAATCGAGAATATTGTTTATATCCGCTCCCCGGAAGCCGTATATGGATTGATCATCATCGCCTACCACAAAGATGTCTTTATACTTCTCCGATAATTTCTTTAATATCTGATATTGCGCCGGATTTGTATCCTGATATTCGTCAACCAGTTTGTATCTAAACCTATCATTTAATTTTTTTCTTATCTCTTTGTTGGAATCTAGAAGTGTGTAGAGGTTAAATAAGAGATCGTCAAAATCCATCGCGTCATTCGTCTTAAGTTTTCTTTGGTATTCCTGATAGATATTCTTAATCATTTCTGTTTTATAATTGTAGGGTTTGAATTCATCTTCATCAATCAAACTGTTTTTAAGGTTTGATATGATGCGATGAACATAATAAAAATCGAGCGCTTTTTCTTCTATTCCGGAATCTTTTATAATATTTTTTATCAGGTTGCTTTGGTCTTGGGTATCGTAAATAACAAAATTTTTCGAATACGGTGTGCACTCGGCAAACTCACGCAGGAGACGAGCACATATAGAATGAAAAGTCCCCATCCAGATTCCTTTTACAGAATTCCTGACGAGTGAATATAAACGTTCCTTCATCTCATCAGCTGCCTTATTTGTAAAAGTAACTGCAAGTATATGGTAAGGTTTTACGTTTTTTTGTTCTAAAAGGTAAGCTATTCGGTAAGTTATAACTCTTGTTTTGCCACTTCCGGCCCCGGCCAGTACCAGAGCGGGGCCGGAAGTGTGCGTAACTGCCTTTCCTTGTTCTTCGTTAAGTTCTTTTTTAAAACTCAATTATAAAAAAATCAAGCAGCCAAGTCTACGCAGTCCTTCCGCTATTCTGTCGAAAGAACTTTAAATTCAATTCTTCTGTTTTGTCTTCTACCTTCGCGAGTTCCATTTGAAGCTACAGGCTGGTATTCACCATATCCTCTTGCTTCCATTCTACTGGCAGATATTCCTCTTTGAATGAGATAATTCATGACCGATTGAGCTCTTCTTTGAGAGAGACCCTGATTGTAGGTTTCGGAACCAACTGAATCTGTATGTCCGCTTATCTCAACTCTCACCTTTTTATTTGCCTTTAGAACCTGTACAACTTGATCTAAGACAGGATATTCTGATGGAGGAATGACTGCCTGGCCTGAAGCAAAATTAATACCTCTTAAAACGATTACTTCTTCTTTCTCTAACTTTTTAACAAGTTTAACGTTCTTAATTGTAGTTTCAGCTTTTTTGATTTCTACGGGGAAAGTTTCCGGAAGATATCCTTCAGCTGAAACCCGGACATTATAAGTGCCTGCATCAACTTCAGCTTTGAAAATACCTTTAACCGCATCTGAGACTACATTGCTAAGTTTTGTTCCCAGAAATTCTATACTTGCCTGAAGAGGTATTTCTTCTCTGAAAGAACTTACCGTACCCGAGAAAACACCTGTTTCTTTTTCTGCTTTTCTTAGAACAGTATTAATATTTAAGGTCGAAGAAGGTTTCACCGTAATAGTAGCTTCCCTTGGGAGATAGCCTTCTTTAGAAAGCTCTAAATTATAAACGCCCGGGAGAATTTCTATTGTAACCTTCCCGTCTTCTCCGGTTTCATAACTAAGTGGAGAATCCTTGAAATTTACCATCGCAACCAAAGGTTCATTTGTCGATATATCGTTTACTGTCATAACTATTGTTCCCTTCTCAGGTTCCTTTTCCTTTTTCTTCTCCATTATTGTACTCTGTAAAGTAAATCCTACTTTGAATCTCCATTGACCTTTTGAATCAAACGCTAAATCAGGTACAAAGTCGGTTGAATCATTAAAAGCGTGGTCAACCGCTATATCGAAAGAAAACTTTTTAGGTACTATAAATCTGATACCAAAAGTCCCAATCAGTGTGTCCTGCAAATCTTCTTCAGGTCTTATGTTTTTTGCTTCGAAAACAAAACGAGTAAACGGCCCGGCTGCTATTTCAAATCCTGCACCCAAACGTATTAAAGCCGGCCTTTCGACTCCGGAGGGTTGTATGTTTCCTTTCATAACATAACCTATATTTATATGGGCAAGGAGAGGATAAATTTCAAGATCGTTTAAGAGATCTATCATTAAATCCGGACTGTATTTATACGCAGGACTAAAATAATTGGGATTGCCTACTATTTCGCTACTATTACCAGGTTCAAAGGGGTTAAATGCTGTTCCCAGGTGTGCTCCAACCAACCACTTGAAAGATTGATCTCCCTCTGCCATAGATCCAATAGCAGGTATATAAAACTTCATACCACCATATAGGTTCTGCCAGCCAAACTCATTGTCGGCATCTTCAAAGATACCACCGCTGTACGCGTATTTTTCGTATACTGTAGTCCCCAGATATATCTCGAGAGGGTCTATAATACCGTATGTAAAACCGAATTTCGAATTAGCGTAGATGTGTTTGTACGAACCAAAATCACCCGTTGCCCCGCCGAGACTTGCATTAAAATTAAGAGTCGCATACGGAAGGGTTCGGGCAGAGTAAAGATTAAATGTCCCGCTGCCCGAGTTGAAAGACGAAAAACCAAATAACAAAAGTAACGTTCCCAACATTTATTCCTCCTTTTCATTCCAAATTTTTTGTAAAAAGTTCCTGAATTTAGGATTTTTTAAGGTAGCTCTATTTATATGATAATAAGCTTCTAATGAAGTATTCGTCTCCGAAATTCTCTGGCACAATTCGGTGCACAAACCCATGGTAAACTCGCTTAATAATTTAGGATTTGTACTGCTTAACCGATTAATATCTTCTCGTGTTATTTTCAAGAGTTTTAAATCCGTTAGTGCTTGCACCGTCGCACTGCGAGGGTTACCTCCAAAAAGACTCATTTCCCCGAAAAAATTACCTCTACCCAGAGTCGCAAGAACAATTTCTTTCTTTCCTCTTTCAAGTATAACTTTTACCTCGCCTTCTACGATGACAAACATATGGTCTCCGGGTTCGCCTTCTTCAACTACTAATTCTCCCTTATTTCTCCCAACCAAGGAGAGTTCTTCTATAAAGGCTCCTTTATCATGAAAATAGTCAAGCAAATTTATGTGCCCTCCAAAAAAATTTCTATCCTATTTATAAATCTGGGTCGTGAAGGAATCGAACCTTCGACCCCCGGCTTAAAAGGCCGGTGCTCTGCCGATTGAGCTAACGACCCT
>CAZHNS010000034.1:0-21432 GCA_964534175.1 uncultured bacterium | reverse complement strand
GGAAAAGACTAAACTATATTCTCCTTCATATTCATCAAAATTATCACTTACTCCCCCACCGTACCCACCACACACAGACCAACCGCTCAAATCACCTGTCTCAAAACCAGGATTTTGTACAACGTTCGCCGCAGTACCACTTCCCACTGAATTCACAAGTATAAGATTCCCGGCATCATCGTAGAAATAATCAGTTGGCTGTTCTACATCTCCGCTTATACCACCATCCTCCCATAATAAATCTATACTCATGTCGCCAACCCATAAGCTATCTCTAGGAGGATCCGACACCACTTTCCTTACCCTTAATTTTACGGTATGAGTACCTGGAAGTAAATCCTCCGGTGGAATAATTTCGGAAAATTCTATCCAATCATGAGTACCGTTTATTTGATTCAATAATTGAGTTCCGAGTTCATTATTATCATCACTCATAAAAACCGCTTCCAGTACAGCTTCCGGAAGGTTCTTCCATTTTAATTTACAGGAATATAAGACACCTTCAAATGTTTGTGTGTGTTCGATATCCGTTATTTTCTCCTCTCTTATTCTTTTGAGTCCTTTGTAATAGTACTTGTAACCATTTTCTCCATCGGGGAGTTCTACACCGACAAGCCTGCCTTCAGCGTCATAAATGAAATTTGTCGTACCATCTACTAAATTAGATTTTGAGCTTATATATCCTATATCGTTGTATTCATATTCATTGGTTTCGTCATCTATCAACCTATTAGTTCCTGTTTCATAATCATAGGCGTCATCATTGACGCTGGTTCTGTTGCCAACTTTATCATACGTAAAATCATGGTCTGTATCAGTATCATATCTGTACTCATGCTTAAGTCTTCCAAGAGCGTCATATGTATATTCTGCCTCTGTTACCTCAGTCGCCGATATAGAGTAATCCCAATACCATATTCTATTAAGTTCTCCTCGTTTGTTATACTCGAAATCTCTCTGATACCAATCAGGAAGACCATAAATTTCTATAGATTCCATCCAATTCCTTGGTAAATACTCAAATGTATCTATAACTTCTCCGGGAAAATGAACACCACTTAAGAGACCCGATGCTGTGGATGAGAGTGTAACAGTCTCTCCATCATTAATTTCTACTGAGGAAATATTATCAAAGTGGTCGTAATCATACTCGACCTTATAGCCGTCTCCGTATTGTAGTTTAGTCACTCTACCTTTAAGGTCATAAGTATATTCGAAATCAAGTTCTTCTGGACTATCGGTAAGAGATATAACTTTTTTCTGTGCCATTCTACCAAGACTATCGTAAAAATACACTTCCCGGACATTTGGATTTTGAAATCCTATTAGTCTTCCTTCGGGATAGTCTAAAATGCCAGGAGGATCATAGCTACCCCATACAATATTATCATAATCATCATAATAGTATGTTTCTTTTACCTGATTGTTCACCCGTTTTATTTCAATTCTGTTAAGTTCGTCATACTCGAATTCAGTTTCATCTCCCGAATTATTCTTATGATATACTGTATTTCCGTTTGCATCATATTCGAATATATCGACACCCCTATCCGGGCCTTCCCTTCTGACTAAATTTCCTAACCAATCATATTCAAAGTCACTAAATTTTCCTTCTGCATCCTCTATTGACAATAAATCCCCATTTATGTCGTAATCATAATAAGTATTATTTAAAAGAGCATCCTCTACTTCGATCAAATTACCCGATGCGTCTTCTATTAACCTGGTAGAATCTCCCTCTTCGTCGTACACAACTGTTATATCTCCGTCATAAAAGTATTCAACATATTCATCAGGATCTCCAGGACTTTTTGGATATTCTATTCTTATAACTTTATCAAGACAATCGAATTCTTTCTCTACTGCGTAGGTTTCTAAACCTTCAAATCTTGGAACAGTCTCCCTAATCATATGCCCATTATCATCATAAGAATACTCCTTTATTATATCCTCACCAAAATGAGGTACTTGCCTACTCATCTCAAGTCTTCCCAATTCGTCGTAATAATAATAAGTAACGTTACTACGAGTACCTTCGGAAGAATAAAGTATCTCCTGAGCATACCTGTCAAAATCATAATACTGATATCTCCCAAGTAAATTCATATTATCAGGAACACCTTTCCATAATTCAGTTAATCTCCCATAAATATCATATTGAAAAGAATCTACTATACCACTTCTATCTATAACGGAAGTAAGATTACCTTTTTTATCAAAATCAAAATCCTCTTTTGAACCATCCGGATATTCCAATGTATCGGGAAATACATACAAATCACAATAGTCATATTCATAGTCATATCCCATATAATCCCGTATTTTTATAAGGTTACCACACCTATCATATTGATATTTTTTTATCCTTGTATCTGTATTATTAATTAATTCAGTTTTTTTTGTGACATTTCCTCTTTTATAATAGCTTGCGGAATAAGCACACATAATTGCAGGAACACTAACCAAGGGCATTTCACTATAGCTATCATATTGGAATATAGTTTTACTGACGAGATCTGAATAATAATTATACTTTTCTATGAACCATGGAAGATGGCAAAAATTGCAATTATCATAATCCTGAATATCCTGATAAAGGTAAACCGTCTTTACTATCCAATTATCTTCGGTCATTATATCTACTAAAGTAGGCAAATTCTTGTTTTTCCATGTCTGTCCATCTAATGTAACATTCTCATCCACCCAGGTTTCATCATATATAACATCTCCTAAAAACTCATACTCGGTTTTGTTATCATATTTATCGTACTTGGTATATTTGTATGCTTTTACTGTATCACCTGATGTCAATCCGCCAACAGCAAGCGCAGGTAAATTCTGAAAAAGTTTATATTTCAATACAGGATGCAAACTTCTCCTGCCTGCTTTTTCGGGAACTATCTTATCTCCTAAAACCCAGTAGTTAAGTGTAATTTCCTGACGAGAAAGCTCCGGATTCCAAATACCATCATTCTCTACTATCTTATACGGCCTACCGTAAAATTCCTCTTTCTCGAAAGGTTTGATAAGTGAAGGACAAATATCGCAACAGTCATTGTACTGATCATCTCTATCAACAACTTCAAGATGGTCCTCGAAATAAGCCGCATCTATAAAATAGTAAATTGTGCTTCCGTTTTGCGGAAAGTATACCCGGCATTCCTTATAAATAGGATAATATGTATGTGTGTTCGAGTAGAATCCCTCGTAATACGGTTCAGGCAGATAACATCGTCCAAAACTTGGACATTTTGGTCCCACTGAAGCTAAACTCAAATATGGTTCATCTTTATATCTATAAGTATAAGCAGATTCACTCCCAGTTTCCGGAAGAATGACTTTTTTCCAGTCAATAGCACGATATTGTGTTAACACATAATGATCGTAGCCACCCTCATCAGTATATGTATACCTATCATCCTCCATAGTTTTATACTCGTATTCGTACTGCGCTCCGTCGGGAGTTTGAAATCCTGAGAGCTCGCCCGGAAGTAGTTCGGGAGTATCATTCCTGTCTACTGCGTATGAAAATCTGTAAGGAGGTTTAATTCTCTCTCCATTTCTTTTGAATTCTATCGAATCTAAAAGTATAAACTGACGCCCATAAAAGTACTCTATCGTATTTTCTAACCATACTTGATGATAGTGGAATTTCACCACAAAATATTCATTGTCTTTTACTTCATTTACTATAGAATCTATTACATAAAAATTCCATAAACAATAAAAAGGATCTCCAGGGCCACCTTCAGTTCTTATTCTTTCGTTTGTGTCGGGTTCTATTGTTTTTCTGTAAATATAACATGTATCCGTGGGAGTACAAATCTTTTTAGGTACTCTCGCCGCTGGTGGAGGATAATTTCGGTAGCAATTAAGGCCAGCACCCTCTCCAGGAGTACTAAGTCCTTCCTCATCAGCATTTGCATTACCCGACCATTTGAAATTTATATAATTCCCATTACGATCCGTCATCTGACATAACAAAAGAATTGTTCTTTTATCTTTATCCTCATTACCTGGATTATTCGGATAGTTTGTATAAGTAGAATAAGGATCTTCTTCATCTATCGGAAATCCGAATCTATAGGTATAGTCAGGCGTATATAGTGTTGCATCTGTATTGTTTAAAAAATCTACAGCCCAATCTAATTTATTTTCAACAATCCAGGGTTCGGATCCATCGTATATGTACCTGGATAGCCCAAAACTACCTGCATCATTGAGATTGATAAAACCTGTCGTTTGAGAATCCCCGGGACAACACGGAACGTTTGTCTCAAGATTTCGCGGAGTATAAGAGAGTTCTCCGGGCATTACATTCCATCCCAGACCGCAGTTACCTATGTCCGATGTTACTTTAAAATCGTTAACACCTAAATTTTCCTGTAGATAACCCTCTGGATCTAAAGCACATCCAAAGAGCGAATAGCAATCATCCGGAAAATTATCCCTGAAAAATTCGCTATAACCTGCTTCCGTCAGAGATAGAGGAGAACCATTATAGGTAAGATATAAATCATAGTCCTTGCCGCCTCGCATAGGGAGGCTTAAAAGTTTTATTCTTATATTAATTGTTCCACCTGCTATATTTATGTTTTCTTCAGGAGTATTTGTGGATATACTACCCTTGTTGAAACCAACAGAGTAATCATCCTCTCCGAATGAATATGGAAAAGTCCCTTCCTCTGAGGCAGTTACAGCACTTGTTCTAACCTCCAGCGAATCGGAATCGGCAAGGGGTTTCATCTCGGCGGCATTAATTAAAAATATTAGTATTAATAAACTCATTAGTTGCCTCCCCGCTTCTGCATCAGTTTGATAACAAGGACATTTTTTGCTTCAATTCATTATTTTCCTTCCTTAAATCTCCTACTTCTTTATTTAGCTCAATAACATATAAAGTTAATTCTTCGACTTTTTGTAAGAGCTTCGCCTGCATGTCACCTAATTTTACCCCATTTTCTATTGCTTCCTTGTTTGTAGGAATACCGGGCAAGCTTTTTTCTTTTTTAATATGTCTTTCGAGTTTACCGAGAGACATCAACTTGTAATTGTCTTCGAAAACAAAATCAGGCAAACCATCCGACTGAACCTCGATTTCATCGGCAGTGATTGTTCCACTGACATCAAGCTTTGATTGAGGACTTGTTGTCCCTATACCGACTTTACCGGCAAAATAACTTTTCCCAGACGAACTCACAGCATAAAAATCAAAGTCACCTCCTTCACCGTAGACACCGATATTGACACCTTTGCCATAGACACCATAGTAGCCATCGCCGTAGACGCCAAAACCACCAAAGCTAGTGCCGCCTTCGCCGTAGACGCCATAACAGTCACTTGCGCCGTAGATACCATAATTATTGCCCTCGCCTAAAACACCGTAAGAGTGGCCAAGACTGCCGCCACCTTTGCCGTAGACGCCGATTGAGCTCCCCATTGAACTGGGGACTTCACCGTAAATAGCAATAAATTTCCCCGAAATGCCCTCAGCACTGCCTACAACACTCAATTTTGAATTTGGAGTTGGCGTCCCGATACCAACATTTCCACCTTCAACATCATAATAAATATCACCATCATTTTCATCCCAATAAGACGTTTCACCACCTCCGCCAGCCGGCTGCCAGGTCCCTACCCCATTACTATTGGAAGTTAAAACATAACCGCTAGAAGCACCTGTCGTCAATCTGAATCCCGTCATCGCTATCGTACCATTTACATCTAACGGATAACTTGCAGTCGACTTCATGATACCGATACGTCCCGAAGGATCAACAGTAATACCAAGATTATTAGAACCTCCTCCATTTCCATAAATTCTTAAGCCACCATAACCACTTAAATATCCCATTATCGACGCACCCCCAAAAATCACTTTATTGTTATAGGGAAGATACACATTACCAGCTATGTGCAGCTTTTGAGACGGATTTGTTGTACCTATACCGACTTTATCCGAACTTGTTGTTAATCTTACAACAGTACCATCATCAGACCAACCCGCACCATAGGTAACCATACTGACAAAAAACAATACGACTAATACTAAACTTAGTTTCTTCATAATACCCCCTTTTCTTACTTAATTAATTGTTAAATTTAAATAAACTTCTTGTAACGAAAACCTAAATTTATTCTGGCATAGGAATTTTTTACGATAAATTCGATGCTCATTATAGAAATCAGTCTACGGAAAAAACAACCTCGTGTCAAGGGCTAAATATTTACTTATTAGGAGAGTTTATGTAAATGGTGGTATAGTCGAGAATTAGTGAGATTAAGATTTTTAATAATTAAATTTAATAAACAGTAAAAACTATTCCGAATAAGAACTAAACCATCTAAATGTTTCTTGAAGTCCTTGCTTAAGGCTAATTTTAGGCTCCCATCTTAATTCATTTTCTGCCTTTTTGCAATTCAGATAAATTTCCGAAATTTCTCCTTCACGGGCTTGTGCCAGGTCAGGTTCAAAATCTTTACCAGAAATGTCTTTCAATAGAGAAAACAGCTCTAAAACAGTGGTTGGTTTCCCCGTCCCTATGTTGTATGTACTACCTTCTCCCCTATCCATAGCCACAATATTTGCTTCAACCACATCTAAAACGTATATATAATCTCTGATCATAGTACCCTGACCGTATAATATAGATTTTTCATTCTTTATTAACTGGCTGCAGAATATTGCCACGACACCCGCCTCACCATAAGGGTCCTGCCTCGGACCATATACGTTTCCATACCTCAATGATGTAAAAGGCACATTTTTCCACTCTGAGTATACCCTTAAGTAATTCTCACAGCTTAATTTAGCTACACCGTACGGAGATAAAGGCCTGGGTAATAACTTCTCATCCGCATATTTTGCCTCTCCATAAATAGCTCCTCCGGTTGAAGCAAAAATAATTTTTTTTATTTTCGCTTTAGCTGCAGCTTCCAATAAGTTTAAAGTACCTCTTATATTTATTCCTTCATCCCAGAGAGGATCCGCTAAAGACTTTCTTATATCGATCTGAGCAGCAAGATGAAAAATGAAAGACGGTGAATACTTTTCTATTACCTTATCTATATCCTGGTCACAGATATCTTTTTCTAAGAATTCAGCCTTTTTATTTAAATTCTTTTCTGAACCGCTCGAAAGGTTGTCTATAACCAAAACCTCTATACCCATAGAAATCAATCTATCTACCAGATGAGAACCTATAAAACCAGCTCCACCAGTAACTATAACCTTATCATTCATTCTTACCCGCCTCCGATCGCAGGTAATCTCTTATGAAAATATCTATATAACCATCGAGTACTTTTTTTGCATCTCCAATCTCAGTACCTGTTCTATGATCTTTCACTTTTTGATAAGGGTGAAGAATGTAAGATCGTATTTGATGCCCCCATTCAATGTCTTTTTTACTTTTTTCCATTTCTTGTCTTTCCTTATCTAATTCTTCCATACGCATTTGATACAATTTGGATTTCAAAATCCTTTCTGCAATCATTCTATTCTGCATCTGAGAACGTTCACTTTGTGATGTTACGACAATATTGGTTGGTTTATGTATTAAGCGAACAGCCGTGTTTGATTTGTTCACATGCTGACCGCCGGGGCCGGAAGATTTGAAAGTCTCAAGTTCAATATCTTCGCTTTTTATTTCTATATCAATATCATCATCCAGGAGAGGATATACGAAAACAGACACAAATGAAGTATGCCTTCTTGCACCCGAATCAAAGGGCGAGATACGAACCAAACGATGAATTCCACGTTCAGCTTTAAGATATCCATACGCAAATTCGCCTTTTACTTCTAAAGTCACGTCTTTCAACCCCGCTTCATCGCCTTTTTGATAATCTATAAGTTTATACTTATAACCTCTATTTTCTATCCATCTTGTATACATCCGGAAAAGCATTGAAGCCCAATCACAGGATTCGGTACCACCGGCACCCGGATGTATGGACAAAACAGCATCTTTCTTATCATTTTCTCCCGAAAGAACAATTCTTAATTCAAAATCCTCTAATTTACTTCTTATTTTCTTTTCTTCCTTGTCTATAAGTTCAGGGCTTTCTCCTAAACTTTCTATCTCAGAAAGATACTCAACGCTTTCTTTATATTCTTCCCATTCCTTGATAAGAGATTCTATTTCTTGAATTTCTTGCATAGTCTTTTTTGCTTTTTTTGTATCAGCCCAGAAGTTCTTTTTTCTGCTTTCATTTTGTAATTCAACTAATAAATTCCGTTTCTCGTCAGTCTCAAATATACCTCCCGAGTTTATATATCCATTCTCTCAATTTACCAACTGACATCTTTACCTCCTAAATATCTCTCTACTAATTCAACTTCTTCATTCCTATCAGCTATCTTTCCAATCCATCTGCCTTCTGTTATTCTTTTCATTAAATGTCCTATTTCAGGACTTTCATTAACTCCTAACCTCTTAATCTCTTCTCCGTTTAATTCAGGTTTAAGTTTTTCTCTGTTGTCAAAGAAATTCTCGATTATTATCGAGTTTTTCGGATATTTGGCAAATAAGTACAACAAAGAGTAATCCTCAAGTTTGAAAAGTTTATGTACCACTTCAATATTGCGAAGAGTTTTATTATTAATTTCTCTTATATACTTAATTTGTTGAATAAAATTCTTTTCAAAAGTATAGCCACGAACCGGCTTTCTTTCCAAGAGTGCCATTGTTAAAGTATTGACCGGGCTTACTTCAAACTGAAGCGAACCTACATCTACCCTTTCCAAAAACCCCTGCCCCGGATAAGAAAAGCCCAAAACCTTTAAAGCTCCATACTTTTTTAGATAATTTAGTATATCCGAACCGTCGTTCAAACACACTTTGATTTCTTTCCATAACCGCTGTTGTGAAAGCTCCTTAAGAAATTTCAGATCTCTGTAAAGTAATTTCTTTGTACTTTCTTCTAATTGAAAAGAAAGTTCCATAGAGAATCTTATGGCTCTAAAAATTCTGGTGGGATCTTCTTTAAAACTATTTGGATGTAAAATACGAAGAACTTTTTTCTGGCAATCCAGAAGACCATCAAAAGGATCGTATAAGTTTCCAAAGTCTTTCGGATTTAAATCAACAGCTATTGCATTAACAGTAAAATCCCTTCTTTTTAGGTCAACCAGGAGATCTTTTGTTCTTCGTACTCTGGGAAGACCAACTCTATTTCTGGGATATATTTCACTGCGGGCCGATACAAAATCAACTTTTGCGGAGCCATTCCACTTAACTGTGGCATTAGGGAATCTACGCCTATATATAAATTCTCCCTTCACTTTCTTACTAAAAACTTTAGCCAATTTCACCGCGTTTCCAACACACACCACATCAACATCCTGAAAAGATCGACCGAGCAATATGTCGCGAACGGGGCCTCCCACAAGATATACGGAAAAACCCAATTCTTTAGCAATTTGCCCAATTTCTTTAAAAACACTTCTTAACTCAGACTGAAAATTAATTCGTCTCATTTAAAATAACTTCTGTTAGCTTTTCAGGTAAAATCCCATCCGCCTCTGCAAGAAAATTAACGATAATTCTATGATCAAATACAGCGTGAGCAATACTCTTTACATCCTCCTCACAAGGAGTAGGTCTACCATGGAGAAAAGCTCTTGCTTTAGCACCAAGTAGAAGATATTGACCACCTCTTGGGCTTATCCCCCACTCCGCATATTTCTTAACTAGCTCAATTTCGCTTAACTTCGGTCTCGAATTCCTGAGAAGTTTACCAATATAATTTATAACCTTTTTACTAGCAGGTATTGATCTGATTTCATTTTGAAACTTCAGTAATTCTTTTGCATTGGTTACAGCTTTAACTTCTGAAGAAAAACTCCTTGGCGCATTTGCAATTATCTCCTTTTCTTCATCTTTCTTCGGATAATCTATTTTGAGTGATAACATGAAGCGATCAAGCTGCGCCTCAGGAAGAGGATAAGTCCCCTCCTGTTCAATAGGGTTTTGAGTGGCTATAACGAAAAAAGGAGATTCAATAGGATAAACTTTCTTACCGTAAGTGACCCTTACCTCCTGCATCGCTTCGAGCAGTGCTGACTGGGTACGAGGAGGTGCTCTATTAATTTCGTCAGCTAAAACAAAATTTGCAAACACCGGACCTTTCACAAAGTCAAAAAATCTTTCTCTTTCCCTGCTTTCCTTAATAATTTCAGTCCCCGTTATATCGGTTGGCATTAAATCAGGCGTAAATTGTATTCGTGAAAAGGACAGGCCAAGAGCTCGGGCTAAGGTACTTGCCAACAAAGTCTTAGCAAGCCCTGGCACGCCAACAATCAGACAGTGTCCTTCTGAAAAAACAGAAATTAACATTAATTCTAATATTTCATCCTGTCCTATTATAGTTTCATGTACTTTATCTTTTATCTTTTCTGTAAGATCTCCCATTCAATTTTCCTTGTTAAACGTATTAAGCACTATATTGACTTCCTCTAAGAAAGGCCATTTCTTTTTCCCGGGAGCAAAGACATGCCCATCAAGAAAATACCAGACTCCATCTTTTTGAAAGATATAACTAATAAAAGGACCACCCATTGGGCCTCCCGGCACTTTATCATTTCTCCATACCCCCTTAATTCGAATTGCCTTTTCATTTTTAAATTTTATAGTATCAAATAGGGGTAATTTTAAGAATCGAACTTTTTCACCATCAGAAGATATAGGAATGCTATCATCAAAAACCTCATCTCCCTTGAAATATTCTGCGAAAAGACTATCACGAAATTTAACTGGATTATTTATGGGCTCCCGTCTGTACAAAAGAGTAACCAATCTATCTGGATTCCTCCTTATATAACTCATAAAACCATCTTCGTTTTTAGACAACCTGTAACCTAAGGGAATATCGAAAGATGCTCCTAATAAAGTTTCCATTTTTTTCGTTTCCTTCTCCTGGTAACCCTGCATATAAACCACTCTTGAAAATCTTTCTTTTTCTTCCTCTCTAAGAACCCTATAAATAGTACCTATCGAACGATCAAGAAGTTGCTGAGTCTTTTCGGTAGTGGCACCAGTTATTACTATGGCCGTCTGAAGACGTACCCACAGATCCTTTTCTAAGAAAGGATGCGCACCATCTCCGAGTTCTTCTTTTGCTTTTTCTCCCAATAAGTCGTTGATATAACTTTCATTAGAATTACCTACAATAATTACGTTTCTCCAGTGCTTATATCTATCAAACTCGGATAATCCTACCCTTTTTACATTAAAAACTTTCTCTGGTGTCGGATAATACTCTACTTTCTCCAGTCCATTAATAAAAGAATCTACTCTAAATTCAGAAGGAGCAATAAGAATGACTTCATCCCTCGCTCCTATCGAATGAGGAAGAGACGCTTTCCTGCAACCATTAATCTTAAAAATTAGTACTAAGAGAATCAAGCAATACTTTAGCTTTATTATCATATGGATTTACCTCCAACCATTTTCTTAAAAGATAAACAGACATTACAGTATCTTTTTTAAAATCATAATTGTACATAAAAACGCTAGTGTAAACTTTGGGTTTATTTATTATTGTTGCTATTAAAGATTCTTTCTCGCTTTCATAACCTAACTCCTCATATAAATCCAACAATCCTATATAACCATTTACGTTATTTACATCTTTCTCGGAATCCAAAACCAATCTGAACTCTTCTTCTGATTTCAGGGCCATTGCTTTCTTCTCTTCTTCTGTTATATCTTTATTCAATACCAACTTATCCAGCTGTAATTGACCTTTGAAAAAATGCAGTTCCGAAAAAAATTGCTCTTCTGGAACCTTTTCGATAAACCTTGCTAGACTATCCGGTGTTCCTAAAGAAAAGTAAACCAGTCTTAACTCATTAAAAATGGATATCATTGAGGAATAATCCGTAGTAAGATCTAAGCATTTTGCTAACAATTTAGCTGATTTTGTTAGTTTCTCTTTTTCTTCTTTAGTTAACTCTACCCTATGCCTTGCTTTAGTTATTTGCTTATTCGAAGACATTACTTCTTCCATTAAACTAAAACCAAACTGATAAAAAGTAAAAATATAATTCCGCGCTATTCTCTGGGCAGAAGTTCCTATATAGACATTTGGATTTAAAAATGAATTAAATTTAAACTTATCAAACACCTCAAAAAAACGAGAAAAATCAATCATATTTTTACCTTTTTTTCCTACCAATCTATATGCAAAGCTTTCCAACAATAAGTGGTCATCTAACCAACTTTTATTGCCCGGCGATACAGTATTAGAAAAATAAATGTTTATGGAAGGATTGAAATCATCTTTTATATATTTCTGAACAAAAGAATCCGAATTCATTATAATGTCGTTATACGTCGGCTTTATACCCTGAGAACAAAGAATGATAAGACGTGTAGCAATATCCTTGCGTAGTATTATCTTCCCATCTTTGGTTCTCAAGTAAGTTAAATTATCTATAATCCAATCCTCGAATCCCTGTTCTGTCTTTTTGCTTCTTTTATCTCTTAAATATACGCTCTCATAATAAGTTCCTTTAAAAGGTGACCCAAAATCCATTGGAATACCATCGTCCTTCATCTGTCTGATATACCATTCTGTATTCATAAGAGCGAAACATGCTACACGAACACCTTTCTTTTTCTCGGAATCAAATTTTCTGAAATTTTTAACTTCCTGAAGAAACCAGAGAGGAAATGTATCATTGTCTCCGTTAGTAAAAAACACAGAATTGTCCCTGGGGCAGGAAAGAAGATTATACGCGTAATTATGAGCAATCCAATTCCCTCTTCTGTTTGCATGACTTTTTATGTTTGAGACTAAAGGAATAAAACCCATAATAAAACTTAAAAGAACAACGCAATATACAGGAACAATTTTTCTTTTCTTTAATTGTTCATACATCCAGTATAAACCGAGTGCCACATAAAACATAAAAAAGAAAAACCCGGCGGTCCAGAAATAATCTCTTTCTCTAGGCTCTCTGGGTTGATGTGCCGGATTGGGATCCGACGGCGAAAATTCGTGATTTAAATAAACCACCAATCCTATGGTAACCAGCACATAAAGTATAAAAATTAAATAAAAGGATTTCCTGTCTCTCTCGAAATGCACAAACATACCCCAAATGCCAATTAAAACGTACATAAATGTCCCTAATATCGAAATATAGCGAAGTAAAACATTTGTATTCTCTCTCGGATATGGGAAAAATTGCCATGAGAAATACTTAAAGAAAACCTTAATTTGCTCCATTAATGCACGTAATACCCCATAGTGGGTTTGCCATGAAGTATGTCTGACGAATATATTATCTCTTCCGTACTGTTTCCTTGATATCACATCCAATAATTTTACCCATGTAGTGGGATTCGCTTCATTTATACCCGGATTTGCCTGCGCTCTTATTATTAAATACAAATAGGTGGAAACAGCAATTACAGCAAGAATTAGTGCAGCAGTTATAAGTTTCGGATTTTTAAATACTTTCCAGTCTACTAAAAGTATAAATACAAGAATTCCAGGTATTAGAAGTAACGGCAGAAGATGAATGCCGACAGATAACGCTAATAGATAAACTAAAAGAAGCAATAAATTATTATTTGCTAACTTACCCCTGTTATCCTCCCACTTGAGAATTAACCATAAACCAAGTGCAATAACCAAAAGTGAGGCAGCATATACTTCAGCTTCTACAGAACTGTCCCAGACACTAAAACAGAAACCGGCACCTATAGATGAGAATACCGCAATAAGATGATTGTCAAGAGAAAGTTTTCCCGTTTTATTTTCTTTGAATCTGCGTAACACGTTTAGAATTATAAGGTACAGAAAACCTCCCGCTAAAGCTCCTGAAATTACAGAAATAAAATTTATTCTCTTCGCAACTTCCTTAAAAGGAAGAAGAATATTAAAAACCCTTCCCAATAAAATGTAAAAAGGCGTTCCCGGAGGATGAGGCACTCCTAATATGTGAGAACAGGCTATAAACTCCCCGCAATCCCATAGCGAAACAGTGGGGGCAATTGTGTATAGATATACTAAAAACAAAACAACAGATACAGAAAAAAACCCTATTACTTGCTTTTGGATGAATTTCTTAAAAAACAAATTAATTCCCTCCCTTTCCTTTTTTTAAAATAAATTATTTACTTAACATATCCTGTATAGTTGATTTAAGTTCTTTAACATCTAAATCACCGTAGTAGTCTCCCCCTACAGATATAGATATTGAGCCTGTTTCTTCCGACACTGCAAGACATATTGCATCTGTTTCTTCAGTAAGACCAATAGCAGCCCGGTGTCTTGTTCCTAAGGTAGGGCTAAGATCCGGATGATCCGTCAGCGGCAATATACTTTTAGCTGCAACAATACGATCTTCCTGTATTATTACCGCTCCATCGTGCAGAGGTGAATATATTGAAAATATTGAAACTAAAAGATCAGAAGAAACAACCGCTTCCATCTTAATTCCCGTCCTGATATAAGCATCAAGAGGGACCTTCCTCTCTATAGCAATTAAAGCACCTATTCTTTTGTCAGATAATTGTATAATAGCTTTACTTACCTCTTCGGAAACAATTTCAATTGCTTCCTGAATAAAATATCCGAACCTGCTCGATTTTCCAAGGTTAATGAGCGCTCTTCTTATCTCGGGTTGAAATATTATTATAAACACAATTATCCAGAGATCTCTCAAGCCGTGCATAATTATCTTCATTGTCGGGAGATTCAGTACATTACTTAAAGCAGCAAGAATCAAAATTAACATAAGCCCTGTAAGCATAGGTAGTGATTTCGTATTGGTAAAAAATCTTATAATCGTGAAAACAAGGGCTGTTACAATAAGAATATCGACAGCATCTAACCAGGAAAAACCAATCATTTTCTTTCTCCGAGTGCAGAAATAACCGAAAGAGCATTTCGGGTTTGTATTACATCATGTACTCTGAAAATTGAAACACCTTTTAAATAAGAATAAACTGCAGTAGCTATAGAAGCATCCAGCCTATTTTTAGCATCGCTACCAGTTATTCTGCCAATAAATGATTTTCTTGACGTTCCTATAAGAATAGGAAAACCATACGAATTAAACTCTTCTAATTCCGCCAAAATCGTTAAATTGTCTTCCTGCCTTTTTCCGAATCCAATTCCCGGGTCTAATATTATCTTATCCTCGTCAATTCCGTTTGAAAGACAAAATTCAATTCTTTCCTCAAAGAATTCTCCGATTTCTTTCATAACATCATCATAATAGGGCTCTTTTTGCATTGTTTCAGGAGTTCCTTTCATATGCATAAGAATAACTTTTGAGTTATAATCACGTATTACTTTTGTCATTTCCTTATCCATTCTAAGAGCAGAGATATCATTAACTATTTTTGCTCCAAACGACAGAGCTGTCTCAGCTACTTTTGATTTGTAAGTATCTATTGAAACCGGTATAGAGCTTTTCTCAAACAGAGGAAAAATCCCCCCGAGCCTACTTAATTCTTCCTCAATCTCCAACCTTTTAGAACCCGGTCTGGAAGATTCTGCCCCGACGTCAATAATATCTGCCCCTTCTTTCTCTATTTCCACAAATCGTTTCCGGGCATCTTTCTCACTGAAATAATCTCCGCCATCGGAAAAAGAATCAGGAGTAACATTAAGAACACCCATAATCGAAAAAGCCGGTAAAGAGTTTTCGCAATTCAATATCTCCAGGATTTTTTCGCCTACTACCGGCAATCCAAAAGGTTGCTTTTTTAACTCTTCTGAAATCAATCTAAGTTCCCGAATTGTTCCGGGAAGAAGCACTGTAGATTTTTCGATATCGTTCTTAATGACTTTTCGATGAACAACAGCGTCGCTGCCGCGAGAAATTGCAACTTGCTTTATCACATTAGCTGCAGGAGATGAAACCTCTTCTATCTCTAATACTCGAAAAATAGCCTTTTCAGCCATAGTTTCCTTAACATCGTTAGAAACACCTACAGCTTCCACAACAGCCTCAGCGTCACTTAAATTCTGAATTGTTTTCTTTTTAACTCTCATAACCAATAAGATTCAAAGCTTCGAGACGGGTTGTCTCCTTCTTAAATGCACCTCTTATCGCAGAAGTTACTGTTTTCTGACCAATCTTTTTAAGCCCCTGTATTTCCAAACAAAGCTGCCTTGCCTCGATTATTACAAGAGTTCCCATAGGTTTCAAAACATTCATTATAGAATCTGCTATTTGAGCTGTCATTCTTTCCTGTAATTGAAGACGTTCGGAATAAACCTGAACTATCTCTATCAAATTGGAGTAACCGGTTATTTTATCATCCTTGGGTATATAAGCAATATGAACTTTTCCAAAAAAAGGCAAAATATGATGTTCACAAAAAGAATAAAACGATATATCTTTCAATATTATAATTTCGTCATAATGAGGTGTGCTGTAAACTCTTATAGCCTTCTCCGGGTTTTCATCTATACCCTTAAAAAGCTCGGAGTATAGCTTAGCTACTCTCTTGGGAGTACGCTTTAAACCTTCTCTATCCGGATCCTCTCCAATAGCTTTAATTATTTCTTTTACTGCTTTTTCTATTCTTTTTTGATCCATAAACTATTTCCTTTACTTCTTCTCCCGTAAGGACTTCTTTTTCAAGAAGAGCCTTTGCAATCTTATCCAACTTGGTTTTATTTTTCTTTAGTATGTTTTTTGCCTTATTATGTGCTTTTTCTACAAATTTTTTAATTTCAACGTCAACCTGACGGGCAGTTTCCTCGGAATACTCTCTTTCCTTTGTAAGTCGTTTACCCAAAAAAACACCGTCCGTATCCCGCTCAAGAGTAACAGCACCAAGACTATCACTCATACCCCATTCACATATCATCTTTCGTGCAATTTCGCTTGCATTTTGAAGATCATTACCGGCACCGGTCGACACAGTATTGAACATTAATTCCTCTGCCGCCCTTCCGCCGAGTAAAACTGTCAATCGGGCATCAAGATACTCCTTGGAATAAGTTCTCTTATCATCTAAAGGTAACTGCTGCGTTACTCCAAGAGATGCACCCCGGGGTATTATAGTAACTTTATGTATAGGATCGCTTTTTTCGGTAAAAAGCGAAGCAAGAGTATGACCTGCTTCATGGTACGCAATAAGTTTCTTCTCTTCATCTGACAGTATCATAGACTTTCTTTCTCTTCCCATTAAGATTTTATCTTTGGCTTCGTCAAAATCTTCGCCATCTACCTTATTTTTACCTCTTGAAGCGGCAATTAAAGCTGCCTCATTACACAAATTCTGGATATCTGCTCCGCTAAACCCGGGAGTTGTTTTGGCAAACACGGACAAATCTAATTTATCGGCTAAAGGTATTTTCTTCGTATGAACCTTGAGTATAGCTTCTCTGCCTTTCCTATCCGGCATAGGAACAATCACTCTTCGGTCGAAGCGTCCGGGTCTGAGCAAAGCAGGGTCAAGGATGTCGGGCCTATTAGTTGCAGAAAGTATAATAATACCCTGGTTTGGGTCGAAACCATCCATTTCCACAAGTAGAGCGTTTAACGTCTGTTCACGCTCGTCATGTCCCCCACCAATTCCAGCACCCCTGTAACGCCCAACCGCGTCTATTTCATCAATAAAAACTATACAGGGAGTATTTATTTTTGCTTTTCTAAATAGATCTCTGACTCTGGAAGCCCCAACCCCGACAAACATTTCAACGAAATCTGATCCGCTTATCGAATAAAAAGGAACTTTTGCCTCTCCGGCAACAGCTCTTGCCAGAAGAGTTTTTCCCGTACCGGGTGCGCCAACCAATAGAATACCTTTGGGTATTTGAGCTCCTAATTTCTTAAATTTAGAAGGATTTCTAAGGAATTCTACAATTTCCTGTAATTCCTGTTTAACCTCATCAACGCCAGCAACATCTTTAAATGAAACATTTACTGAGGTAAAGCGTATTTCTCTCGCTCTGCTCTGCCCAAAACTTAAAGCTTCATTTGCACTTCCTCGAATCCGATTCATCACAAAAAACAATAAAAAAACCATAAACAAAAGGGGTAATAAAAACTGCCCTACTGTTTTTAATATTTCCATTTTAGTTTCGGTTTTTACTTCTATCCCCCTCTTGATCAACTCTTTAGGCAATTCTGCATCTTCAAAAGGAAGACGAGTCTTTATTGTATGTTCTTGCCCCTTTAACTCCGCAGCTATATCCGTATTCGAAAAAATTACCTTACTTATTTTATCATCTTCGACTAATTGCCAGAATTTAGTAAAACTTACCTCTTCCGGTTTCTCCACCTGGGTATATTGAAATAGGATGAATAAACCTGCGACAACTGCAACCCAGATTAATACCACTCTAATAAATTGATTTCTGCTCTGTTGTTCTTTTTTTTCTTTATCTTTTTTCTCCGGCATCTGCCACCTCTTTATATCTAATTTTTAATATTCTTTCTGTTTTCTTTAAAACGGGTGCCCTATTACTTCTTTTGATTCCTGGAATTAAAATTACACCTTTCTTATCGTAAACAATTGGGTAAACGTCTCTTAGGACCCTTGGAATCTTCTTGTTGATAAATATTTCTTTTATTTTCTTGCTATTTCCAGACCCAAAGGAAACTAATCTATCACCAACTTTTTTTCTCCTCACCTTTATAGGTGGTTCTAAACAGTCAAGATCAAAAAATTCACAATTCTTTACCCTTAATTTTACAGGCGGAGAAATTACCTCTGTTTCTATATTATAGGAGCCATAAGGTACTTTACCAGACAGAGGTAATTCTTTTTCTCTCTCTTCTATATTTTTCACAACAATTACCCGGGAAGGAGTTAATTCTAAGCTTGCACTTTTCAACTCAACAATCCCTCTTGCCGGTAAGTTCGTAAGATGCGCTCTCTTTAGTTCCAACTCACTATTAAAAATCGAGAGCATTTTCTTCAAAATTAAGAATTTACAGGCGGAAGGAAGATTTTCAAAACCATTTCTGTTGATCTCCGCGTAATTAAAATGAGCGGTTATTTTAATTGAATCTACAAGAGTTTCTAATGCTTTTTCTATATCACTCAAATTATCGATACTTCTGCCTATATTTTGTACCGAATTTTCCTGAATCTGTTCAATTAAAGGAATAAGATTCAACCTTATTTTATTTCTGAGGTAATCTTTACTTTTATTTGTTGGATCAGTATAAAAAGGTACTCTTTTTTCTTTAAGATAATCGATTATTTCATTTTTTCTTAAATCCAAAAGCGGACGCAGGATATCTCCGTCCTTATAACACATCTGAGAAAGACCAAATCCTGAACCTCTAAGCAGCCTTATAAAAAAGTTTTCTATTTTATCATCGAAGTTATGACCCAGAGCTATTAAATCGGCTCTTTCTTTCTTTTTCGCATTTTCAAGGAAAGAAAATCTTAAAATTCTTGCACCTTCTTCAATAGAAAGAGAATATCTTTTACAATAGGCTCTTACATCTGCCCCATCTGTTAATAACTTGAGTCCTCTTTTTTTTGCTTCTCTTATCACAAAATTCTCCTCATTTTTAGAATCTTCACGAAGATTATGATTAAAGTATGCAAGGATCACTTCTAGCTTATCATAATCCGATAATACTTCTGTAAGTAATGTCGAATCCGGTCCTCCGGAATATCCTATTATTACCTTACGAACTCCCTTCAGAAGTTCCTCTTTTCCTATTATATTTTTTAATCGTTTAATCACTGTTGAATATAACATGAAATAGCCATTTTTCAAGTGTAGTCTTTGAAAAAGAGTAATTTAAGGGGAAAATTAGCCACAAAGGCACTAAGACACAAAGCTCACACCACACCCTCCAAATAATAGCCACTGATTTTCACGGATAGGCACTGATTTTTTGTTGTTTTTCTTCTTGAACCCTTGAATCCTCGAAACCTTGAGCAATACATTGGAATTCTTTCAAAAGACTTGACTATAGAGTATTTATGAGTAGTATTAGCACAAATAAAATTTTTAAGGAGGGTAAATAATGATAGTAAAATTAAACTCAAACGTTATGAAAAAACAAAAAATGTATGCAAGAATGTTTCTATTGATAGGATTTTTCCTATTAACAACTAACATTTTTGCACAGGATCAGGATTTTTACATTTACCTGTGTTTTGGACAGTCGAATATGGAAGGGCAGGGAACGATCGAAGCAATGGATAGGACGGTAGATAGTAGTTTCCAGGTTATGCAAGCTCTTGACTGTTCAAATCTTGGAAGAACAAAAGGGTCTTGGTATACCGCTGTTCCTCCTTTATGCCAATGCTATTCAAAACTTTGCCCTGCAGATTATTTTGGCAGAACGATGGTTTTAAATCTTCCGGACAGCATAAGAGTAGGTGTTATTAATGTTTCGGTTGGCGGCTGCGACATCAGGCTATTCGATAAAGATATTTACCAGGATTATGATTCTACCCACACAGCAAGCTGGTTTCTCGATAAATTAGAAGACTATGAATGGAATCCATATCAATATCTTATCGACCTTGCTCAGCTGGCAGAGCTAGACGGTGTAATTAAAGGGATTCTTTTGCACCAGGGGGAAACTAACACAGGTCAGGCTGAATGGCCATCATATGTAAAGAAAATTTACAATGATATGTTAACGGATCTTTCATTGGATGCAGAATCGGTACCTCTTTTAGCAGGAGAGGTATTGTCTGCCGAAGGTAATTGCTGTGCAAGTATGAATACGATAATTAACAGGCTTCCCGACACTATCCCTACTGCATATGTTATTTCTTCAAGCGGATGTCCGGGGCAGGATGATGCGCATTTTAACTCGGAAGGCTACAGAATACTAGGGATACGATATGCTAAGACAATGCTTTCAATTATGGGTTACGATACAACCGATCTTGAGTATCCTCAAACGAGTGGAATAAATTCAAAGGAAACACCCGATAGTTATAAATTAGAACAGAATGATCCGAATCCATTTAGTTCTACAACATCGATAAAATATTATTTACCCCAAAAAGCCACAGTTACTCTGGAAGTTTTGGATGTTTCGGGACGAACAATCGAGACGTTAATCGATAATGTTGAGAGCATAGGTGAACACACTATTACTTACGATGGTTCGGGCCTATCCAGCGGTACTTACCTTTATCGATTAAGAACTCAGGCAGGCTTCACGCAAAGCAAAAAAATGCTTTTGGTTAAGTAAAAGATTAGGGAAGATTAGGGAGAAGTTAGCAGTAAGCAGTTAGTAGTTAGAATACCCCCCAACGACCCATAATTTGTCACGAAGGCACTAGGTTTTTTGTTATTTCTACTGCTGACAGCTCCCTGCTCTCTAAAAATGATTTTCTCTCTTGACATCTCTGTCTTTTTGTATAACTTTTTAGCCACACTTCGCCGGGGTGGCGGAACTGGTAGACGCGCATGGTTGAGGGCCATGTGGGATAATATCCTGTGGGGGTTCAAATCCCCCCTCCGGCA
>CAZHNS010000033.1:0-23625 GCA_964534175.1 uncultured bacterium | reverse complement strand
CATTTAAATGTGGCTTCGTCCTCTCAAATTTTCCCTTCGCCATCGTTTACCTCCTATTATAAACAAAAAAATATATTCCTCATTTCGAGGCTACGTTAGAGAAAACCTCTCACTATCATTAAACATTTTTTTAGCTAACGCTCAAAAACTGATACTATAATATAAAGAAACGTAATATTGTCAAGGGGTTTTTTGAGGAAAAAATGCAAAAAAAAGGAGTCAGAAGGTGAGAATTCAGAAGTCAGAATCCCATACTCTCCAAAACGACCAAAAAAATAAAAAATCGCTAAAATTATACGAATATTTCTTTGATTTTAGAGGAATTTTGATTTTTTACTTGTCATTTTGCTTTTTGATTTTTAATATTTCATTTATTAATGGGGCTTGCTTATTTCCTGATTTTTTATAATATCTTGAAGAAAATGCTGGTGTAGCTCAATCGGTAGAGCGGCGCATTCGTAATGCGCAGGTCAGCGGTTCAAATCCGCTCACCAGCTTACTTTATATTTAATTAAATGGAGAGGTGACCGAGAGGCCGAAGGTGCACGATTGGAAATCGTGTTTCCGCTTAATCGTGGAACCAGGGTTCGAATCCCTGCCTCTCCGTTTTAACCCTACACAACCCAACACCAGCTCTTCGCTATTAGCTATTGGCTGTTAGCATTAAATCCCAACCTCGAAATACAGTGGTAGAGTTTCAATTCTCTTCGTTATTTTCTATCTCTTTTAACAAATTAAATACATTTTCAGCAGTTTCTTCGTTTATCCTTCTATTGTATTCTTTTGCTTCTTTCCTCGCGTTATAAATGTTTCCCAGGTAATATCTACGAAAAAGAAAAAAATAAATAATATACGCGTTTCCGTATTCTTCCTTTAATAATTTGTAAATAATAAAGTAAATATTGGCACCGTTTAGAACTAAAGCATTGATCCCATTACCTGCGTCACCAGCATATATTTGACCCGTACCGGGGATAAAAGTGGAAAGCCACTTGGCGGTTGTAGGAGATTTGTAATTTATATTTTCTGCCTGAGATAACAAGGAGTCTATTAAGTAAACAGTTTCGCTTTCCCCATTTTCCTTGAAATACATTTCCAAGGCATCTTTCGCGGATTCCCACTCATAACAATAAAGATGAGCAATACCGAGAAAAAGAGATGCTTTCTTCCTTATTTCGGGAATTTCACTGAAAGAAATGAGTTTAAGAAGTATAAATTTTGCTTTACTGTATCTTCTCCAGGCGATGTAATTCACCGCTATATCAATTTTCCTTTCACATCTGATTGTATCAGAAGAAGTTGTTTGTGCTGAAAATTCCAGAGCACTTAAGGACTTTTCCATATCGTACATATTTCTATACGCAAGCCCTATTTTATAGTAAGCATAACTTACTTCCTTTCCGTTTTTATTAAAAAAAATGTACCTCTGATATTCGGTTATCGCTTCTTCGTAGAAATCTGAATCGAAAAATTTATCGGCAAGGTCGAGTACTGCATCTCTCCCGTAAAGCGGCACACAAAAACATATTAGAAAAAAAAGAAAACTTCTATTTAAAATTTTCATTTAGATACTTGTTTACAGACAACCTAAAAAATACTTCCTGTTCTTCATTGTAAATATCTGCGGCAACGACTGAACCGTAAATATTACCAAGATAGAAAATTCCACCCAAAACGCCAAAAACCCATCCTTTAACCGAATCGATACCATCCGCTTTAAAACCCTCATATGCTTGCCATCCTGTAATACCGACAGTAATAAACGAATGAATACCATCCATGGGGCGATTACAGTAGAATTTGCCAGCTCCCGGAATTACCATAGAAAACATTCCCGAAACAAATGGGCTTTTTCTGGGTAAATTCTGTCCTCTTTTCAAAAAAGTTAACAATTGACCTGATAAAGTATCGGTATCGTATAAAAATTCTTTTGCCTTCTCCCATTCTTTTCTCTGTATATGGTTAAGAGTTATTAGTTTTTTAACCGGAAACTCCGAATTCTTGCAGGAGTTGTTTAAAAAATGAGATTTTAGAATTTCATTTGATTCTTCATAATCATCGAGAAATGAGTAACAGAGGCCCATCTCAAAATAAGATCCATCAATCAGATTACTTCGCTCGTATCCGTCGACAATTTTTTGAAAATAACTTATAGATTTTTTATAGTTTTCATTGTATCGGTAACATAAAGCGATTCGGAAGAAGACCGAATCTGCATTCCCAGGAAATGAATCTGCCGCAAAGAGAAAACGACTGTATTCCCCTGCAGCACGCTCGTATTGACCATCATTAAACAAGTATTCCGCAAAAGAGTAGATATTTTTAGGTTTGAAATATTCAAAATGAGAATCTTCTCCCTTCAAAGAAAAACTTAATCCAATTAATATCAAAAAAATTGACTTTAAGTACCTCATTCCTTAAAACTCCAATCTATTTCCTTATTGGAAAGCAAAAAATCATACAGAGGAGACTCGTTTTTTGTTCTACCGAAATAATAAACTTCCACAGGATAATCTATAGCATATCCTGTTTTAGGATCGATCGGATAGTATTTCCTTGAAAGCCCGAAACATCTCTGAAGTCTATCGCCACCCATAAGTATACCGTGAACTGGTCCATACTCTTGGATCGCTTTTGTCGTAAAACGAGAACAAGTGAGAGTAAAATTACAGGAGGGCACATCCTGAGAAGAGATAAATATCTGGTAGAGTCTTATAATTCCAGTAAAAGCTAGTTTCAATTCAGAAGTTTGCTTTAAATCGAAAAGGGATATAAAACGCTCATCGGTTTCTACGGACAATGCGGGATTAACCTCTGAAATAAAATCAATTTGATTTTTAATTTCCCGGGAGGATAAAAGATTCAGAGATAAAAAACAAGTTATTACGCTCACCATTTAATCTCCCTCGTTTCAATATCTTTAGGAATCTTAAAATTTTTAACCTCTTCCGGCAAAGAATCGTTGAAATGAAGATTTTTGTAAGTAATTTTTTCAAAAACAGTATCTATACCCATTAATATTGTCGTACTTATTTCCATGGGAAAAGAATATTCCCCGTAATCTAAATGCTTTTCATAGGAAGATTTTAACACGATTGCTCCGTCTGTTTTTTTTACTTCGGATGAAATCATCTTATTATTTACATATACTAATTTTAAATTTTCGACCGTTTTAGATAATCTCCCTGATGGTTGCCAATAAGTGATCAAGGTATCTTCTTTTACTTTGTGGTCTATCAAAGTATATCCTCTATCGGATAATCCGAAATCTTCCTTCATGATGTTTAAAAATGTATTAAAAAAAGAAAAAGAAACAGGGGAATCGGAAATAATTTTAAACGCAATTGAATCTTCAGGGTAATATATTTTAATGGCGTCATTGCTAAAAGATATCCACTGGTTTACTGGCTTATGTACAGATACGACAATCTCTTCTGTACCCTTGCAGTAAAGTATACCTTCTATTGTTTCTTCAGTACCTTTTCCTTTGAGACTTCGAGTAAACTCAAGGGTAGCGTTGTCGATAATAAATCCATATGAGGCACTGTTAAGTATAAATAATAGAAAGAAAAGAAAAGTCTTTTTTATTTTTATTGAAATGTAGTTAATTTAGCCTATCCTCCCTAATTACTCTCAGCACAGGAAGAACTACCACTACTACAGTCACTATTCTCAAAGCAGTTCGGATTTTCAAAACAGCTCTCGGTCTCCTCGGTACTTTCAAAACAGCTGTCAAAACAACCCTTAAGATTCACGCAATCCGAATCGACGTCATTTAAGATGTCATTTACAATTGCCAACATTGCAATGCCTAAAAGAGTAGCCGCGCATCCCAAAGACCCGTAAATTATCTGCTCCCTCTTCACTCTTGAATTGTAAGATTCAGTATAGGCTTTAACATATTCTGGAGATTTACCCACAAATTCCGCGGGATCAGGTTCTGAAGATCGCCATATCATAGCGACTCCAAAGCCAATTATCGTTGCACCAGCACCCAACCAGCAAATTTTATTAACATCTTTCATGGCATCCCTTTTCCCCTTCATCTTTCCCATGCCTATGTCGGATTCGTAGTCAGCCAGCAGTTGAATAGGTATAAAAAGAATTAATACCAAATAAATAACAAAAAATTTCTTTAAAAATAACATAATAATCGTCTCCCCTCCTTTCATAAGTTTACATTGATTATAATATCTGTCAAGAGTGATTTCTAAACCCTATTCCGTACAAACTGCTATAAAGATTTAAAAAGGTATTTCTATTTTTTCCTTGAGTTTTTCGATTTCTTCTTCTGCTTTTTTCTTAACTTTTGATTTCTTTTCTTCCATTTTGGCTTGCAATTCTTGTTTTTTCTTTTCCGCTAATTCAGTATACGTCTTTACCTCCAGAAGATTTCCTTTAAGGTCTTCTTCCAAGGAGATAAAGCCTTCATAATTCTCCTGATATTCCTCGAGTTTGTCTCTTAGTAAATTGTTTAATTCCGCGTCAAGTTTAGCCTTCGTTTCAGTAGCCCACTCCGTTACCAGTTTATTTATTGTCCCGGCGATCAATTTATCGAGATTGCTCTTGATCTTTAGAGTATATTTCCCGTCCTCGCTGACAGTGTAGCCAACTTCTATATCCACAGGATTAGACGAAAGAACAGCCTTGATATTTGCCGCAATTTTATCTTCCTTGTCACTTAAATCCAGCGCGAGATTGAAAAGTTGTAAATGCAGAGTTCCGCCCGCTCTATTTGACCGGTCAAAAGAAAGGTTCCCATCTAGATTATAAGTGCCTTTTGCGCTGCTGACTTTTAAAGCTTTTACTCCCTCTCCTAAAACGAACGGTATATTTTTTGCTTTAAAATCGAACTCCGCCGATTTTTCTCTGTTTTCTCTTTTGTCTATTAGGCCAGCCCACTCAACCTCTTCAATGCTTTTAACTCTTTTGATAGAAAAAGTGGTCGGGTTATTTATTACATTCGGATCACTTGTTATGTCGCTTGCTTTTACGCTGTAAAGATTTCGCTCTTGCTTACTGCCAAGAGAAACATCCATGTTCTGAAGCCAGAACTTCGGAACTGCCACACAGGGATAAGTAACATCTCGACCATAAGCCCGTAAAATCAATTCTCTTCCTTCTTTTCTCTTCATCATAGGTTTTAATTTTTCAAAGTAATAATTCCATCTTTCAAACTTATCATGTATCTCGCCTATATATTTCTCTATGTAAGGATTGAGAATAGCACTGGCAATTTCTCCTCCCTTGTCAGGCGATTTAATAAAAGAAGAGAGATACGCCAAATCCTTACTGATGTTGGTGCTAACGCTTTTTTTATCCTCGTTTGCCATATTTAAATCTGTTTTTAGTTTATTATAGGATTTTATGAGATTCGTTTCCGTCAACTTAACCTTTTTATATGTTTCATCGACCATTTTATAAGCGCTTAATGCCTCGTCAGCGGTTTTTATATTTTCTACATTTATCGCTTTTACCGGTTCTACCAATTTCGGAAGTTTTTCCAGTTCTTTCTTTTGCGCCCGTATGGTTTTCTCCCATTCTCCCTTCAAATTCGAATACTTACCGGGCAATTCCTCCAGGAGTTTCGGGGATTTGATATTCTTCATTTCTTTCTTTATAATATCAGCAACGACTTTCCCCGCGTCTTCCAGAAAAGTGCCCACAAAAGTTTTCTGCTCTTCTTCGCCCAGCTCTCCTACTTCTCTCACTCTAACTCCTGGAAGGGCGCCCGAGGTTTTTCTTTCCGTATCCCACCTGATTTCCTGTAGTTCCAAATTGTTAATGACAACCTTGCTTCTCACGAGCTGCTCGATATCGAGCTGTAAATCAACCTCTCCGAGTTCAAACAAATTGCGGAAAGGCTTTCTGCTATTTGCAACTTCGAGAGATTGAAAACGAAGACGTCCTTTTAGAATCTGCAAATCCAGCCCCCTCATGTCCGCTTTTGCCTCGAATATCGTTTCTAGATTCCTTTCTATCGCTCGCTCAATCAGCTTATCCATAAAAACGATATTAAAGACTATTATACCGATAAGAAAAATCAGGATAAGAGCTAGCTTACCACGGAGAACAAATCCTTCATTGCTTTTAATGCTTTTCGCGATATTCTTAAGTTTCTTTATATCCTTTTTGCCGAGGTTTTCTTTTAACTTATATTTACCTTCCTCATCCCTGATGAAAACCTCGTTTATATAATTCCTGTACTCGTGAATGTAGAGTTTGCGAAGGATTTTTTTTCTAAATTTTTCCTCGGTGAATGTTCCTTTAAATAGTTTCGGTATTTTTCTCTCTTCACTCATATAACTTACCTGATGTTATCGTAAAATCTAACTGCAGCACCAAATTTGTTTTTAATCCCTACCAGGATAGGTTGTTTCGTGAAAGCCTTAACAAATTTATTGTTTGCTATTTTTTCTCTCACTTTATCGCGGTAAATATCGACCAGATACTTAAACAAAATATAAATTGGCCAGGCCAGTATTAATCCTACAATAAATCCACCTATAACCAGTGAATTGTAATATCTGGTTAGATAGAAAAATGGGTTATTAAAAAGCTTTGTAAAGAAGCTCTCTAACTGAGGAATAGTAAGAATTGTATATCCAATTTTATCAAGAAATCTGTCTAAAAACTGCAAAGTAAAACTGAATAAAGCAATAAATACCATTTCGACTGCCTGATTAAGTTTAAGAAAAAAGGTAAGAATAAACAAAGAAATCCATAAGAAATTTCCCTTTGGTATTAGGGCAAGGACAAAAGCAAAAGAAATAGCCAGTGCAATCTGCGATGTTTTTTTATTCGAATTTATCGCCACAAAAACTTTAGCAATCCAATTAACAATCATATATAAAGATACCTGCGATATTTATTGTACGAATTTTCGTGACCTTGTCAAGAGAGCCATCACACACACAGCCAAAAAGTGTTGGACCTCAGAGAACACAAAAAAAGCAAAAACACATTGACAAAGAAAAAATGTTTTTTTATAATTTAAGAAAAGAAAATGATAAAACATAAAGAACCCTTGGTATTTTATATGTTAACAAAATATATAATGGGAAACATGAAATTAAATCTGCTTTTCTTATTAACAACTATGATAATTCCCAATTTATCTCATTCCCAGGAATTCAAAATGCCTGAAAGTGCTGCCTACGAGCCTTTAAAAAAACGATATTTTATCTCAAACTTCGGTGATGGAAGTATTATCGAGATTGATTCGACCGGAGAAAAAACTTATTTCAAAAAAGGATTATCAAAAGTGCTTGGGATACTAATATATGAAAATATATTATATGCAGTAGATAATCCAAAATCAGTAAAAGGATTTGACATCAATGATGGAAGCATCAAATTAGACATTCAAATAAAAGAAGCATCATTTTTAAATGACATAACAGTCGATGATTCGGGATTCCTATACGTAACAGGCAGTAGTACCGCTAAAATTTTTAAAATCGATATTGAATCTAAAACTTATTCGCCGCTTATGAAAACAAAAGGTGGTCCGAATGGAATCACTTATGATAAATCTAAAAACAGACTTTTAGTTTGCTACTTTGTGGAAAAAGCTACAATCGATGATATAAACCTCAAAGATTTCACTATTTCAACTCTTGTCAGAACAGAATTCACTAACCTCGACGGAATAACTTTGGATGATGAGGGCAATTGTTATATTTCGGAATGGGGCCGGGGGAGTTTTGAATCCGGATATACAAAGGAGGGCAAAATTTATAAATATGATAACTCCTTTAAAAAAGAACCTGAAATGGTCTCAAGCATACACCACGGTCCTGCAGACATTTATTTCAACAAGTATAAAAACGAACTGGTAATACCTTCCCTATTATCCGACACCGTAGAATTCATACCTCTAAAGAAAAAATCACTTAAAGATTAAAAAAAGGAGATAGCGATGCTAAGCAGCTCAAATACCAGTAAATTATTAGGGCGTCTGAAAGAAACCGAATTCGACTTTCAGCAAAAAGAAAGAAGCGGAGAATATTATTCGGAAGGAGAAACCAGGCCACCCGACACCCATGTGATGATAGTATCAGACGCGGATGAAAAATCGGTGAGAGATTCTCTGAAAAAACTGGGTCTGGGAAATTTTTCCGCTTTGTTGAAATTCGAGTATTACAAGGAGCCTCCTGGACGTACCGTGATCTTTTCTCCAGTCAAATCACATTCTTTAGAGATGCCATACCGGATATTGCGTGAGACCGCGGATAGAACTCCGGATGATGACCCGGTTAAAGGAGAAATAAAGGAGATCCTGGCTGCAGTAACCAAGCAGCCGGGCGAGAAATTAGCCAATCCGGCTGATTTTGACAATATTCACCGTCCCAGGGTATTGGTGATCGATCTGCACAAAGAGAGCCAAGCAAAATTTAAAATAATTCTTGATGAGATGAATCCTTACAATTTAAGGCAAAATTTTGACAATCAATGGGAAGACCTTTTACATGAAATACCTAAAAAATTCCGTACCCCTATTCTAAAAGCCATGGAAGAAGCGATTACTAACACCAAAGATAACCAGCCCGAACCGACCCAGGAACTGTTGGCAGATTATATACGCGACGGACTTCATCATGAAGCGGCGCATCCCTTATCCATAAATTTGACTTCCGAAATGGAAAAAGATTTCTTCAGGTTAGCTATGATCATACCAAAAGGTAGATTGTTCTTCAAGAATATGCTCAAAGCTTTGCTGGGGATATATAAATACCGACAGAAATTTCTGGAGGATTTCCCTGAACCCACTGACAGGAGCAAAGCTTTAATGATGTATATGTTCGGATCAGAGATGTTCGCGGATTACTTCGCAATTTTCATGAAAGAGCAGGTTGGCAAAGAACATGTGTATACACGTGAGTATGGAAAACAGTTAACCCCTGAACTTCGCGCTTTCTTTGGAGAAAAAGTTCTACCGCATTTTCAGAGTAGAGATAAAATAAAACGCTCCCAGGTTTTTTCTGACCAGGAGCAAAATCAGAGCAAAATGTATCAGGCACAGCAGATTATGGCCGGATTAGGCATTGAAGTGGACAAATATAAATAGAATAGATCGACCATATAACTTGATAAAAAAGGAGGATAAATGAAAGTAAAAATCGGAATAATCTTTCTTCTAGTTTTTTCATCGGATCTAACTCTATCTTTAATAGCATCGCTTTTCTCTTCACTTGAAGGCATCAGCAATGTTATAAGTGTTCTCACGTTGATTTTTGTTATATTCATGCTGATTTACTCTATTTGCGGAAAAATAAAACCAAAAAAAATATTTCTAATATTGACATCTTACTATTTAGCCATGAGCTTTATAGGCACTATCCTAGCCGGCATTCTAACCTTAAGATACGGCTCTGCTATTAGCACACAAGACATATCGCTGGAATTCCTCTTCGAGGAATTCCCATGGTTTAATACCGTTCATTGGATTCTTATGATTGTGTGGCTTGTGTTAACCACCTGGGGAATTATCAAATATAAAAAATATGAAAGCCAATAAAAATAATTTGTGTTATTCGTGTAATTTGTTGTTTCTTTTTGTCTTTAAATTTGCAATTTTCAACTTACAATTTACAATTAGGTATTAAGATTCGTGTAAATCCGTGGCTAATTATTGGGCGTGGTGAGGGAATTCTGACTACTAACTTCTTGCTTCTGGATTCTGTTCAGTATCCTCTTATAGAATCGAGTTCCTTCTCCATAACTTTCTCAGGAATTTGCTGATATTTCGTAAACTGCATAAAATGAACTCCCCTACCGCCAGTGAGAGACCGTAAGTCTGTAGCATAACCAAATAGATTTGCCAAGGGTACAAACGCTTCAATTATTACCATATCACCTCTGTGGTCAACGTGTTTGATATCCCCTCTTCGAGTATTAAGATCATCCAAAATAGTTCCAAAATACTCGTTCGGCACGGTCACTTCTACTTCCATAATAGGTTCCAAAAGTACGGGATTCGCCATCTTGTAAGCATTTTTAAAAGCCCGGGAGGCTGCTATTTTATAAGCAATATCAGTAGAATCTACTCCATGGCAGGAACCACCTGTCAGTGTAACTTTACCACCTAAAACCTCAAAACCGCCCAGACTGCCTGAACACATTGCTTCTTTTATTCCCTCTTCAATTGCACCCGCGAATTCTTTCGGCACTTCAGTTGCTTTAGCCTTATTTACAAATTCAAATTCCTCACTTGGTTCTAAAGTTAATACTACATCACCATACTGCCCTTTTCCTCCACTCTGTTTTATAAATCTACCCTCAGAGGTAGCTTTTTGAGTGATGGTTTCCTTGTAGGAAACTCTAGGAGTTCTCACCCTTGTTTCAACTTTAGATTCTCTTTTCAGCCGTTCCATAATAACTTCCAAATGCAATTCTCCCATTCCGTAAACTAAAGTTTCTCCGGTATCAGGATCTTTTTTTACCAGAAAAGTGGGATCTTCTTCATGAATTTTATTCAAGGCAAGCATAAGCTTATCCTGATCAGCAATAGTTTTTGGAGAAACACTGGTAAAAATCACGGGTTCCGGTAACTGGGGAGGCTCGAAAAGAATCGGTTTTCCGGGATCAGTCAGGGTATGGCCTGTAGAAACTTCTGAAAGACCAACAAAAGCAGCTATCTCTCCGGCTTCAACAGACTTTACTTCCTGCCTTTTATTAGCATGAATGAGAATAATTTTATAAAGCCTTTCTATTTTATTCGTATTGACGTTTAATATTTTTTCCCCCTGTCGGACTTTTCCAGAATAAATCCTAACAAATGACAATTTACCATGCGGATCTCCTATTATTTTAAAAACAAGTGCACTAAAAGGTTCCCCAGGATTATTTTCTCTTCTTTCTTCTTCACCGGTATTAGGGTTTTTACCACTAGGGGGAGGCACCTCCAAAGGTGAAGGAAGGTAATCAACGATTGCATTCATAACCTTCTGCACCCCAATATTCTTAAGAGCAGTGCCACCAATAACTGGAAAGAAATCACACTTAATGGTACCTTTCCTGATAGCTCTTTTTAAAATATCGGCCTCTATCTCTTCTTCATTAAGGAACTTATCGACAACTTCATCATCATGGAGGCTAACTTTGTCGAGAAGCTCTTCTCTGTACTTCTTTGCTAAATTAGAATATTCCTCAGGTATCGACATAGATTTAAAATTAATGCCTTTTTCATCTTCCCATACCCAGGCTTTCATATCCACAACATCAATCATACCTTTAACTCTATCTTCGGAAAAAAGAGGCAAACTTATAATTAAAGGCGTAACTTTAAGTCTATCTTCCATCATTTCAACCGTTCGGAAGAAATCTGAACCTTTTCTATCCAATTTATTTATGAAAGTAATTCTCGGAAGATTGTACCTATCTGCCTGTCTCCAGACGGTCTCCGACTGTGCCTCAACTCCCTCCACCCCACTAAATATAACAACTCCACCATCTAGAACACGCAAACTTCTTTCGACTTCTACCGTAAAATCAACATGTCCTGGCGTATCGATCAAATTTATTCTTCTATCGTTCCAAAAGATAGTAGTAGCAGCGGAAGTAATAGTTATTCCCCGTTCCTTTTCCTGGTCCATATAATCCATAACAGTAGACCCTTCATCAACCTCACCCAATCTATGAACTCTTCCGCTATAAAAAAGAATCCTTTCAGTCAGAGTTGTTTTTCCGGCATCAATATGAGCTATTATTCCAATATTTCTAATATCAGGTATATCGACCCTTCTGCTTGAATCAAAACCTCTTGACATTAAAGGTTCCTAAAGACTAATAGAATGTAAACTACCAACCAAAATAAGCAAAAGCCTTATTGGCTTCTGCCATCCTGTGAGTATCTTCTTTTTTCTTGTAAGCGTTACCTTCTTTCCTTGACGCTGCAATAAGTTCATTACAGAGTCTATCCTTCATTAAATACTCCCCTCTACTTCTCGCAGCTGTTACCAACCACTTAATCGCAAGAGAAAGTTTCCTGCTAGCTCTAACTTCCATTGGGACTTGATAAGTCTGTCCTCCAATTCTTTTAGGACGAACTTCAACCATCGGTTTTACATTATTCACCGCTTGATTAAACACATCTATCCCTTCCTTCCCTGTCCTCTCAGTAATTAAATCAATAGCCTCATAGAAGATTCTCTCAGCTACGCTTTTCTTGCCGTCTTTCATCAGATTGTTTAAAAACTTCGATACAAGCTCCGAATGGTATTTAAAGTCTGCTGAAACTTCTCTCTCCACAGCCCTTCTTCTTCTCATTTCTCCTCCCCTGAACTACTCTTTGGCTTCTTCGTACCATAACAGGAACGGCTCTTTTTTCTGTCCTCTACACCGACCGAATCATAGACTCCTCTAACAATATGATATCTTACTCCGGGCAAATCCTTAACTCTGCCGCCTCTAACCAGAACTATGGAATGTTCCTGTAGGGCATGCCCTTCTCCCGGTATATAAGCACTGACAACTTTGCCGTTAGAAAGTCTTACTCTAGCTACCTTTCGTAGAGCCGAATTCGGTTTCTTAGGTGTTGTTGTATATACTCTTAAACATACCCCTCTTTTCTGAGGACTGCCATCAAGAGCGGGTGACTTTGTTTTTTTCTTAATTTTCTTTCTACCTTTCCTTATTAATTGATTTATTGTCGGCATATAAACCTCCTATGCTCTTTTTGCTTCCTCTTCTGCTTCCTCTTCTTTATATTTTAACTCTATATTCCTAAAATCTTTAAATCCAGTTCCTGCAGGTATTTTACCTCCAATTATTACATTTTCTTTCAACCCTTTAAGATAATCAGATTTTCCCTCTAAAGCAGCATTTAAAAGTACCTTTGTAGTATGTTGGAAAGACGCCGCTGCTATCACCGACTCGTGAGAGAGGGAAGAATGTGTAATACCGAGAAGCAAAGGTTCAAAGGTCGCAGGTTTCCCTCCTTCTTTGGCAATTTCCATATTGGTCTCTTTAACTGCCTTAGCATCCATTACTTGTCCCTCTAAGAAAGTAGTATCTCCACTTTCGGCAATCCGAACTTTTCTGAACATCTGACGGACAATTATACCAATATGTTTATCATCTATGTTAACTCCCTGCATCCTATAAACTTCCTGGATTTCGTTAAGCAAATATTGTTGTGCCGCTATTACTCCTTTTACCCTGAGCACATCATGAGGGTCAACAAATCCCTCGCACAACTTATCACCAGCTTCTACCTTCTGTCCTTCATGAATCATAAAATATTTACCATAAGGAACTTTATACTTCCTTTTATCTTTATCAGATTCGATAAAGATATTTCTTTTCCCTCTGGACACTTTGCCAAAACGAACAATTCCGTCAATCTCCGAAATTATAGCCTTATCTTTGGGAGACCTGGCTTCGACCAGAGCTTCGACTCTGGGAAGTCCTCCGGTAATATCCTGAGTACGAGCGATATCTCTTGGTTTTTTAGCCAGAAGGGCACCCACATCAACTTTGGCACCATCTTCTATAAATAGATAAGAACCTCTGGGAATCGGATACTCAGCTAATTTCTTTTTACCCGATCTGATCTCAATAGTAGGCAGATATTTACTCTTCGAGCCATAAACCAACATTCTTTGTCTCTTACCGGATTCATCCACCATTTCTTTAAGTGTAACACCTTCTTTAATATCTATAAATTTGACCTTACCTTCTTTCTCTGCTATTATCAAATTAGAATAGGGCTGGTATTCAAAAAGTACTTCTCCTTTTTGAACCTCCTGTTTGTCTTTAACCTTGAGAATCGACCCATATGGTACTTTGTATTTTAATTTTCCTTCAGCATGAGTCAAATAAACAGAAGCATTCCTCGAGAGAACAACTATCGGTTTACCTTTAACATCATTATAAATCAAATCCTTGGAGAACTGCACTTTCCCATCTTTGGGTGATTTTTGATACGATTCAGCTGCACCACCTGAGGCAATTCCTCCAACATGGAAAGTCCTTAAAGTCAACTGTGTGCCGGGTTCTCCTATCGACTGAGCGGCTATAACGCCAACTGCAGTACCTATCTGAACCAGTTCTCTTGTCGATAAATCCCTTCCATAACACTTTTGGCAGATACCCTCTTCGGATTCACAAGTAAGAACAGAACGTATTCTGACAGACTCTACACCGGCTTCTTCAATTTCCCGCCCTATTTCTTCATCGATCCATTCTCCTGCCTGTACAATAATTTCTCCTGACAAGGGATGGATAACATCATCGGCCGTGTATGAACCTTCAATCCTATCAAACAGGGATTCTACAACTTTTCCTCCTTCGACGAGGGCTGCAACATCCACACCCATAACTGTACCACAGTCTTCCTCAGTAATAACAACTCCCTGAGCCACATCAACCAACCTTCTTGTTAAATAGCCCGCCTCGGCCGTCTTCAATGCCGTATCTGTAAGTCCTTTTCGTGCTCCATGAGAGGAAATGAAATATTCCATTTCATTTAATCCTTCTTTAAAGGAATGAAGTATGGGGGTTTCAATGATTGCCTGGGAAGAAAGTTTCTTTTGAGGTTTTGCCATTAATCCTCGTAGTCCACAGAGCTGTCTTATCTGATCCATATTTCCCCTTGCTCCGGACTGACTCATCATATGAATAGGATTAAAACCTTCTCTATCTTCCAATAACGCTCTTTCTATTCCCTTTTCGATTATTTCTGTAGCCCGAGTCCATGTGTCAATGACTTTATTATACCTTTCTCCCTCTGTAATAACACCCTGAACCTTATGCTGCTTTTCTGCCTCCTGCACTTTTTTCTGAGCATCTTCTATAATCTTTTCCCTTTCTTCAGGAATAATCATATCACTAATACCAACTGTCAAACCGGACCGGGTCGCGTATTCGAACCCAAGCTCTTTAATTTCATCTAGAAATTCCGCGGTTTTATCCATACCTAGTTTTTTGTAACATTTCAATACTAAGTTCTTCAATTCTTTACTCTCCAAAGGCTCATTCACCCATCTAAGCTCTTCCGGAACTATCTCATTAAATATAACCCTGCCTACTGTTGTTTCGAGCCAATCATCCTTATATCTGATTTTTATCCAATCATGAAGTTTGACTATTTTTTCTTCGTAGGCACAAATAACATCTTCAATATTACCAAAGAACCGGGTTATCTCTTTTTCTTTTGCACGCGCCTTTGTAAGATAATAAACCCCAATAACTATATCCTGAGTGGGAACCATTAAAGGAACACCATTGGCTGGAGAAAGAATATTTCTGGATGCCATTATAATAAAATAACTCTCTAACTGTGCATAGGGAGACAAAGGTACATGAACCGCCATCTGATCTCCGTCAAAATCGGCATTAAAGGGAGGACAAACCATAGGATGAATACGTATTGCATTCCCTTCTACAAGCTTAGGGAGAAATGCTTGTATAGAAACTCTATGCAAAGTAGGAGCACGGTTCAGGAGAATTGGATAACCATCTACAACTTCTTCCAAAAGATCCCATGCTTTAGGATCGTTTGCTTCTAACACTCTCCTCGCCTGTCTTATAGAATCTACAACTCCCGTCTCTTCCAGTTTTCTAATAATAAAGGGCTTAAAAAGCTCTTTAGCCATCTTCTTGGGAAGACCGCATTCATACAATTTCAACGTGGGATCTACGGTAATAACAGATCTTCCCGAATAATCAACTCTCTTACCAAGTAAATTCCTTCTGAATCTCCCCTTCTTCCCTTTCAAAGAATCGGTTATGGATTTAAGAGGTCTATTACCTCTACCGGTAATAGATCTGCTCAATCTTGAATTATCGAGTAAGGCATCTACCGATTCCTGAAGCATTCTCATTTCATTTCGAAGAATCGTCGGCGGAGCGTCAATTTCTATCAGATTTTTAAGTCGGTTATTTCTTGTAATTACTCTTCTATAAAGGTCATTAACGTCAGAAGTCGCAAAAACCCCACCTTCAAGAGGAACAAGAGGCCTGACATCGGGTGGAATTACAGGTAGCACACGCAGAACCATCCATTCTGGCTTATTACCGGATTTAAGAAATGCCTCCACAATAGAAAGTTTCTGCAATAGTTTTTTCTTTTTATGCTTTGATGCTACAGATTTTATTTCCGCTTTTAATTCCTTCGAACTTTCGCCAAGGTCTAATTCCTTAAGCAGTTCATAGATTCCTTCTCCTCCCATCTTCGCGACAAAAGCACCTTTATACTTTTCTTTTAAACCTACATATTTTTCATTGGAAATAACCTGACCCTTTTTCAGAGGAGCATCACCGGGATCTATAACAATATACGATTCATAATAAAGGATTCTCTGTAGTTGTATCTTTTTTAGGCCAAGCAATTTTCCTATAATACTCGGATTAACCTTGTAGTACCAGATATGAACAACAGGAACAGCCAATTCTATATGACCCATTCTTTCCCTTCTAACACTGGACTTGGTAACTTCAACCTTACATCTCTCACATATATGCCCTTTATATTTTGGCCCTTTATATTTTCCGCAATTACATTCATAATCTTTAACAGGTCCAAAAATCCTCTCACAGAATAAACCACTCATCTCAGGCTTCTGAGTTCTGTAATTTATAGTCTCCGCTTTCTTAACTTCACCATGAGACCAGGACAATATTTTCTCTGGATAAGCGAGAGAAAACCTTATAAGGTTAAAATTTTTGGGTAATCCTTCTTTGAATTTTCCTTCATTAAATTTCATATTTATCCTCCTCTCCCTGCTTAAGAAGCTCAACATTCAACCCTAAGCCCCTCAATTCCTTAATAAGCACATCAAAAGAAGTCGGCAATCCCGGCTCTGGGGGAGGTTCTCCTTTTACTATTGCTTCGTAAGCTTTATTCCTTCCTTCCACATCATCGGATTTTATTGTAAGCATCTCCTGTAAGGTATGAGCGGCGCCATATCCTTCCAACGCCCATACTTCCATCTCCCCAAATCTCTGTCCGCCATACTGAGCTTTTCCTCCGAGCGGTTGCTGAGTAATCAACGAATAAGGACCCGTAGCCCTGGCATGATGTTTGTCCTCAATCATATGATACAATTTCATCAGGTACATATAACCAACAGTTATTTTCTGATCGAAAGATTCACCGGTTCTTCCATCGTAAAGAGCAACCTTCCCGTCTTCAGGAAGACCAGCTTCTTTTAATAATTCTTTTATTTTTTCTATAGAAACTCCCTCAAAAATAGGACTACCAACCTTTATATTTAACTTCTCGGCAGCCCAGCCAAGATGAGTTTCGAGGATTTGCCCAACATTCATTCTCGAAGGAACACCTAAAGGATTAAGAACAACATCTACAGGCGTACCATCTTCCATAAAAGGCATATCCTCTTCCGGTATAACTGCCGCAACAACTCCCTTATTACCGTGTCTTCCGGAAACTTTATCCCCTATGGATATTCTTCTCCGCTGACCGATATAAACCTTAATCATTTTATTAACACCCGCAGTTAACTCATCTCCCCTTTCAGCAACCCGCAGAGAATTCTCCATCTGTTTTTCTATTCTTTCAATCAGTTTATCTATTTTTTCAATAAATTTCTGTATTTTTGGATAAGCCTTCAAATCGACCCACTGTTCTATTTTTTCTAAATGCTTTTCTTTGATTACCTGATTTTTTCTAACCAATAGTTTTTTCTTTTTTCCTCTTTTTGGAGTTATGAAAATAGAATCCTTAGCTTTTTTATCGAGAAGTTCCTCCTTAACAGCAGAAATTTTTCTCTTTTTTAGTTCCTGTATCTTCTTGCTGTATTCTTCTACAACCTTCTCTAAATTAGCCTTACGGGCATTTCTTTCCAAAACTACAGTTCCGATAACCACACCATGTACATCCGAAGGAACCCTTAATGATGTATCTTTAACATCTTCAGCTTTTTTGCCAAATATTGCCCTTAAAAGTTTTTCTTCGGGCGTAAGTTCTGTTTCTCCTTTAGGAGAAATTTTACCTACAAGAATGTCTCCTTCTTTAATTTTAGCTCCAATTCTAACGATTCCTTCTTCGTCTAAATTTGCTGCACTTTCTTCCGAAACGTTTGGTATTTCCCTGGTAGTTTCCTCGGAACCCAGCTTGGTATCTCTAACTTCACAAGTATATTCCTCAATATGATATGAAGAAAAAATATCCTCTTTTAGCAGCCTCTCTGAAACCACTATTGCGTCTTCATAGTTCCAACCGAAATATGGAATTAAAGCAACTAAGACATTTTGGCCAAGTGCAAGTTCACCTTCAGAAGTTGCTCCTCCATCAGCGATTACTTCTCCTGCCCTTACTTTATCTCCTTTATTTACTATTGGTTTCTGGTTAACACATGTATCCTGGTTTGTTCTCTCAAACTTTCTTAAATGATATATATCATACGGTTCTACCGAACCGGTATCTTTCGTCTTAACCCATATTTCATCGGCAGTGACTTTAATAACAACACCACCTCTTTTAGCAAGAACGACTGTTCCAGAATCTTTGGCAACCTTCCCCTCAATCCCGGTTCCGACAAGAGGAGCTTCTGGCCTTATAAGCGGGACAGCCTGACGCTGCATATTCGAACCCATTAAAGCTCTATTGGCATCATCATGCTCTAAAAAAGGAATAAGAGAGGAAGAAACAGAAACAAGCTGTTGTGGTACAAGATCTATGTAATCGACGTCCTCCCTTTTCACAAAAGGATAAGTATCTCTATACCTGGCCATAACATAACTATCAACAATCTTTCCCTTTTTATCCACTTTCAAATTGGCGGGGGCTATAGTATACTTATCTTCTTCATTTACATTAAGATATTCAACCTTATCGGTTATAACACCATTTTTAACTTTTCTGTAGGGAGTCTCAATAAAACCATCTTCGTCAATTCGTGAAATAGAAGCAAGTGAAGTTATAAGTCCTATATTTGGACCCTCGGGAGTTTCAATCGGACAAATACGACCGTAATGTGAATAATGCACATCCCTCACTGCGAAACCTGCTGTATCTCTGGTTAGACCACCAGGACCAAGAGCCGAAAGGCGTCTTTTATTCGTAAGTTCTGCCAGTGGATTTGTCTGGTCAAGAAATTGAGAGAGCTGTCCCGTAGCAAAGAAAGAGTTTAAAACACCCTTAATCTGCCTTGAGTTTATCAACTCCTGGGGTGTTATATCTGTATCATCAGAAACAACCATCCTTTCAGTAATTGTCTTAGCCATCCTCCTGAGAGCCACACGGAACTGGTTTTCCAATTGTTCTCCTACCGTTCTTATTCTCCTGTTACCCAGATGGTCTATATCGTCTTCCTCTCTTTTCCCATCTGCCAGTTCAATCAATCCTTTAACAACATTTATAAAATCCGCGGTAACAAGACAAAGTGTATTTTCATCGACATTCTGATTTAACTTTCTATTCAAAACATGCCTTCCCACTTTAGACAAATTAAACCTCATAGGATCGAAAAAGGAAGAGATAAAATAATCCTTGGCAATTCTTAAATTCGGAGCGTCAGTACCCCGGAGATAGCGATAAATTTCAAGAATTGCTTCTCTGCCATTTTCCGTTTTGTCTTTCCTGAAGGCATTCAAGATGTAATCAACCGATTTCTTTTCAACTCCCGATACAACATGAACTTTTTTGCATCCAGCTTCCTTAATCTTTTTAACACTTTCTTCTTCAATCTTATCCCCTGCTTGAAGTACAACTTCTCCCGTTTTATCAGCCACAACATCTTCAGCGAGAATCCTACCTATTGCTTTTTTATCGACTTGGATCTTTTTAACTTCAAAGAAAATAGGAAGTATTTGCTCTGAACTATTCCATTTCCCTTCAACTTTTTCAAGTTCCGAATCAATTTCTTTAATCTTATCTATATGCTTTTTATTGTATTCTTTTTCTCTCAAAAGCTCCACGAGCTCTTCCCTCTCCTCTTCAAGCTTTTTAATATCTTCAAGATAACCCAGAGCTTTAATTAGAACCGTTATTGGGAAGTTACGTCTACCATTTAAATTAACTTTAATCGCTTCAGTCAATTTTATATTGAACTTCAACCAAGAGCCCCTATCGGGAATTATTTGAGCATTATATTTACTACGGACTTCATCAACCTCTTCCTCCTCAAAATAAACTCCGGGAGCCCTATGCAGTTGAGATATTATAACCCTTTCAACCCCATTAATAATAAAATCTCCCCTCTCAGTCATCAAAGGAAAGCCAGCAAGAAAAACATCTTGCTCGATAGATTGCTTAACTTCTCGAATAGGTTCGAAATCCTCTATCTCTTTGGCAAATTCAACTTCCTCAGGTTCTTCATATTCAATCAACCTGAATCTACCATAAAGAGATGCCAAATAAGTAAGCTCTTTATCTTTCACCTGTTCAGGAGTGTATTTAGGTTCATCGAGGTAGTAGTATAAATATTCGATTTTATATCTACCATGAATATCTTCTATAGGAAATACCTCCCTGAAAACCGACTCTAAACCTGTATCAGGTCGGCTTTCCGGATTGTCGTTATACTCCTGCAGAATAAATTTTTCAAAAGAATCTCTCTGCACAGATAAAAAATCGGGAGGAGTAAATTTAACATCCTCCAAATTAGCTAATCTAACTCCATTAACAAAAAACTTCCTTTTAGGAGTCAATAGATTACCTCCTTTTGTAAAGTTTTACTTCTTATATAAAAAAGGAGTGCAGCTTTCTTATCATACCCTATAAGAAATCTCTGTTCTATCTGTCTGTCTCTTATAGATAAAACTTTCAAATGCCGATTACTTAACTTCTACTTCGCCGCCTGCTTTCTCAATGGTAGATTTAATCGCTTCTGCATCTTCTTTAGAAGTAGCTTCCTTTAATACTGAAGGTGCTGACTCTACAAGTTCTTTAGCCTCTTTAAGTCCCAATGAAAGCAAGGAACGAACCTCTTTAATAACAGCAAGTTTGCTTTCCCCAAAAGACTTTAGTGTAACATCAAATTCGGCTTTTTCCTCTTCTTTTCCTGCTTCTCCCGCAGCTGCACCAGCCATCTGAACTACTGGAGCTGCAGCAGTAACACCAAACTTTTCTTCCATAGCCTCTACAAGACTATTCAGTTCGAGAATCGTCATATCTCCAATTAAGTCAATAACTTTTTCAGCATTTTTGGATAATTTTGTCCCTTCTGCCATTATTCCTCCTTTTGTTTAGCTATCTCAGATAAAATCATCATAATTTTTCTTGGTACCCCTGACAAAACAAAAACCAGTTTGTTCAAAGGAGAATTCAAGGAAGTCAACATTTTCCTGTAAAGCTCTTCTTTAGGCGGTATAGATGCCAATTCTCCAAAGGTCTTACAATCAAAATATCTACCTTCAATAAAACCACCATTAACAACCAGATTTTCATTTTCCCCTCTAAAATCAGAAATTATTTTAAGAGGCTGTAGGGGATCCTCGTAACCAAAAACCAAAGCTGTCGGACCCTCCGTCAGTTCATCAATACTTTCTCCGTTTGTTTCATCGGCCAAAGCTTTTTTGATCAATGTATTCTTAAAAACTTTTAATTCAGCGTTTTTTCTTTTAAGACTTCTCCTGAGATCATTAAGCTGGGCTGCCTTTAGACCTGCAAATTTCGTGAAACACAGAGAATTAGACCTTTTATATCTTTCACTAATTTCTTTTACAATTTCCTCGTTTTCTCTTATCCCCATATTAACTCCCCGAAATCACTTCTTTTCTAACAAAATTCGTATCAATTTTAACACCGGGACCCATAGTTGTTGAAATAGCTATTCCCTTCAAATACTGTCCACCTGCAGATGAAGGTTTCAAACTCCATATTTTGTCCAACAATTCAACAAAGTTCTCAAGTATTTGCTTTTCATCAAAGGACGCTTTACCAATAGGAATGTGGAGATTTCCACCCTGATCCACTTTAAAATTCACTTTTCCTTGTTTTATCTCTTTCACAGCCTGTCCTATATCTTTAGTTACAGTTCCATTTTTAGGGGTAGGCATCAACCCTCTTGGTCCGAGAACTTTACCCAATTTTCCAATTTTAGGCATCATCTCAGGAACAGCTACAATAGCGTCGCACTCAAGCCAGCCTTTCTCAATTTTTTCTACAAAATCCTGTCCTCCAACCCAATCCGCACCAGCTTTTTCTGCATCCACCTGCAATTCCCCTTCAACGAAAGCGAGTACTTTCTTTTCTTTACCCGTACCATGGGGAAGCATAATTGTACCGCGAACCATTTGATCTGCCTTTTTGGGATCAACACCAAGTTTCACGGCAACTTCTACCGTCTCATCAAACTTTGCAGAAGCCATTTCTTTAATCTTGCTCACAGCTTCTTTAATATTGTATTTCGTTTCTTTAGAGTAAGAATCATCTAATTTTTTATATCGCTTACTTCTCTTCATCATTCACTCTCCTCTACCAACATTCCCATCGAATTAGCAGTACCCTCTATCACTTTTACAATCTTATCCATATCATCAGTATTAAAACTTTCCCGCTTAGCCTCTGCGATTTCCCTAATTTGTTTTCTTGTTACAGTTGCTACTTTCTCTCTATTAGGCTCTCCCGAACCCTTAACTATACCTGCGGCTCTTTTTAACAAGAAGGAAGTAGGAGGGTTTTTCATTATAAAATCAAAAGAATTATCCCTGTACACTGTAATTACTACAGGAATCAAATCATTTCCCCGACCCTTACTTTTCTGGTTAAACTGATTGCAGAATTCCATAATATTCACCCCATATTGGCCAAGGGCTGGGCCAACAGGAGGCGCCGGAGTCGCTTGTCCTGCTTGTATCATTAACTTAATCTGTCCCTTTTCTTTTTTTGGTGGCATCTTTTACTCTCCTAAATTAGTTCTACCTGATTATAACTCAATTCGACCGGTGTTGACCGACCAAAAACGGTAACCATTACAATCAATCTCTCTTTTTCCCTATTCAACTCTTTTATCGTTCCATTAAAATCCGTAAAAGGTCCGTCAATTATACGAATTGTCTGTCCTTCTAGAAATCTTGTATCATTAACCTCTTCTACCGTTTCCATAAGACCAAGTATCTTTTCCGCTTCTTCCTCTGATATTGGTTGTGCAGCCTTTTTTCCCAAGAATCCCATTACTTTTGGGGCTTCCGCTATGAGCCGCGTCACCGCGTCATCTTCTGCCGCATGTATCAGAATGTAACCCGGATATAATCTCTTTTCTTTCTTCTTGATTTCGCCTTTTTTATCTCTAACTTTAATCATTCTTTCAGGAACAACAATCTGATCTATAAGATCATCCATCTTCTTTTTCTTCTTCTGCTCAGCAAGGTACTTGCATATAACTTTCTCTTGCCCCGTGAAAACATGAATTATAAACCATCTAAAATTAGTAGCTAAACCCATAAAATCTATCTTATCAAATAAATAAAAATTCTAGAAAAGAGAAGATCAAGCAACCATATAATTGCACATAGAACAAAAGAGAAAACTATAACTACGCCTGTCGACGCCCATATTTCTCTCCCTTTTGGCCAGGAAACTTTAAACAGTTCCTGCTTTACTTCTTTAAAAAAAGTTATTATCTTCTCTAACATTTTATCTCCTAAAAGCAGGCCTGGGAGGACTTGAACCCCCAACCCCCGGATTTGGAGTCCGGTGCTCTAGCCAGTTGAGCC
>CAZHNS010000032.1:0-23946 GCA_964534175.1 uncultured bacterium | reverse complement strand
GAAAGCAATAGTTCTCCTCAAAAATGAAGGAATATTACCTTTGGATAAAAAGAAAATAAAATCGATCGCAGTAATCGGACCAAATGCAGAGGAGTGCCAATTGGGAATCTATAGCGGTTGGCCCAATATCCGAATTAGTCCGCTTGAGGGTATAAAAAATAAAGCAACGAGTTATGGGATTAAAATCAACTACGTGGAAGGCTCCGGGGTTGGTGGTGGAGTTTCAAGACCAATCGAAGCAAAATATTTTGCAAAAACCGATAACTCAGGTAAAACAGGAATGATTGGGCAATATTTTGATAACATGGAATTAGAAGGTAAACCTGTTTTAACTCGTATCGATTCCATGATAAATTTTAGATGGGGTGAAAAATCCCCGGCACCTGAAGTGCCAAATGAACAGTTCTCGGTTCGCTGGACAGGTAGAATAATTCCCCCGGAAACTCGTGTGTTTTCTTTGGGAACAAGAACAGATGATGGGACGCGACTTTATTTAGATGACAAATTGTTATTTGAAGATTGGACCGAACATGGTGAAAAGCCTAATCACGCGGAAGTAGAATTAAAAGCCGGAAAAGAGTATAAAGTTGTATTCGAATATTTTGATAATAGTCTCGGCGCAACGGCACGATTGGTGTGGGATCTAGGTCATCAGGATTTTGATAAGGCAAAAGAAATAGCTGCGATGAGCGATGTGGTTATCCTTGTTCTTGGAACACATCCCCTTATTGCTCAAGAAGAAAATGATAGGATGGATATTACATTACCTCAAGTTCAAAGAGATTTGGTTCGAGAAGTCTCAAAAGTGAATTCCAACATTGTCATTGTTCTGGTTAACGGTGGGCCTGTGGCTCTTTCGGGAACGGAAAAATCTGCTGCCGCGATACTCGAAGCATGGTATACAGGCCAGGCGAGCGGAACGGCAATCGCTGATGTCCTGTTCGGCGATGTTAATCCGGGCGGCAAACTCCCGGAAACATTCTATGCGTCAACAGAACAGCTGCCGCCCTTTGCCAATTATGATATTATCAATCATGGACGAACCTATATGTATTTTGAAGAACCTGTTTTGTATCCATTTGGTCATGGGCTTTCTTATACGACATTCAAATACAGTAATCTGAGATTAAGTGCTAAGGAAATTGGCAAAAACGGTTCAATTAAGATCGGATGTACCGTAAAAAATACCGGCAGATACGAAGGCGACGAAGTCGTTCAAGTTTACGTTCGTGATATAAAAGCATCTGTAAAGGTGCCAATCCGCCAGTTAAAACGGTTCGGGCGCATAACTCTAAAACCGGGTGAGAATAAGACCGTTTCTTTTAATCTCCCCGCATCCGAACTTTCATTTTATGACGTTAAGTCGAATGACTTTATTGTCGAACCGGGTGAATTTGAAGTTCAAATCGGCAGTTCCTCAGAGGACATTCGCCTCAGGAAGACTTTTTTTGTGAAATAATTATTATTTGTTTGAAAAAAGTCGACAGCTGAGAAATTGTCTTGACAAAAATTTATAATTGCCTACAATTAAAATCGTTAATTAGAGTTATTTATGAACTTGAATAAAGAAATCATAAATTTATTAAAATCTTATTATGTCGATTATATAGGATTCGCAGATATAGAATCCTATCAAAACGAATTAATAGAATTCGGCGGCAATATAGTTAAAGGTTATAAAAGTGGAATCTCTATTGGAATAGTTATTCCCGATTCGATTGTCGATTTTTTGCCAGAGCGGGACGATATCAATGTTTCCTGTGAATATGAAATTCACGGATATGATGTACTGAATCAAAGGTTAAATTTGATCGCTTCTACCTTATCATCATATTTGAATCAAAAAGGTTTTAGGACTCTTCCGATCGCGGTCGCTAATAGAACGGATGAGATAAAGGCCATTCCTACAGTATCTCATAAAATGATTGCCCACATTGCCGGGTTGGGATGGATAGGGAAAAATTGTCTCTTGATTACAAAAGAACACGGACCCAGGGTTAGATTTATTTCGGTTCTTACAAACGCGCCTTTCGCGACAAACGATAATCCTCTGGAGCAGCAATGTAACGATTGTGTAGAATGTGTAGAGATATGCCCGGTCGAGGCATTCACGGGAAAAAACTATGTGTTGGGAGAAGCCCGGGAAGCTCGTTTTGATTTTATAAGATGCCGGAATTATTTTAAAGAACTGGAAGAAAGTAGAAGATACGCGGTATGCGGTATGTGCTTATATGCATGCCCTTATGGGGGAAATCCTTCGGATAAGTTAAGTAGTTAAATCGTTTAGTGGTCGATTGGTTTTTAGATTTTAGTGTGTTGTTCCTGGTTCGTAGCTCGTTGTTTTTATGGTCTGACGTCTGCGTCATCCTTTTTCCCAATGTTCTTTTTTGACTAGTGACTCATGACTCTGGACTCGAGACTGTTTTCGTTTTCCGTGTCTCTGCGCGAATTAAAACTTCACGTAAAATGAAACTTTTTGAGCTTTTTTGGGTCTAATTAAGAAAACAACCTTGACAAAATCTAAAAAATGATTATTATGCTTTAAATAACAGAGTACTTTTTTTTATTAAGATGATTTAGGCGTGAAAAATAATGAGAGTTAAGAGAAAAGGGATGTTTAAAGGATTGAATTATGGGAATGGAATTTATAACAATTGGAAAATTTAACCGGTTTCTGGACGCGTATTTAATGGCGTCCAGAATTGAGTCGGAAGGTATAGAGTGCTTTCTGCCCCATGAAATGCTTGTAAAGCCGTTAGATAAGCACTTTGTTGAAACTTCAGAAATAAAGCTTCAGGTGAGAAGGGAAGATGCTGTTCGGGCACTTAGAATATTAAATGGCGAACCCTTTGACTAATTCCGCTAACGAGTCAATATAATTTTTTTTATCTCAGTAAACTTGCCAGCTTCTAATCTACAAAAATATAACCCACTTGGTATATTTTTTGGACTCCATTTAGCAGTATATATTCCGGGAGATAATTCTTCGTCTATGAGAGTCTCAACTTCTTGGCCGATGAGATTGTAAATTTTTAATGTTACCGGAGACGGGTTTTTTAAACTGAATTTAATATCAGTGGCAGCATAAAATGGATTTGGGGTATTCTGGTATAATTTATTTTTAAGTGCCCCTTCTTTTTTCTCTTCAACTGCACTGATAAATTCTGCCATAAACCAATTTACATTGAACACCCCATCGATTATTTCTAATCTTAAGGTGAAATCTCCTGAAGGAAAATCTGCCGATTCGCTAACTGTTTGCCAATTTTGCCAGCCTCCTGTTTCCGGTACAGTTACCGTATGCAGGTCTGAACTATCTTCGCCGTCAATTAATATAAGCTTTAATGTTCCTCCACTCTCAGCAGAAGCTACACGGTAATTCACGTCGTACGTGCCGGGAACGGTGTCTGAAAAGACGGTGTAATTCATCCATTCTCCCGGTACCACCCACCCTACATTATAACCATTTGTAATACCAGCATTATCCGCACAGGGTTCTATGTCTACTCCATCGTTCCTATAGGACTCACCACTATTATAAAGTGTATAGTTGCCTGGGATACCGGTATAATTACCAGTATCTGTATCGAAATACGCATAGTTATTCCGCCCCAAATCAAAATCTGGGGCAAAAATTAAACCCGGGACATGATGTTCTTCGTAAAGTTTTGTTTCGTTGGTTTGCACCTGACGAAACATAGCATCGATAACATCCAAATGATATGTGCAATTTTCAAGCTGTAACTTTTCCGTTAAATCCATTAATGCTGCTTTGGCAAACGCCGCTGAGGGCTCACTGCCGCTGCCTTCCCAATAATCCAATAATGTTTGATACTCTTCTGTTCTTGTTATGGACAATGGACCTGAAATATTATCGATCTTTTTTAGCGGCCACCATGCCCAGCCAATACCGTAATCTTCAAAAAGCTTAATAGCATCTCTAAACCAGGTATTAGAATTTTCACCTGATTCTCCGCTCCAAATCGGTATATTATAATCGTTGCGCATATCCAACATCCATTGTATTGCGCTCTGATTATTATAATTCCAATATTTATGGAAGCTATATACCATATTGCTATCCCAGGGAGGTGTTAGACCTCCGAAATCAGTCGCGAACCAGTTTCCTTCGATAAAAATAATATGATTAGTATCTACTGTACGTATAGAATCTGTTATTTCTAAGTATAGTTCTTTTAGAAGAGTATTGCCTGGCAATTCCCAATTTGGCTCATTTAAAAGATCGTATCCGCCAATCCAGGGTTCGTCAGCATATCTCTCTGCCAATTTATGCCATAAAGAGACTGTTTTCGCTCTATTTTCTTCGCTTTCCCATAAAGAAGGTTTTGTCGGATCATAATCTGCTATCGCGGCATCGTGACCCTGCCCTCCGGGAGCGGCGTGTAAATCAAGTATTAAGTACATATTATTTGCTTCGCACCAGGAGAGTAGACTGTCAGTTAATTCAAACCCTTTTTCTAGCCATGTGTTTTCATAAGGCACTGGTTCTTCTTCAATAGGGAGGGTGAATAAATTATAATGCATTGGCAGCCGGACAGAATTAAACCCCCAGGAAGCTAAAGAGTCAATATCTATTTTCCTGCAATGATTAGCTAACCATGCATCGTAAAAAGTATCGGTGTTTGCTGTGCCTATTAGCGCTTCAATTGTGTCTCTTAATTCATGCTGAGTATTTCCGAATGATGAGGTTTTAAGCATATACCCTTCCTGCAACATCCAGCCTCCAAGCCCCATTCCCTTTAAAAGAACTTCACTTCCACCCCCGTTTACTATTTTTTTATTGTCTGTTTTCAGAAATCCTTGAGAATAAACTGCAGGAACTACGAAAAAAATGAATAAAAAAGAAATTAACACTATCCTTCGCATATTTTCCTCCTCAGGCAATATTACTATACAATACTACACCTATCTCAGATGTCAAGTATCAATAGGGTTAAGCGTTGAAATGGGTCATGGGTTGCGCGTCGAGCGTCGTGAGTCAAGAAATTAACAGCTATCGGCTTTCCGCTCACGGCTGACGGCGGATAGGCTTGGAAGCACTTCAATTATCTGTGTCTCAGTGCGCTTTGCGTGGGATTAATTTTTTGGGTTGTGGGTAGGGGTTCTGGGTTCCAACTCCTGACTTCTAAATTCTAATCTATTTCCCCCCTTGACAAAATTAAAAAAATTATTATAATGCTTTGTATAACAGAGTTCTTTGTTAAGTAAATAATTAGGCAGGGTTTTTAATTAAAATAAATTGAACTGGAGGGATTATTATGAAACGTAAAATGATAGTTTTTGTAATGTTATTTGTTTTTTGTTTGTCCTATACCTCTGAAGGAGAAACGTTTAAGTTGAAGGATCCTACTACTGCAGTGTATTGGTCTATGGGTTCGATGATTCTTCCCAGCGTGCCTCTTATAGTTACTTCTGCTGTGGGTGAGACGCATGAGTTTTTGGGGGCGACCGGTATCGGTTTATGCATTACGGGAGTCCTTGTCGGTCCGAGTGTGGGTCATTTTTATGCGGGTAATTATATGAGAGGGTTTGCATCTATCGGTCTCCGGGCTGGAATCGCAGGATTGGGGTTTTTAGTCGTCGTTGGTGTTATATCTTCTTATGGTATAGATGATATTGGGGGGGCGATAATTGGTACGGCGGTAATTGGAGGTGCTGGTATAGGTATTTTAGCGTCCGGAATATATGATATTTGGACCTGCCCGGATGCCGTTGAGAAATACAATCAGTCAATCCGTGACCAAGGCGGTCTTTATCTTGCTCCTCGGATAAATTTGACAGAAAATAGTTACGGATTAACGCTTGGATATAGTTTTTGATTTGTATAATGTGAGAGGAATTATTAAAAGGAAGTTTAAAAATGTACAGCAAAAAGAAAAAGTTTAAAAATTTAAAAATCAAGTCTCTGGTTGTTTCTGTTCTCTTTTTTTTGGTGTTTGCTGTCCCCCTGTACTCAAGGCCAAAAGTTGAGCTCTCCTTATCTAATGTGCATCCGGCTTATCACGAATGGTATAAGCGATACAAATTGAGTATAACTGTGAATCCCTCGTCCCGTTTAGGGTTAAGAGTTTGTCTTGGTTCGCTGGATTTCGAATATGAAGATTTCTCGATTAATTCCTATTCGTATGGCTATCCGTATAGCAGGGTAGATGCATTGCTGTACTTTCCTGGCAATAATGTTTCACTCTATGCTCTTTTGGGACTAAGCGCCTCTTACAATGGTGGAAGTAGCTACTACGAGGAGTTCTCTTCTTTCTATCTTTATTCAAGCGCCGGATTAGGCGTTGAATGGTACTTCTCTAATAGGTTAGCATGCTTTATGGAAATTGATGATTTTTTGATGTTTTATTTTTCCAGATATTACGGAGAAACCGTCGCCAATTTTGATGGAAACCCCGGCATTATATTCGGATTGAAATTTAATATATATTGATAAAAATTTTTACGGGCGACGGAAGGCGGATAGCCGACAGAGAAACATCTCTGGATTTTTGTGAATGCTCTTTCTTATTTACAACTTCATGGATTAGGTTTGTGAGTGTCTAATTTATTTCCCCTCTGAAAGCTTTGCAAGTAAGCAAAATCAGAAGAATGGAATTTAAGCTGCTTTAAATTTGGAAAAAATTGTGCCGAAAAAACACCCTTGACATCTGTAAAAATACCTGTATCCTTTTTTTAAAAGGAGGGAAAATGGAACTTCACTATAGTTGGCAAGATGTGTTTCGAGCAGGGCGTTTGGGCTTTTCTCCCAGAAAAATAGGCGTTGCAGTAAAAGGTTTATTTTACGGTGCCCTGATTTATAGTGTTTTGTCCTATGTTGCTCTAATGGTTTCAGGCTGGCAGATTGCCGAAGTCTGGCAGACCTATAGATTTATTCCTGCTCCCTTTGTTCAAGGTAATCTTAGTTTGATCGGAGGCATAATTTATGCGATAGCGTGTCTTATTGCATTGTTCTTTTATCTTGTGACTCTTACGGCTATATCCAAAATTACTTTTGAGCAGTTGAAGGGAGATGAATTCTATGAAGGAAGGGAAGCATGGGCTTTTGCGCGAAAAAACTGGAAAGGAGCCTTCGGTTCTCCGATATTTCTTGCAATTATTATATTAGTTTTGTTAGTTGTCGGACTTGTGATGGGGTTAATATTTAGGATTCCGGCTGTGGGGCCTGTTTTCATAGGTTTGTTCTCGTTTCCTTTGATAGCAGGTGCCTTCTTTATTGTTTATCTTACTATTGTCGCGGGAGTCGTACTTCTTATTGCTCCGGCAGTAGTATCTACCACTGACAGCGACACGTTCGATACTGTTTTTGAAGCTTTTTCAGTTATTAACGATCAGGCATGGAGATTTATTTTGTGGGAACTGCTTCTTCTGTTAACCGCTATTGTCTGTGTTTTCGTTTTTGCTTATCTTTCTAAAATGGCTGTTTCCCTAGCCAATTTGGTTATAAGGCAATGGGCTTCAGATGATTGGACTATTATGTGGAAGAACGCTAAATGGTATTTATATATGCCTAATTTCTTCCCTCTTGTGCTTGCGAAATGGTTCCCGTCGCTGTTATTCCCTCAGAGTCCTTTCTTAACCGAAGGAATAGCTAAGTCTACCCTCGTGGGGAGTTTCCTTATGGGGATAACTTTTTACCTGGTTGCGTTCATCATTCTAGGATATGCAATGGCTATTCAGGGATCCGGACAGACTTTGATTTATACAATTCTGGTTAAAATCAAAGATAGCAAAAATCTTCTCGAAGAAAAAGAAGAACTGTTCGGTGAGGAGTTTGAGGAAGAAGAGGAAAAAGAAACGAAAAAAAGGGCTAAAAAGGTTACAAAGAAGAAAGAGAAAAAGAAAAAGTAGTGATTCTAAAGAGTTCGGTGAGTTTTAAGGTGACATAAATCTATTTTTATGTCACCTTATTTTTTCAAGAGCTCTCATTGTGTTTCTTGCTATAATACTAGGAAGTGAATTCGGGTATTTTTCTATCAGAATTTCAAAATACTTTTTTGTTTCTTTAGGATTTTTTTCCATATTTAACATTCCGGATTTGAAAAGAATGTAAGGATAAAGAACAGAATCAGTCGGAATATTCTGATTATAGAGACTCTCGGGAGGAAATACGAGATATTTGACGTAAGGGGATTTATAAGAGAAAGTGCTGTCGGGGTAAATTTTCAATTCGTTTCTTATATATTTTTTTAAATCCGTCTCACTAACATATAAATTAAAAAGGAGGTATAAATCGAGTGAAAAGATATTCCCTTTTGCGGCAGATTCCTTTATATCCTCGATACCCTCAGTGACTTCGTTTTTTAAAATCTTAATGCAACCTGTCAAATTCAGATTAGGAGAGAAGGATAGTGCGGCGGCGTATTTTTTATCTCTTATCAGTTCAATAGTTATATTTTCTCTCTCTTCCGGTGAGTACTTTTTAATATCTTTGCCATCTAAAATATTAGAGTTAAGAGAAAAAAGCAGTATTAAGTATATCATTCTATCAATTTCCTGAAGTATTCTTCAACTTCTTTCTTGTATTCTTCCGGATATGGTTCATTTATTCTTTTCTCAAGTAATTTCCTGAGATTCTTTTTCTCTTCCCCCAAGTTTTCCGGCAGTGAGACTTTCCCCGGATTTACAAAAATTCCGGGCTCCGAATATCTTCTTCTGGATATTTCGCCCTCCCTTATTGCTCTTTCGGCTTCCAGTAATCTATCAAGAACTTTCTTTTGTCTTTCCATAAGTTTCTTGTCCAGTATTCCACTCTCTAAATAATCCGCCATTTTTTCCATTTCAGAGGATAGAGGTTCAAAGGCCCTTCCCATTTTTTTCAAATCTTCTGCGAGTTCTCGCTGCCTCGAAGATAGGCTTTTCAACTCCCCGGAAGTTTTAAGACCCGGTACAGGTACGGGTATCATTTCTCCGAGACCTTTCATGATTAAATTTTGTTGTTCTATAATACCTCTGAGCGCACTGGCAAGATCTTTGCTGCTCGGAGGAGGCGCGGAGAAAAGTTTAAGTATCGCCTGTATTAGTGGATCATTTACTCTTTCCATGGAAGATCTTGGAACTTCCGTATGCGTAAGTTCAACGCTTAAAGCTTCTAATTTCTCTTTTGCTCTTCTAATATCCTTGAAAATATCGGGAGAGAAACCAAGACTCCCGAGAAATAATCGCTGCAGGTCTTTTTCTACTTTATCCAGTGCTTCGGTGAGACCCTGCTCGATTAGGCCTTTACGAAGACTGGGTTTCATATCTATTAGATTGTTATGTGTTCTAAGTATAAACCCAAGCTCCCAACCTTTCTTTCTGATTGCTTCTGTTAGTTGTTTTCCCGCACCTTGTTTCCTGGCATTATTTAGCGAGGTATTTAAATTACGCAGATTTTCCTCTATCTTTTTTGCGATTTCTTCATTCATTTCGCCCCGTTTCATGATATCAGCCAAATTTTCCATGTCTTCAATGGTATTTGTCTTTTTAAATTCTGAGGCGGTATTTTTTATTTCCTCTGCTTCCGATTTTTCCATATCCTGGACTAAGCGTTCAAGTTCTTTTGATAGTTCGTTTTCAAGTTTTGATAATGATTCATCCGCTTCCTGTGAAGTTATTTCCTTTTGTTTTTCATATATCTCTTCTGCCCTGCTCGAAAATTCATTAAGTTCTAATAGTTTCTTTAGATATTCGAGACTTTTCTTAAAGAGTTCCAAGTTTCTTAGTAAATCTTTCTGATCAGTATTTAAGTTTTTTAGATTCTCGAGGGAAATATCTGATTTTTCCATCGTTTTATTTAAGTTGGTTAAAAAATCTTTTATCTGTGGATTGTCAATAAGTTCTTTTATGCGGTCAACCTCTCTTGCGATTTCAGGGCTTCTGATTTCTTCTGTAAGTTCTGTTAACTTTTGCATTCCTTCGATTAAATCTTTCTGCTCTTTTAAAGTTTTTTTTATGTCATACCCGGTTTCGTGTTCCAGATTGGTTTTATATAGAAGATTTTCAATTTGCTCGGTTATTTCTTTTTCTTTCTCTTCCATATCGAAAGTATAGCTTTCTAAAGTGTCGCTTGTGGCTCGATATTCACTAAATATCTCTTCGAGAGTGGGCATGATTATTAAAATTGGCGAGGAGATAGTTTTGTTGCCCGCGACATCGGTTGCCCTACCCCGCAGAACAAGTGTTTCTCCGGTCATAAGATTTCTTATTTGGAGGGTCAGAGAATCTTCGAGAAATTTTGTGTTTGAGGGGATACTGAGATCTGTTTTTTTCTTTCCGTAAAGCAAACTTGTCGAAGAAAGTCCGTAGTCGTCTTTTACTTGAAGTATTACAGGAACTTCCATTGATTCTCCCAACCTGTATTCTTCTATAGGAGAAAGAAACTCTACAGATGGTGGTTCATCTTTTATTGGATCGATGAAAAAATCAAACGTGCGGGAAGAAAAAAGTGAGGAATCGGTAAGGGTTACACTGATTTTCTCTTTTTCTTTTAGGATAAAATTGCCAGAAAATTCTCTGCCTTTTACCGACTTTTTGTCGATGTTGCCCTCTATCCCAAAAAGAACCAAATTCGATATGCCGGAAAAATTAATTTGAGTTCCGGTTAATGCCTGAATTAAGATTTCATCTTCGAAATTGTATAATGTATCAGAAAAGGACTCTGTTTCGAGGTAATCCGGGAATTGATATTTGAGTATAAGCTTACCTATAAATAATGAAGGAATCACTTCTAGCTTTGTTTTTTTGCTTTTCCATGTCCTATAGCCGACCTGGACGGTAGAAGTATTTTTCATTCTCGTCAGTATGCCAAATTTGCCATCCCCAAAGTTAATCATTTTTTGGATACCTTTATTACTGAAAAGATACATTCGCTTTAACTTTGTGCTTTTCGCAAGTATCAGTGCGGACTGATTTTCTTCTATTTTCTCATCCGAGTAGATTATAACAGGGATTTCTGATATCTTTTCAAGTTTTATCTCTCCAGAGTAAACACAAAAAATGACTAAAAGAAATATAATTGAACCTAAGAAACCAAAGTGTTTGCGATTGATCTTGATAGGTGTCAACTTTTTGATGTTTCTTCTTTTTAAAATAGAAGCGCATTCTTTTATAGCTCTTTTTTGATAAGTTTTAGAATCGAGAGCGGCAGGGTAAGGTTCCATTATAAGATAAAGCCTGCCTTTTAACTCTTTTATTCGTTTCTCAAGGAATTCATATGTTCCGGAAAGGTTAGGTTTGCAAAGTAAAAAAGGAACAAAAGAAAGGAGCAAGGTTATTGGTAAAAAATTCCATTCTAATTGAGTCATAAAAAAGAATTTGTTATAGATTAACCAAAAAAGATAAATGGTAAGGAATATGGAAAGCGAAAGAATGGCTTGACTCAACGTCCATTTTAGAAGTTTTCTTTTATAAATCTGGCTTACAAAAGATTTGATATTATCAATAATTTTTTTATCGTTTCCCATTATGTTCATAAATTATAAAGCCCATTCCAATCTTTGTCAACTTGAGTTCTTTTCTATAATTAAGGTTTCGAGGATTCAAGGGTTCAAGTAAAAAAACAAAAATAGAGAGTAGGGAGTAGTTAGCAGTTAAAACAAGCAAAAAATCCGTGTCCATCTGTGGCGAATTATTTGGCGGTACGGGGATGGCCGATTTAACCATTCAACGATTTGACTATTTAACTTTGTCTTCGACTACGGGCTTCTGTCTTCTGGATTCTGTTTAAAACCCCTTGACAAAAGGAGCCTTCTGTTTATTTTACATTGCAAATTGGCTCCGTCGTCTAATGGCTCAGGACATCACTCTTTCAAGGTGAAGATGGGGGTTCGATTCCCCTCGGAGCTATTTTAAGCATACTAATATCAAAAAATTTTATCCTTGACAAAATACTTAAAACTGTTTATAGTGTTAGTTGTACCATTGGAATAAACGCTAAAAAGGAGGTATCTATGAAAAAGCTTTTAGTGGGAGTGTTGGCTATACTGTTAATGGTTGGATGTACTCAGTACGCCTCCCAGGAACAAATGGATGAATTGGCGGCGAGGGAACAGGCCGTTAATGGACTTAGAGCTGAGGTGGAAGACGCGGAGGCTACTCTTTCTGATTTAGAAATGGAGAAATCCGACAACGAAGCTAGACTTGGCGAATTAGAAACCGAAGTTGCTGAGCTGAAAGAGAAGGTGAGCTCCTGTCCGGCAGTAGTTGACGACTTGTATAGAGTCGAGCCCGGAGATTACCTGGCGAAGATTGCGGCAAAAGAGGGTATCTCGAGTTGGAAGAGCATCTATGATCTAAACAGGGATAAAATAAAGGATCCTAATATAATACTGCCTGGTTGGGATCTCAACCTACCAAAGTAATAGGAAAGAGAGGAGGTTATATGAGATATTTTCTAATTGCATTTCTAATTTTATGTTGTTTCTCTTTTGGCCTTTTAGCTCAGGAAGAAGAAGTTACGTCCGAAGAGGTTATGGAAGAAGAAGTTATGGAAGAGGAAATGGTGGAAGAAGCATTGTTGGCGGAACAAAAATGGACTCCGGCACAGGCGGACTCTATCATAAATGCATTAACAGTTGAAGAAGAAGATTTAAAAGTGCAGCTCGCGGATTTAGAGGAACAGATTGATGCTCTTCAGATCGAGGTTTCTGAAATGGATACAAAAATAGCTGAACTCGAATCAGAAAAAGCAGAATTGGAAGAGAAACTTGAACAAATTTCTTGGTATAAGGTAAAGGTGGGAGATTATCTCTGCAGAATAGCAGAAGATTCTGAAATCTATGGTTACGGTAAATACGCAAGATGGAAAGAGATTTATAATGCAAACAAGGATAAAATTAGTAATCCTGATTTAATACAACCCGGTTGGAACCTTTTCATACCAAGACCTTAATTTGTTTTTATCATAATTTTAAAAAAAATGGCCCTCTCATTAAATCTTTAGTGGGAGGGTTGTTTTCATAAGATATGTTTAGACAATCTTTAGACCTAGAAAAAACATCCAGCGTTGCCCTCTTAGGGGTAAAAGACGAAAATCTAAATTTTCTCGAAGAGCATCTCGGAGTTAATATAACTGTTAGGGGGTCAAAATTAACGATATCGGGTGAGGAAAATAGAGTAAAAAAATCGGTAGAGCTAATTGATAAGTTGACAAAATCTCTGGAAAAAGGAGGAATGCTTACCACGAGCGATATAAAATATTTTTTGCACGCAAAAGAAAAAAAGAATAATATTATTTTATTGCCTGATCATGTTATAAAACCAAGAACATCCAATCAGGCTAAATATCTTGAAGGAATAGAGGAGAATGTAATAACAATTGCTATAGGGCCGGCAGGTACAGGGAAGACCTATCTTGCAGTAGCTTCAGCTATTTCTGCTTTACTGTCGAAAAAAGTTTCCAGGATAATCCTTGCCAGGCCTGCCGTTGAAGCTGGAGAAAGCCTCGGATTTCTTCCGGGTGATTATGAGGAAAAGGTAAAGCCGTATCTGATACCGTTATATGATGCCATTTACGAAATGATGCCTCAAAGGCAAATGCAGACATATGTGGATAACAGTATTATTGAAATAGCTCCTCTTGCCTTTATGAGAGGGAGAAATTTAAAAGATTCTTTTGTGATTCTTGATGAAGCCCAAAATACAACACATACACAAATGAAAATGTTCCTAACGAGAATTGGAGAAGATTCAAAAGCTGTAGTAACAGGAGATATAACCCAAATTGACCTTCCGGATAAAAGGACCTCAGGGCTTATAGAGCTTCAGGACATCTTAATTGATCTGGGGGATATTTCATTTGTGTATCTTGACGAGAGCGACGTGGTTAGAAATCCTGTAGTAGAAAAAATAGTACGAGCTTATAAAAAATATGAAGAGAATAAAAGTAAATAAAGAACACCTTATATTTTTGTTTTTACTCCTTTTAATATTTAACCTTTTCTATCCTTATAAAGGTAAAACACCCATACTGAAAGAAGGGGACCTTTCCTTAAAGGATATAATAGCACCTTATACTTTTAAAATATTAAAATACAAAGACGAATTAAACGAAGAAAGAGAAAAAGCTGCACAGCAAGTACCTCCGGTGCTTCGGGTAATAAAAGAAAGAAAAGCGGAAAGCATGTTACCAAAATTGGATTCGCTAGTTACCTTTTACGCTGATAATTCTCCTTATAGGTGGCAGATTTTAAGAAAAAAACAGAATATAAAAGAAATTTTCCTTGATATTTACGATAAAGGAGTTGTACTTAACATAGAAAATTTACCTCCGAGCAACAGCGATCAATTGCTTGTAGAAGGTATTAATTCAACTTTCCTCGTTGAGCGTTCCTCTGTACTAGGTCAAAAACAGGCAAGAGAATCTTTTGCTAAAAGAGTCGGCGACCTTTTCGCTTATTTCTCTATTGAAGAATCTTTTGTTGAAGAGCTTAAGAAGCAGATTGCTCCAAATTTGCTGATTGATTTCGCGGGTACGGATAAAATGAAGGAGGAAGCAAGAGACGCGATTTCGGATTCTCTCGGTGTAGTCAGAAAAGGGGTGAAGATTGTTGGGGCAAATGAAATTGTTACTGCGAAAGAATTCAGGAAGTTATATTCGCTTAGAAGCCATCAGGATAAGAGATATTCATATTCTCTGCTTAATAATATTGCTAGGAATCAATCTTATTTCCTCCTGGTTTCTTTCTTTGCTCTGGCTTTTATATATTTTCGCATAAAGCAAGTTTTCGAAAACAGTAAATATCTCTATTTATTTTTAATAAATATAGCCATTATTTTTGTTTTATATAGGTTTTTGCCCCCGTATCTCATTCTTCTTGCAAGTTTTGTAATGTTTTTCACTCTTGCTGTAAATTTAGATTTTGGAGTGTTGATAGCTGTAACAAGTATTTTGGTAATATCCCTTTATGAAAACTTCGATCTTATACATCTGATACCCGTATTTACGGGAAGCCTTGCAGGAGGAATTCTAAGTGGAAATTTTAAAAATAGAGAAGAAATTTACCGAACTGGAATAGCTGTTACGATAACAACTACATTTTTGATTTTCGCTGTTGAATTATATAGTAGAGCAAGTATAAATGTAATTTTAAAGGGATCCGGTTTTGGTCTTATCAATGGTATTTTTTCTATTTTCTTGCTCTTCGGTCTTCTGTATATTTTTGAACGTCTCTTTCATATTACTACAAATTTCACGTGGATGGAGTATTCCGATCTAAATAATCCTTTAATAAAAAGGATGTCGAAAGAAGCGCCGGGTAGTTATCAGCATGCGTTGATGGTAAGTACCCTTGCGGAGAGTGCTGGAGAGGCAATAGGAGCAAATTCCCTTCTTGCCAAGATAGGAGCGTTATTTCACGATATAGGAAAATTAAGGAGACCCAGATACTTTGCGGAGAATTTCAAAGACAATAACAATCCACATGACGAATTGCCTCCAAAGCTTTCGGCAATTATTATAAAATCTCATATTGATGATGCTGTAAAAATAGCCAGGCAGTACCGGTTACCTGAAGAGATTATAAACATTATAAAACAACACCAGGGGAATTCTCTAATAAGACCTTTCTACGAAAAAGCCAGGAAGATGTTAGATGAGGTTGATGAGGATTATTTTAAATATAATGCTGAGTTACCTGTAAGCAGGGAAGCGAGTGTTATTATGCTTGCCGATATGGTTGAGGCAACCGTTCGTTCACTTGACAATCCAACGCCTGAAGAAATAAGAGAGACGATAGACAATAGCGTAAAAACAGCATATAGTAACGGACAATTGAATAAATCCAGACTTTCCTTACAGGACCTTGAACTTGTTGCCCGGGATTTTGCTCAAAGTCTGGAAGGACTGCACCATTATCGTCCTAAATATCCCGACCAAGCTAAATGAAAATTTTCGTAAACAATCTCCCCGAGTTTGAAGAGGATATTATACAAACAGCTCAAGGTGTAGTTGAAAGAGAAAAACTTAAAGGTGAGCTTTCGATAACGTTCGTCGATGATAAGCAAATGAAAAAAATGAATAAAAAGTATACAAAAAGAGATAGCGTAACGGATGTCCTGTCTTTCTCTTTTGATAATACACCTGAACTCATGGGAGATATTTATATTTCCGTGCCCCAGGCGGAAAGACAAAAAGAAGGCGATCTGCTTTCCGAATTAAAACTTCTCACCATTCATGGGATACTGCATCTTGCTGGATATAACGATAAAACCGCATCAGAGAGAAAAGTGATGAGAGAGAAGGAGAAATACTACTTAAATCAATAATGTATTATCTTATATTGTCGCTTTTGTTGCTATTTTCTTTTATTTTTTCATCGTCGGAAACAGCTCTTTTTGCGCTGCCCGGATATAGAAGAAAAGATAATCCTTTCATTTACAGACTCATGAGTAATCCAAGACTTGTTCTTGTAAGTGTTATAATAGGTAATATAGGAGTTAACGTTGCATTTTCCGCGGTAGGAGAAGGCATTCTTGAAAACTGGTTTGATTTGTTCTTTTCTTCGCTAATTTTGACGATTCTTATTGTAGTTTTTGGAGAATATATACCTAAAAGAGTCGCCATGGCTAAAAGTAAGAAGATAGCGACTTTTTTTGCTCCAATAGTCATTATAACCGAATACATTCTATATCCTGTTTTAATACTATTTAGACCCCTTACAAGGATAACACTTCATAAGAAAAAATTTACCGCCGGAGATTTAAGACAGGTTTTAATAAAAGGGAAAAGAGAGGGTGTCCTTACAGAGAGAGAATTCAATATGATGACCAAATTATCCAGACTTAACGTAATGACTGTAAAAGAAATGATGCTTCCCAGAACAGAAACTCCTTTTGTCGAAAAGGAAGAAATTGTAGAAGAGGCTCTAAAAAAAGTTGGAAAGCGGAGAAAAAGGATACCGGTGTTTTCTGAAACAAGAGATAAAATTATAGGCATACTTGAACTTAAAAACCTTTATGGAAAAAAAGGGAAAGTAAAGAACTATATGTCGCTTCCGGTATTTGTATCTGAGAACCTTACACTTGTCCAACTTATAAAAATATTCAGGGATTCGAAACATAAATTGGTGGTAGTAATTGACGAATACGGAGGAACTTCCGGAATCATAGATATTGAAGATGTGGAGAAGGAACTCATATGGCAGGGTAAAGAGACGATAATACAGAAAAAAGGTAACAATGAATGGGATTTGCCGGGGTCCGCTGAGATAGAAGAAATACAGCATATTATACCCATTCCTCTATCGAACGATTATAGAACTATCTCTGGTTTTATTTATACTATTTTAGAACGGATACCTAAAGAAGGTGAAGTTTTTTCTTACCGGGATTATGAGTTGATTATATTAGATGTAAAAGATAATCATATCAGAGAAGTGAAAATAAAGAAAAAGAAATGATTCTAATTTCATTGAGTCTAATTTTTTTATTTCTGGTATATTTTGTGTTAGCCGAAATCTCTATTGTTGCTTCTGACGAAACAAGGCTGGAGCGATTGGCTGATACCAAAGGAGGCAGGTACCGTAATGCAAAAAACGTTCGAAAACGACCGGATATTCTCTTCACTACTGTCCTGACAGGAATAAATCTTACTACGGTACTCTTTACAATATTACTAAAGAGAGAAGTAGGCTTTACTATGGGACTTATATTGTCTACACTTTTTATTTCGGTTATCGGAGAAATAGTCGTTAAATCACTCAGCCTGGATAATCCGGAACCAATTGCAGCAGTTGTTGCCACTCCGCTGATCTTTTTTCATTGGTTGCTTTATCCTCTTATATTGATAATAAAGCTATTGGGGGATGGATTGCTCAGGGTTTTTGGTTTTGATTACGGAGGAAACGAAAAAATAACGAAAGACGAAATGAGTATAGCAGCCAGAGAAGCGAAAGCCTCAGGTGGAATAGAACCCGAACAATCTATCGCAATGGATGCTATTTCGAGGCTCTCTCAGACAGATGTTAGGGATATTATGATCCCGAGAGTTGATATTCAAGCTATTGAATTGGACAGTAGTAAGGAAGAAATAAATATAATTCTTAAGGAAGCAGATGTCTCAAGACTGCCGGTATATAGAGGAAGCATTGATGATATAGAAGGTGTTTTATTTAAGGAAGATATTATTGGTAGGGTTGAAAATTGGAAAATTGAGGATAAATTAAGACCTATAAAGTTTATTAGTGGAGATAGAAGCTTGGATGAGGTACTCCCGGAACTGCTTCAGGATAGAATAGGTTGCGCAATAGTAATTGATGAATATGGGGGTACTGAAGGTTTTGTTTCTACAGATGATATCCTTTTCAGTATTTTTGAGACTCATATTGGTACTGAAGAAGGTGCATTTATAGTAAATGGAAACCTGCGACCGAAAAGACTTGGGATAGAAACCGAAGAAGATACTCTTGCAGGATTTATTGTTAGAGAATTAGAGGAAATTCCAAAAGAGGGACAGAAAATTAAAGCCGGCGGAATGGAAATAACAATTCTCGATGCGGATGAAAGAAGAGTTAAAAAAGTTTTAATAAAGCGAGAAAAAAATGATTGAAGAAAAGAAAATTGCGGAAATTACAGAGAAGTTGGATTTACTCTTAGATGAAGGCAACGAAAAAGCTCTCAAGGATTATTTTAGTGCTTTGACGTTGTCGGAGCAAATTTATTTGGTGGATCATCTCCCCAAAGAGAAAAAGATCCAAATCTTCTCGCTTTTGAAAATAGAGGAAAAAGCCGAGCTAATTCCGGAGTTAGATGAATATTCTATGGAAGTAATCATTAGATCTCTTGATGCAGACACCCTTTCCAGAATTGCAGACGCTCTTGAAATAGACGAAGCCGTAGACCTTATCGGAGAAGTAGGGGAGCACAGAAGAGATACCGTATTAAACAAATCCAAGAAAGCAACGCATATAAGGGCGTTGTTGCGATTTGGTCCGGATACCGCTGCAGGCATTATGACTCTGAAATTTCTTTCCTTAAATTGGAAAGATGATGTAAAAACTGCGCAGAAAAAAATCAGTAAGATTAGAGAAGAAGAGGAATTTAAATACATTTATATAATTGATGATGAGGGGAAACTTGCAGGTTATGTGACTCCCTGGACTATTTTGACTTCTGCACCCCAAAAAATTTTAAAAGACCTCGTGAAACCTATACATTCGGTGCCTGCGGATCTCGATCAGGAGGAAATTATTCCAATAGTTACTGATTATGATCTTCTGCAGGTGCCCGTGGTTGATGAATTTAATAAACTCATAGGTGTTATTACAGTTGATGATGTTCTTGATGTTATGGAGGAAGAAGCAACTGAAGATATACAGTACCTGGGAGGTCTTCGTAATATAGAGTCTGCTTTTTTCCCTCCGAGGCGTTCTTTTGCTTCAAGAATACCCTGGCTTTACATAAAACTTGCAACAGCTCTTCTTGCGGCTCTTGTCGTTTGGTCCTTCGAGGACGTTATTCAAGCTTTTATCGGGGCTGCTATATTTATGCCTGTGGTTGCTGCTATGGGCGGTAGTGCCGGTACCCAGACTTTGTCCATAATCGTACGGGCAATAGCTCTCGGAGAAGTAAGATATCAGGATATAAAGGGTCTTTTGTGGAAAGAAATTATCGTGGGTTTTTCTACAGGTCTTGCTATAGGTATAGGTACTGCACTTATCGCTTTAATATTAGAAGGGAATCCTATGTTTGGACTGGTAGTTGGACTCGCTTTAATATTAAACCATCTCGCAGCCGGACTTTTTGGCGTGCTCCTTCCGGTTGTAATGGATAAAATGAATATAGACCCGGCTCTATCTTCGAGCCTTTTCCTCACTACTATAACCGACGTTTTCGGGTTTTTTGCCCTTCTGGGCCTTACCAAGATAATCTTGACTTAAAAGAGTCATGAGTCACGAGTCGTGAGTCATGAGTCAAAAAAAGTTCTTTGCTTTTAGCTGTTAGCATAAAAAAGGGAAAATAAACTTTGCGTTCTTCGTGCACTTTGTGGTTCAATAATTTTTTTGGGAGTTGGGATGTGATTCTGTATTCTAACTTCGCACCTTCTGACTTCTATATTCGTGTGTTTCGTGTTTTGTATTTTTCTTTAAAAATTGTAATTTTCTAATAATGCTTCGTCGAAGAAGCCTAATTCTTTAAATTCAAATCCTTTTTCAAAAAGATTAACACAAATATCCACCACTTCTGGATCGAACAGAGTTCCCTTATGCTTTTTAATTTTATTTAGCGTTTTTCCTATGCTAAAGGCATCTCTGTAAGGTCTGCGGGAACTCATTGCTTCAACAACGTCTGCAACTGCAAGAATTCTTGATTCCGTAATAATTTCGTCCCCTTGAATGCCCAAAGGATACCCGGAACCGTTTATCCTTTCATGATGTTGAAAAACAATTTTTGCCACCGGTCCGGGGAAATCTACAGATTTCAATATATCATATCCTATCTGAGTGTGATTCCTGACCAAAGCCATTTCGTACGCACTTAATTCGGAGGGCTTATTTAAAATTTCGGCAGGGACATGAATTTTTCCGATGTCATGGAGGGCGCTTGCTATTTTAAGTATCTTTAATTGGTCGCCAGAAAAAGATATTCTCTTTCCTATAGCAATCGCGAGTTGAGAAACTCTTCGTTGATGCCCAGCGGTGAAAGAATCTCTCTTGCCTACAGTTTCTGATAGAGCGGATACTGTACCCGCTAAGATTTCTGTTAATTTACGAAAGCTATTTTTAAGTTCCCTTTCCACGTTTTTTCTTTCTCTTATGTCGTCATATAAGGCAAAAACACCTATAGACTTACCGTCTTCGATAATTGGTCCGCCGCTAACCCTGACGTCTATTAAGGTACCGTTATTACTCAACATTACAGTTTCATGCTTTAATATCTCACCTCGTAATAATTTTTGAGCAAAAGATTCCTCATCTTCTTTAAGATGTTGGGGAGCTATTAAATCTTTAATGTTTTTTCCTTTTACTTCTTCAAATGAATATTTGAATAAAGAATGAAAACTTTTGTTGATTTGAATTACTTTGTCATCTTTGTCCAGTAAGGCAATGGCAGATGGAGAGTTATCGAACAAAGATTTGAAATAATTTTTTTGAGTTTTTAATTCCTTTTCAGCTATCTTTTTATCTGTTATGTCTATCGCTGAAGCGATAACCGCTGGTGCACCTTTAAAATCATCAATATGTTTACTGCCGCAAGCAAGCCACTTCTCTTCTCCGTTTTTTTTCACGATTTTTATTTCAAAATAAGCAGGCACTCTTTCCCCTTTTAAATGTTTAAAGCCACGGGCCTTAACAATATCTCTGAATTCTGGGTGAATAATTTCCCAAAAGTTCATGTTATACAATTCTTCTTTAGAGTAGCCGGAGAATAGTGCGGCTGTTTTGTTGACGTAAATAAATTTTTCTCGATGAGCAAATATAATAAGTGGGGCGTCCTCCGCCATTATTTCGTATTTGTATGCGTCTACTTTATCCTGTGGGTCATATTGTGAGAGTTTATCCCTTAAAACTCTTAATTCCTGAATCAGGTCTTCTCTTTCCTTCCCCTCATTCATGAATCGCCCCCTCATTTAATTTTTATATATAGGATTTCCATAATTATTATATGGGGTTTATCAATAAAGTCAAGTCTGTTTTTTCTTCAAAGAGGTTTTTAATTAAGGTTTTCCGAAAATCGAGTTGAATGATAGAATTGTTTTCCTGTTTCTGTTATCTTCGTACAAATATTGTGTGGTAGGTTTGGATTCTGACTTCAATATTTGTGTTTTGTGGTTTATAATCCCTTCAGACTTGACAAAACAAACCAGATTATTATAATCATAGGATAATGGATTGGGCCCGTAGCTCAGCTGGTTAGAGCGGCTGACTCATAATCAGTAGGTCGTGGGTTCGAGCCCTACCGGGCCCATAAAAAAATATGAAAAAATTAAACTTAAATTTTAAAGGGCGAATAGCTCAGATGGTTAGAGCGCCGGTCTCACATACCGGAGGTCAGGGGTTCAAATCCCTTTTCGCCCAGAATGTGCACGAGAGTGCACTTTTTTTATTTATAGAGAGGGGTTATGGAGACGGCTGAAAAGATAAAAATACTGATGGAAATCTACGGAAAGGATAAAGAAATCGATAAGATAAAAGATCTCGAAAAAAAGGTTCCGGAGAAAATCAAAGAATTTGAAGATAAAACAAAAGATTACAAAAACAAGTTTGAAGAAGAAAAAAATTTTTTTGATAAAATTGACGAGAGAAGAAGAGATTTGGAAAAAATTATTGATGAGAAAAAACTTAACCTTGAAAATTTTAATAAGAGAAAAAAAGAAAGTCATACCAATCAGGAATTTGTTATTTTACAGAAAGAGATAGAAAAAACTGAAGAAGAAATTTCGAAAACCGAAGATGAATTATTGGAAGTTTATTTTGAGAAAGACGAAGCAAAAAAGAAGATGGATGAAGCGAGAATTGCAATGGAAGAAAAGATGGAAGATTTCACGAAAGAGGAAGAAGCTCTAAAAAAAGAACTCGATGGTTCAAAAGATGATTTAATTATCAAGGAGGATGAAAGAATAAGAATAGCCGCGAGGCTCAAGGATGAAAATTTGCTTCGTAAATATAACCGAATAAAGGAATCTCGAGGGACAGGAGCAGCTATAATAGAGAATTCGGAATGTACCGAGTGCCATTCAACTATTCCGCCTCAATTATTTGCAGAAGTAAGAAAAGGGAATAGAGTTATTGTCTGTCAATCTTGTGGAAGAATCCTAATTTATAAATGGATAGAGTAGTTAAGGTTTTTATCGATGGGGCTTCAAGAGGTAACCCCGGGCCTTCTGGTATAGGTGTTTTAGTCTTAGACGAGGATGAAAACGAAATCAAAAAAATTTCCGAAAAGATTAGCGATACAACAAACAATGTAGCGGAGTATAAAGCTTTACTTAAGGCGATTGTTGAATGTCAAAGAATGGGTTTCTCATCTGTGCGTTTTTTCACGGATAGTCAGTTGCTGGCCAGGCAAATTAATGGTATGTATAAAATAAAAGATGAAAAATTGAAACCGTTGTATGTTAAAATCAGGGGAAAATTGTTAGGTTTCAAAAATTGGGAAGTTATACATATACCCAGAGAAAAAAATCGTATTGCAGACAGGTTGGCAAATGATTCCTTTAAAAAATAAGTAACAAGTACCTTTTATTTTGTCTTTTTTTAGTGCTGTTTGTAGAAGTGTAAATTTGTTTCTTGAGTACTATCCTGCACGAGGCTCATGATATGTCCATCAATAAAATTCTTTAGACAGTAAAAACAGATTTTTATTCTTTTATTTCCCCTTGCGAATGAAAACAATACCTATATTATCTTTTACATGTTTAATTTTGGAATATCTACAATTATAACAATAGCAATAAATTCTGATCCGATAAACCGGGACGGTTTAATTATTTAAGCAACAATAACTTTTTTGTTGCCGTCAATCCTCTATTCGTTTTTAAGCTATATATATATATTCCACTTGCAAGGTTACTGCCATCGAACTCCACTTCGTAATTTCCGGCCGGCTGCATTTCGTTCACCAGTATTGCTGCTTCCTGTCCGAGAACATTGTAGACCTTCAGTTGTACAGACATTGAGCTCATAGCTTGCATGTCGGCAGGTAGGGAATATTTTATCGTTGTCGTCCGCTTAAAAGGATTAGGGTGATTTTGCTCAAGAATGAGTTTATAATCAATCTTTTCCGGTTTTTCAATACCGCTACTATCTGAATATTCAAAAGCGCCAACATCATATTGATCTATTATGCGGGGATTACCGTCAAAATCAAAAGCTGCATCAGGGATATTAGAACCGATATTTATCGCTCTGGAAGAGGAAGATAAGTGATAATCATGATTTTCATAATCAACAAAATCGGATGAATCAGCTATGAAGACAGTACTATCAACAATACCTATTAATTCCG
>CAZHNS010000031.1:0-24449 GCA_964534175.1 uncultured bacterium | reverse complement strand
CAAGGACGTCATAAGCCGGGAGCGTATCCTGGTCTTTCTGGTCGGGCTTTAATTCCGCCGAAGGGGGTCTTATGATTATTTCTCTCGGAATTATTTCCGACTGCCCGTTTATGTAACCAGCTAGCTCGTAAACCATTGTTTTCGGAACATCGGAAATTGCGGCAAGACCTCCGCTCATGTCTCCATACAAAGTACAGTAACCAACGGCGAGCTCGCTCTTGTTTCCTGTAGAAAGAACAAGGTAATTATATTTGTTGGAAATTGCCATAAGAGTATTACCTCGTATCCTGGCTTGAATATTTTCAAGAGTAATATCTATATCTTCATCTAATTGTAAAGATTCTCCTAAAGTTTCGACATATGAATGATATATTTGAGAGATAGGTATAACTTTTAATTCTATACCAAGGTTTTCTGCAAGTTTTTTTGCGTATTCCAAGCTCTCCCCGGAAGAATAAGGCGAAGGCATAGAAACGCCCAAAATGTTTTCAGAGCCCACAGCTTCCTTTGCCAGACAACATGTTACAGCAGAATCGATTCCTCCTGAAAGACCGACTACGGCTCTTTTGAAATTACACTTTTGCATATAGTCCCTTATGCCGAGAATCAGAGCTTCATAAACACTCTCGGTTTCATCCTGAGGGCAGTATTGCCCGGAACTGCCCGGCATGCCAGTATCTATTGTCTTTACATGTTCCTTGAAAGACGGGAAAATTTCTACAGGTGTACCTTTCCTATCCACGAACATACTCCTGCCGTCAAATATAAGCTCGTCGTTTCCTCCCACCTGATTTATGAAAACAAACGGAGTTTGATGTTTCGTGGCATGACTCTGCAGGATACGGAAACGGATTTTCTCCTTCCCGATATGAAAAGGCGACGCGGAAAGATTTATAAATACAGTAGCCTCTCTTTTATGTAATTCCTCTATGGGATCGAAAGAATAATTTCTCTTTATCCATAATTCCGGATCATTCCATGCATCTTCACAAATGGAAATGCCGAGTACCTCATTTTTGAAAGGGACCGTATCAATTACGGGAGCAGGATCGAAATATCTTGCCTCATCGAAAACATCATACGTTGGCAAAAGCGATTTGTGTTGTTTGAAAATTATTTCTCCTCCGTGAATTAATAATGCTGAGTTGTAAAGCCCATGACCAGAATTCTTGCCGGTAGGTACCGGTGCACCAAAAAGAATCCCGGTTTTAGGATATTGCTTAGAGATTTCTGTTATTTTTTGGACTGCCTTCTCGACCTTAGTGATAAACCACGGTCGCTCCAGAAGGTCTCTCGGAGGGTATCCCGTAAGGAAAAGCTCCGAAAAAACAAGCAAATCCGTCGAGTCCTCGATGCAATCATTCAGAGTGTTTTTTATCTTGGTCGAATTTCCGTCGATATCTCCAACGGTAGGATTCATCTGCGCTATAGTAATTTTCATTTAACCGGATACCTCTTTATTAAATTTCATCACTACTGTACTATTAAGATTGTAGATGTTTTAAGGAATTTGTCAAGGACAGAATTTGCTATTTATAATTAGCAAATGTAGTTACAATATACTTCCCTTTGTATGTTTTTCCACGTATTCCCAAGCCTTTTCAATAGGGAAGGGCTTCCTGCTTCTTCATTTAGGACGGATGATTGGGATAAGTGAGAGGGGGTTTAAACGCGCTGATATAATCTATCCTATCTCGTATTCTATCTATAATTTTAACCTCTACGAATCCTGCCCCAGTTAGCAGTTCAGGTAACTTTCCCAGAACGTGGATTTTATATCCTTCGTTCCACCAGTAAAAAGGTAAATTATAGAACGCCCGAAATGGATTTGTGATTTTATGGAGGTCAACCAGCAGAAAATGTCCGCCCACTCTCAAAACTCTTAATATCTCTTTAAGTCCATTCTTTTTCAAGGGTAGTGATAGTTGGTGAATTACCCATGTAGAGGTAACAACGTCGAAGGAATTGTCAGCAAAAGGGATCTTTTCAATTGACGCGACTTTTAAGTCGAGTTGAATGTTTTCTTTGTCCGATTTGATTTTTGCCTGTTTAAGCATACCTCTGGACGCGTCGATTCCTGCTACATACCCCTTATTGCCTGCTTGTTTTTTAAGTTTTAGAGCAAGAGTTCCCGTGCCGCAACCGACATCAAGTACTTTATCACCTTCTTTTACACCGGATAATTCTGCCGCAAGGGAATAAAATTCAAGCCCTAATTTCTTGTTCAAAGTACGGTCATAGAATCTTGCCGTATAGTCAAAAGTTTTTGCTATATAATAGGTTTCATCCCTTTTCATAATATTGTGAAAGTCGATTTTTGACATCGGATGGGAGATTTTCTTCTCCTAATTTATCTACGATCTTCTTTAAATCGTAGGAACTGGTATCTATTTCTATTTGTCCTCCGGACAGGAAACCTCTCAGGAAGATATCAAGGGATTTTAAATATCTCATGTGACTTATATCTTTCTGGTTCTTAGCCTCATAAACTTCCCCTTCTTCTTTTAATAAAGTTGCTATTATTAGACATTTATTTACGTCCGGTATCCCATCTATTGAAATAATTGAGATTAAATCATCTGTTCCATAGGAATTTATTAATAAAGAATTAAAACCAAAGAGTTCATTGTACGTTTGATCGATGGCAGATAGTGCCTTTTTGTAATTTCTACCCTTCTTTAGTTTTAAGATTCTACTTATAGCTTCAGCGAACTGTTCTATAAGCCTCATCAAGTAATCTCTTCTGATCATAAAAATCTTTTAATTATGAAATATGGATAGCTCTTATTTTCAACTGTTTTCATCCATAAATTTAATTACTTCGTCTAATCCCGGAGCATTTAACGTATGTGGAAATGTAAGGCACACACATGCAGCGACAGCCGAGGCAAAATCTACAATTGATCTATCATCCCATGATTTGAGTAAACCATAAATAATACCCGAACGAAAAGAGTCACCTGCTCCCGTAGTATCTACTGGTTTAATGATATAGGGTTTAAATTTATTGATATTTTGGTTCGGACGTGCATACCATAATTCATCGCTTCCAAAAGTAAATATGATAAGTCCTTTACAATATTTTTGGTAATTTTTAAAGATGTTAATCATATTTTCCCCACTATAAGCTTGATCTCGCAGTTCATGTGAAATTATTACAGCTTCAGCATTTTGGGCAATGAAATCATCATACTTGCAGTCAAGAGTAACATAAGGTTTTTGGTTCTTTACGCATAGCTCCGATGCGAGTAAAGATTCATCTCTGAAATAAGGGTCCAGAGAAACAAACGTGGCTTCTTTAATGTCTTTTTCTTGCGGCTTATTCCATTGTTTCTCTCCTCTGTGAAAACTCGCGTAATTACCGAATACTGTACGTGAGTTTTTATCAGTGATAACTATCTCTTCTGTACCGTAATTTTCCTTTGCTGACAGTCGTGTAATATCGATGTCAAAAGATTTTAAGAGCTCTTTTATTTTACTTCCGGTTTTTTTGCTCAGCCAATTTCCGTCAAGTTTTGTCTTTATTCCCAGCTTTGACAACATAATTGCCGAATTAACTGCTTCGCCTCCTATAGAAGACACGGACTTGCCTATTTCCGCATACTCATTTGGATGAGGGAATACAAATTCATCATCCAACACGTAAACCGTACTCATAGAAATCATGCCATAGAGATAAACTTTATCCACAAGGATATTCTCCCTTCAAAATATTCTCTGCATTAAGTGGACATCTAACACCTTACCGAATTTATAGCCCACTTCTTTCATTGTCCCTATATGTTTGAATCCGCTTTTCTTAAATAGGTGCATACTTACTTCATTCTCCGAAGATATTTTCGCGATAACAGTATGAAGTCCGTTTTCAGGTCCTTTTTTCATTAATTCTTCGACTAATTTTTTTCCTGTCCCCTTACCTCGAAACCCTTCTTTTATGTAAACGGCAATATCGGCGGTATTTGAGTATGCGCATCTATCAGACCAGGGACTTAAGGAAGCCCACCCGACTACAGCATTATTCTCCACAGCAACTATAACAGTATATTTGCCGGTGTGTCCTTTGAACCATTTTTCCTGTTCGGAATAAGATTGGGGCTCGACATGGAATGTCGCAGTGGTATTCAAAACCGCATCATTATAGATTTCGGTAATTGAAGGAATATCTTTTTTTGTGGCCGCCCGTAGCTTAAGCATATAAAATAAACTTAAACATGAAGTCTTGTTATTTTTTCTTACGTATTATTTCAAGGCCTACTATACACCTCGTAATCGGAGTTCGTCTTAAAGCCACGAAATCATTATCTTTGATCTTTAAGTAATGATTGAGACCTACATGGTGTATCCTATTATCTAATATAATCATACATATTGGCAAATAAGAAGAATAAAGGGGGTCATCTGAACTTTTCTTCGCAACACCTTTATAAGTTTTAACTATACCATTTTTTATATCCATTACACACTTAACAAAAAAGACAAACAAATGGAAAGCGATTAAAGTAAATATAATTGATGAAAAGATAACGATAAGATCGATTTCTTCGGAGACCATTATGCTGTCTTTCAGAAAAACAAAAATAGCTCCAATTGCAATCAAAAGTATTATACAATTACGAGCCAATTTAAGTCGTTCGATAAAAGTTAAACTTTTGCTAACAATAACTCCACGAAACAATTTAGAATCAGCATCAGCCTTTTTACCTTTTTTCGTCTTTCTGTCTTTTTCCGTTTTAAGTCTTTTTTTAGGGGTTATACTTTTTTTTATCTTCTTGGGTTTTTTTATCTTTTTTTCCATCTGAGTTTTTTTTCTCTTTCTCTTTTTCTCTTTATACTCTTTAATGATTTAACTATTAAAAATCCAAGTGTTATAATGACAAAAGCGACCATCGGCCACATAAAAGCAATTTCGTTTTCTTTGATTACTTCTTTAACTCTGCTGAAATTCTCATTAATTTGTTCTTCCTCTAAGTCTAACATAATACTCTTTTCGGATTCCATAAAGGGGAGCAATCTCTCAAATTCATAAACAGGTTTCCTCGCATTATGATTTCCGTAAAATAGGCAATATTTTTCGTTCTTCTTTACAGGGAAATAAATAAATTGCTTATTACCTTTAATGGATATGGCATCGATTTTAAGCGGAGGGTCATCCTGATTGTAAATAAATAACTTCAAATATCTGTCTCTGGATTCCGGTAAACTTATAACATTGTTTTTGTTTTCTTTATTATACCTGTATATAACCGATGAGTTAAGACGTCGCCAGTCCTCCGCATTATCCGAACCAAAAACCCATACATTTCTGTGGTATCCTTTTGAAGCAAATTTGAGGTTTATTTCCTTCTTTGGAATGTTTTCATAAATAACATCGAGAACAACTTCAGTTCTTTTCTTCTCATTATTTTCCTTTTTAGATACTATCTTAAAAGGTATATCGTCAAGGGTGGCTTTAATGACTTTTTCATCGTAGACCCAACACTTAGCTATTTCAAGGGGTTTTTCTTCTTTGTTCCATATGACAATCTTAAAAAATCTCCTTTTCGTGTCAGGGAATTTTATATCGGTTAAAGACGTCCTGTAATCTTCGGTATAAAAACTAAAAATATTGGCGTCATCTCTAATCTTCAACCAATATATACCATCATCACTTCCCCAGATTTCAACTCTTCTCCTGAAATTTTTATCCGGAGTTACTATATTTATTTTGTTTATAATTTGGTTTTTTTCTCCCACGTCAAGATAAAATTCCGTGTATGCGTCCGGCTTGTGAGAAACATTGTATAGTTTAGGTTCAAAACAAACCGTTTCTTTCTTACTTTCCACTACTTTTAATTTATAAGGGATTTCTTCCCCATTGTAACCAATAATCCGTATATCAGAAAGATCGGACTTTGCATTATTGTAAACTTCAGCGTCGACTTTAACGCTCGCAACACCTTCAAGACCACTTATAGCAATTTGTTTTTTGAACTCCCAGTCACTAAGAGAAAAATCCGCTTTGATTGCAAGTGCCACGAACGCGAATAAAAAAATGTATTTTTTACTCATCTTCACTCATTCTCCTCACTTTTTTTTGGTAAATGAACGAAATTACAAGCAGTATTACTCCGAGAATAACGAAAGAAATAACCCTGTATATTGTTTCAAGAGAAGATGCGTCATACAAAAAGACCTTTGTTATCGTCAGAGAAGCCATCACAAATCCGGCAACTCTTGCAGGAGGACTCTCTTTGGCTATACCTGCAATAAATAAGATAAGCGCATATATACCCCATAGAACCGAAATTACAAGGGATTTCATTTCTTCGAGATGACTGAACTCTTCGAAGAATTTAAGAGTCCCGGAAATTGTAAACCAGAACACAAAAATCATACCCAATATATTCAAAAGCCCGACCAGTCCCTTATTTTTTGCTTCTTCGGATAGAAACTTCGCGCAAAGTAAAACGGATGCTATAGTAACTATTGAGTTGAAAAGGAAAGGGAAGAGTTCGAGAATGAAGTAATCGATAAAAATCATTTTAAAGACTGCAATTCCTAGAAGTATGAGAGAAAGGATTTTCAGGACATTTTCTTTTTTGCCAAGCGAAAGAATAACAGCTCCTTCGATAGCCCAGGCACAGGTAGACCAGTTTGTTTTAAAGAAAACCGGAATCGCAATCGTGAGAAAGAAAATGGCCAGGCTTGTAAAAGACCACGCCAGTTCCAGTGATTTTTTTCTTTCTGCTGAGGTTCCATTATAATAAAAGAAAACAGAAAGGCATAAAGCCAGAGTACCCGCTAGATAAGGATTTGTATCATAAATTACAAACCATAGAACGAAATAATAAAGAAACGGATTCAGGAATAAAATAACGTAGGATTCGCTCGTTTCTTTTCTTGGCAGATAAAAGAAAAGAGCAAAGAATATAGTAGAAAAAATTAAGAACACCCACGGATAACCACTTTCCGATGCATGTTTGATTGTAGTAAGAAGCATCATTGCCGTCAGAGAAAAGGTGAGAATATTAAGCCATTTCCATTCTTTAATCTTCGTTACAGTGAGAATCCATCCATTTATAAGGGCGAGGTACAAGAAAAGTATAGTAAGCGCAAGTGGCGTAATCTCGCCGCCTCTGAAAACAAAAGGAGTGAGAAATGCTCCTATCACGGCGATAAAGGAAATAATACTGGAATCGTACCTGAGAGACAGCAGCACTCCCAAAACCGTAACAAGCAGCATTAAAAGGAAGGCCATAGCAGGAGAGAATAAATCATAGAAAGCGGATGCGGCATAACACGAGAAATATAAGATTACAATCCCGCAGCTTGAAATACCTAAAGCATAGGTCCCGTATTTTTTTGTTAGTTTTTCTCCCAAATAGAGCAACCCGACGCCTATGAGCCAGCCAATAGAGATTCTGTGCCAGGGCCCGAAATATGGAAGTGTAAATTTAATGAACAAACCGACACCTATAGCAAGAGCAAAAATTCCGATAACGAGCAAAATATTAAACCAGATTCTTTCCTGGTCGGCTGTGGAAACCGGGGGTTTTTCTGTTTCGATTGTTTCTTTCGGAGTTTCAGGTGTACGGGCTTCTTGTTCTTCTTTTATTAGATAGGCTACTTCTTCTTTCTTTTCTTCCGGGATTTTTCTTATTAAGGGTTTTTCTTCTTTTTCACCCTTAAGAAATCCCTCGATCGAATTTAACCTGAGATTGATTTTTTCTAATTTTTTTAATATCTCCTGAAGGGAATCATCTTTCTGATTCATACTGCCCCCTTTATTTCCTTATATATCATATGGGTTTTTATTGTATAAGTCAAGAGTATTTTTCTGCTTAAGGTTTACTCTATTTGTTACTTTTTGTTGTGTTAAAGTTCCCTTTTTAGGGTGCCTTTAAAAATTATAAACGATGGATAACCCGTAATTCTTATTAAGAGGATCTACCTCGGGAACCAATCTTAAGTGTACTTCATTTATTAAAGATTCATTGTATTTTCTGACTGAAGAGGGAGCTGTAAATATATCGTACATTCCATGAACAAGAGTTACGGCACCAACTGCTATAATTCCAACGCCTGCCGAAAATCCTCTGCTATCCGGATCCAGTTCTTCTGTAGCGGATGATATCAAAAACGCGCCTCCCACTACTATTGCGGTTCGTATTCCGATGCCTGTAAGTCCACGGCCTGTTTGTTTTGCATAGAAATGACCCATGCTGGGACCTGCAATAAGACCACCTAAGGCTAAACATAGTCCAACTTCCTCGGTACCTCCAGAAGAAACTACTCCTGCTAAAACAATAGGCGCTACTGTAACAGCAAGTGACATTGCCACTGCCTGGCCTTCTGATTTCAATTTTTTTTGTTCGCGCTTAAAGTTCTCTTCAAACATAGATTTTGCTTCTGCCATAGCGGGCAACAGAAGAAGCAACACAAGAATTAAACTTAGATACTTTTTAAACATAGATACCTCCTTTCGGCTCATTTTTTTATTTACACATCCTATAAATCCTACTAATTTTTTCATTTCTTTCTCCTTTTAAGCAGAGTACTTTGTTTTATAAAGTATAATATTGGTTTTTTTAAATTTGTCAAGGGGGAATTTTAGATTCGGAAAATCTAAAATCAGTCGTGAGTCATGGCTCTCTAGTCACGAGTCAAAAAGCGGGAAAATAGGAAATTTGAAAAACGGGGAAACTATTTTACTATTTCTCTATTCAATCATTCAACTTGGATTCGTAGAATATTCAAGATAGAGCTTGCGTTTTACGGGTAGTAGAGTATCTATAGGATGTAAAAATAAAAGGAGAATTTATTAAAATGAGTAAAAGACAGAAAAGATACCTGTTCATATGTGACTTCGATAAAACTTTGAGTTTCGATGATTCAGGTGTCATATTAAGCGAGAAAATAGGAATCGATGAAGAAAAATTCGATGAAAAACTTGTCAGGGTAAGAGAAAGGAACATAGTGCAGCTGGGAGGCGAACTTGCCCAATTGATTACCACCGACCCGGATTATGAGAGGAAAGTCTCAAGGAAACTCTTCAAAGAAGTCGCGAAAGATATAAAACTAAAAAGAGATGTTTCCAAATTAATGAAGGTTCTGGATAAGGGTATAGGAGAAAATAAATTTTACTGTTATGTGGTTTCCGCGTGTCCGGTTGAAATTATAAAGACTGCTTTAAAGGGGATTTTACCAGAGGGAAACATCTTCGGTACCACTTTCGTTTATGATAAAAAGGGTTTTGTTATCGGTATAGAAAGAACCGGCGCCGGACAGGGAAAAGTAACCAACGTGGATTACTTGCGAGAAAAAAATAAAATTCCTCGTGATAGAATAATCTATGTTGGAGACGGTTCATCCGATTTGCATGTAATGCTGCACGTTAACGCTTATGGCGGATACCCGATAGCCGTTTCGTCTTCGCCGTATCTTGGTCATATTTCAAAAAGGACTGTACTCTCCGACAGCGCGCTTAGTATACTTACTCCTATTCTGGAAGATATATTGGACTACAAAGAAAAACAGATAAAGAAATTCTTTATTGATATAGGACATACAATTTCGGAGTGGAGCAGGGTAAAAACTGACTGGATCGCGCTGGAATAATCAGAGATTATTATTTTGCGGCCTTAAAAGTATTCTTCCCGGAACTTTTTGCATTATAAAGAGCCTTATCGGCAACTTCTATAAGTTTGCTTGGAGAATTGCCGTCTTTCGGATAAGCCGCAATTCCTATACTAACTGTAATGTTTTTAGTAGGTTGGCTCTCCTCCTCTCCTAAAAATTTCTTTTCCACGATTTTGCTGCGAAGCTTCTCTGCGACCTCTTTCGCTTCTTCTTCACCCGTTTCCGGGAGCAAAACCACAAATTCTTCTCCGCCGTAACGATATAATTTATCATTGAATCTAATATTGTGAGAAATTGTCCGAACCAGCCTTACAAGTAATTCGTCTCCTTTTTGATGCCCATGAAAGTCATTGTATTCTTTAAACCAATCAATATCTATCATTAAGAGAGATAAGCTATTACTATATCGCTCAGCGCGTTCTAGTTCTTCTTTCAGATCTTCTTTCAGTTTTCTTCGGTTATAGCTTTTTGTAAGGTCATCGGTTATGGCATCTGTAATATCTTCAAAGATTTCCAGGACATATTTCTTTCCTTTTAATTCAATTGCCTTATGTTTTATTCTTACTGTTTTCCCGCCAAAGGCTCCATCAGATTCAACTGTTATAATTTCTCCCAATGGAATATCTTCTTTTACCGGACAAAGAGAACATTTAATATTGTTATCTTTGTACACCTTAAAACACTTCTCGCCGATGGCATCTTTCCCGATTTTGTTCTTAAGCGCATCATTCATATAAAGTATATTTAAGTTAGTGTCGACAATATCTATTGGAATAGGAAGAGCATTTAATATATGTTTGAAATCTTCCAAATCGATCTTTTCAAACTTAGAACTATCCAAGTCTTCTATTAATATTTTTACCTCCTTATTGCACCTATTCAAATATTATAATAAATATAAACAGAAATTTATAATAAGTCAATAGTGAAAAAATCGTATTCGATTTATAATCATAATTAGCAATAGATTCACACGGGTTTTTTCTCATGGGGGGCGACGCACGACTCAAGACTAATTTTACTACTTCCAATTACCGCCTTGACAGAAAAAACGTTTTTTCTTATATTTTATATAATAAATGAACGAAAAAATTAATAGAAGATTAAAAAATTTCGCGTTATACGGTTTACGATATTCCTACCTTAACCTGCTGAATAATTTTGGAGACAGAATAAAGTTTATTCATCCAAATTTAATGGGTTTTCTTGCTTTTTTCATTGCCATGGCAACTGGCTTTTTCTATTACAGGGCAGGAGAAAATCCTGTTTTTTTGATTGTGAACATCTTTTTGATTTTTATTGGAATCACTTTAAATACTTTAGTCGAACTCCTGTCAATGAAGAGAGCTAAATTTACAATTATAAATGAAATAATTTATGCTATTCCTGATAGATATGCTGACCTTTTCGTTCTTGTCGGTATATCTTTTTCGTCTTTATGCGACATCAGAATTGGAATGATTGCAACGGTTACGGTGTTACTGATTAGCTATTCCGGAATGTTGGGCAAAGCCCTGGGGGTTTCTTGGCAGCACCAGGGTCCGCTCGACAAGACAGATAGATTGGTTATACTTATGACAGCATCACTATTGCAATACTTATTAAGTAAAGTCGGCACCCCTTCGGTTTTCGTTCTGGGAAGAGATTATACCATTATGGAATTATGCATGATAATATTTATGTTGTTGGGACAGATAACTATACTAATGCGCATAAAAGGAATATTGGCGGATATAAAAGATGTAAATAGAACATTGTACCGAGAAGAACCCCCGGAAAAATAGTTTAAAGGCTCATTCGCTAAAGCCATTTAGATTTATCCCCGTAAAAGTAGGCTTAAATTGGAAAAATTAAAATTTCTTTTTATTCCCTTAATAACAGTATTTTTTACAGGAACTAAAGTAACAGAATTATACGCAAATAATAATAAGACAGATGGGCTTAAATCCGAAGTAATGCTTCATCCTGTTGATGCTTTTACAGCCTACACATTAAAAAAGGGTGAGTGGATTTACAATCAAGCCCTTACTCCCTATCCCAGCTGGTTCTGGTGGGGAATTACCGATAATATTACAACCGAGCTGGATACAGAATGCTGGCTTGGGGGTGTCGTGAGTTTGAACTTCAGATTTAAACTTCTAAATCAGAGAACCTTTATACCAACTGTCGCATTTGAAACCATGTATCAGTATTTGCCCAGAGAAATCGATCAACTCGATACTTATGATCCGTTATCAGTAAAGAGAAAAGGACATTTATGGTATAATAGAATCAATTTAAGCTGGGAGATAAAGAAAAATCTTTATTTAAACATTTCAGGAGGGGCAACATTCCTGGAAAATTTAACAATAGATAATTCCGATACTGTTAATTATGAAGGAGAAACATACGATAATCGAATCACTCCTGATGTTTCCACCGGTATAGATTTTAGAGCGTGCGAGTGGTTATCTCTTCATGCCGTGGCCTCCTATGGAACTACGTTTATTTATCTCGATAACGTTCCGCGAAAGCAGCAGTTTAACGTAGGCGCAAGGTTTGCTCCTTTTTACAAGCATAAAAACGGTATATTAAGAAATTTCAGGCTCGAGCTGGCAATTTTAACATTTCGGTTCAAAGAGGTAAACCATCTCGTAAGTGGTCCTCTCGGATTCATTTACTGGCAATGGGGCGGTGAGTAGGACATTGTACCGAGAAGAATCCCCGGAAGAATGACTTTGGGGTTTTAGGTCTTAGGTCGTATCAAGAATTAAGAATTTTAAATTATTAATTTTGAATTGAACAAATAGTTTCCCCATTTCCCAATTTTCCTAATTTGTTCTCCGTGTCTTTATGTGAGATTAATTTGGTGTTGTGGGATGGGTTTTAAACAACATTATCCTTTTTTCTCTGTGTTCTTCGTGTCTCTGCGTGAGAATTAAAGCTCTTGACATTTCCCCCCTGGATTTTATCCTTAAATCAAATGAGTGAAAACAATAGATTGATACGTCTCCTTTCTTCCGCGGGGGGAGGTAAAACATACCGCCTTTCTACACGCTACAAAGAATTACTTAAAGGAGACAATCAAAATCTTAAAAAGACTCTCGCAATAACGTTTACCAATAAAGCCGCGACCGAAATGAAAGAACGTATTCTCGGATTACTGAAAGAAGAAGCCCTGAAAGAAGGAAATAAACACTCCCGTGAATTAATCGATTTCATTCTCGATAATTACAGCGATTTCTCGGTTCGTACCATCGACTCTTTCGTTAATTCACTCGTTAAAGCCTTTTCAATCGAACTCGGAATAACTCCCGAAGCGGAACTCATAATGGATTCCAACTACTATAAAGATTTTGCAACATCACTGGTCATTCAGTCGGTAGAACAGGATAAAATTCTCCGCAGAAAACTGACCGACTTCATAATAAATAGAATGGAGGTAGGAGGTAAGATAAGCTGGGATTTTCATGACACCTTAAGGAAAGGAATGGACAGAATAGAAAAATATGAAGGGAATGAAAACCTTACTTTCGCCCCCCCGCCGGAGGACTCGACCGAACTGGATAAAACCATTTCGATTCTTTTTAATAAATCGATTAACCTCGCAGAAAAAATCCTCGAATTTTCCCAACATTACGACGGTATACATAGCCGGTTTTTGGAGACGCTCAAAAAAGGAACGGGAAACAGAGACGTCAACAAAATACTGGAAAGTTCCTACCTGAAGGGAGAATGCGAAGACGCATTGAAAAAAAACTTCAAAGATAAACCCGGAGATTTTCGAGTTCTTTTCGGAGAACTAAAAAAGAATATTTTCGATTACTACAAGCATAGTCTTTTAAGGGAACACAATTACCAGATAGATATTTACCAGACTTATCACGAAATACTAAAGAATACCAGAGAGAAACAGAGGGTGAGGTTTATCGAGGACATAAATAAAGAGTTGAAAATCCTGTTCGATGAATTCAGCATCCCTTTTGTATTTTACAGAATAGGAGAAAAATTCATTCATTATCTCGTAGACGAATTTCAGGATACAAGTAGAGACCAGTGGCAGAATCTCGTCCCCTTAATAGACAACGCTCTCTCGGAAGGCGGTTCTTTCTTTTACGTAGGTGACCCCAAACAGGCAATTTACCAGTGGAGGGGCGGAGACGTAGAACTATTCGATACTCCTTCTGATTTGTTTGCGTCTGTCGGGGAGCGTGAGAAAAAATCCGATTATATAGATAAAAATTACCGAAGCAGCAGAGCGATAGTCGATTTTGTTGGAGAAACCTTCTCTAGCTTACCCGAAGAAATCAGAGGCAAAATGGGGCAAAAGAGTGATTTTTATTCCGGCACGGTTAAACAGAAAATACCCGATTTTAAAGTAGGCGAAGGTTTTGAAGGGCTCGTTTCCATTAAGAAAATTAAACCGGAGGGCAAAAATATAGAAGATATTTTCTCGTCTATAAATAACCAGTTAGAAATATCCATAAGAGAAATCTTAACCAGGGGTTACAGCCACGGGGATATCGCAATCCTTGTGCGCCGCAATAAGGACGCGAAAGAAATAACGGAGTACCTGTGCGAAAAGGGTTATCCGGTCGTTTCCAGCGAAACACTATATCTCACAAGCAATCCCGTTATAAAAGGCATGCTCTCCGCTTTAAAATTCCTCGCTCATCCCACTGATAACGCGTCTTTCTTAGGGTTACTTACAAGTCCGTTTTTCAGTGGAAAAACAGGGCTGGATGGTAATGCCATAATTGATTTCTCGGAAGATTGCGAGTCCCCTGTCCCCTATTACATACAATTTGAAAAAAAATTCCCGAACATATGGCAAAGTTATATAGAGCTGTTTTTTACCTCCGTTGGATTTTTACCGGTTTACGATCTTGTAAGCGATATAATCCGTACGTTCAAAATCCCTGAAAATTGTGAGGGTACGATTAGTTTTCTCGAGGCATTTCTCGAGTTTATTCATACATTGGAAGAACAATCCATAACATCCATAGAAGGTATGTTGAGTGAGTGGCAGAGAAGACAGGACTACGACAACCCGCCGTCTATCCTGCTTCCGGAATCGACCGAAGCCATAAAAATAATGACGATTCATTCCGCAAAAGGTCTCGAGTTCCCGGTCGTAATTATTCCATTTATTTACATCCCGTTCGACAGGGACAAAAATGAAGTCGTTATAGATTACGGGGGTGTCAAAAGAATCGTAAGAGTCAAAAAGAAAAATAAAGAAAATATTCTTCCCGAGAATGACGCCGAGCTTGGATGCGAAATCGAATCGAAACTTATAGAGAAAGAGCAGAACGAAACCTTCGAAGAGATAAACAACTTTTACGTAGCCTTAAGCAGAGCCGTATATGAACTGCATATTTTTACGAGTGATGAGAAACCTCAGAATTATTCCGACCTATGGAAAAAAGTTCTCGAAGACTTCGTGTCTGAAGACTCATATACGAAAGGCAGACATGAAAAAAAACCTCCTACGGAGAAAAGAAAGGAAGAATTACCCTTAAAATATTTAAAAATGGATCTGGAAGGAAAAGAGAGTGTGGAGAAAGCCTCATCGAGACTGATTATGAAAAAAAACGATATGTATGTTTTGATGAACGAGAAAATTTCTTCCGCCCAAAAAATAGGAGAGATTCTTCATAAAGTTCTGTTTTATATAAAAGATACTCGAGACCTCGAAAAACTCGATTCAATAATTAACAAATCCATAAATGAATTCGCGTACCCCGTAGAAAGAGAAATTTTAAGAGAAACAGTAAAACCAATTATAGAAAATTTATTCAAAAAGGAAGAAATAAAAAAGTGGTTCTCACCCGGCACTACGGCATGGAGAGAGAAGCAAATAATTTCTGGAGACGGCGATTTGTACAGGATGGATAGAGTCGTTTTCAAAAAGGATGAAATTCACATAATTGATTTTAAATCGGGAGAGGAGCCCCTGTCAAAATGGAAGAAACAGCTTGGAAGTTATAAGGGAGTCTTAGCGGAATATTTCCCTGACAAAACTATAAAAACATACATAGTAAACCTTATTTCCGAGGAGGTTCTTCCCTTTGAGTAAACTGCTGAAAATACCTTTTTCCGAAAATTTCATGGAACATTTAACCGATTATCTTTTGGGTAATCACGACCCCTCTGACCTTTCCTCTGTAGCGGTAGTTTTTCCCGGCATTAGGCCCTCGCATTTCCTGCTCGATTCCTTAAAGAAAAAAATACCGGAAGTTTTTATACCCCCTGCCCGTTTCTCTATAGAAAGCTGGATGCAGTACCTTTTCGGAACGATGCGCGAACAAAAAATTCCGAAAGGGGACTTTGACCTTATTTATTTAATGTACAGAGCAATCGCGGAAAGCGGGATAGACGAAAGAAGTCCCCTAAAAAAAGTAACCGAGTCCATTAACACCTATATCCACTGGGGAAGTAGAATTCTCGGCGCGATGGAAGAATTTGAAATCCAATCCGAAAAACAGTTGAACATTGAAGGACTAACCGATTATGATGAAAAATTCCTCGAGTGGGTCAGAGAATTCTGGAGAAACTTCGCCGAGATACGCGATAAGTTTTACTATTTATTAAAGAACAACAATCTTACGTACAGGGGAGAAGTTTATCACTTTACTTCTGAAAATATCGAAGAGGTCTCGGATCTAATTCCCTTCGAAAAAATAGTCTTTGCAGGTTTCTACGCACTAAATAAATCCGAAGAACGTATGATGAAATACCTATTTAGCCACGGAAAAGCCGATATAATAATTCAATCCGATTATATTAAGGGAGCAGTCCCGACGACTTCCCCTTACCACTTTCACAAAAAATGGGAACAGGATTGGGGAGTAACTTTTACCGATATCGGTAATAAAACGAATAATAAGAAACCTCAGCTTAAAATACATCAATGTTTCGATACGCATTCCGAAATCCTAACCGCAGGGGAAATACTCTCCGATTTTAAAGAAAAGAATAAAAATACCGCTATTATCCTGCCGGATTCAAGTTCATTAATTCCTCTTATATCCGAAATAGTCCAGACAAACGAAAACGACTTCAATATAACGATGGGTTATCCTTTAAAAAGAACCGCTCTCTTTAACCTCATTAAATACATTTTCTCTCTGCAGAAAACAAAAAAGAGCGATAAAAAAGGTTATCTTTACTATCTTAAAGATTATTTGAACTTAATCCAGCACCCCTGGATAAAAACAATAAAAACCTCCGAAGGAGAAGAACCCTTCAGCACACTGATTAACCGCTTGGAAAAAGAACTCGTATCGAAAAACAGAGAAAGTTCCCGAAACTTTTTTTCGCTCGCAGAAATCAGAAGACTTATCGACCGTGAAGATATGCCAGCCGAAATGCTCGATTTACTCGAAAAGATACATTCTCTATCGATAGAAGCTTTCAGCGAGATAAAATCATTAAAGGAAGGCGCGGAAAAATTATTTGATGCTTTTTCCTTTGTTTATGAGAATTCAAACATAAGAAAGCATCCTTTGAATAATCAGTTTATCGCAACAGTATTCGAAAAACTCGAAGAACTAAAAAAATCTCTTTTCTCCGACGTTAAATTTGGCGATAGTCTGGATATAATAACCCTGCTTGGTAATTACTTATTACGGGTGAGAATTCCTTTCGTAGGAGAGCCTCTTAAAGGAATTCAGATAATGGGAATGCTCGAGAGCAGAAATCTGAACTTCGAACAGGTAATACTGCTCGACGTAAACGAAAGCATCATGCCCGGTTTGTACAAGTTTGACCCCCTTCTTCCGCATGGATTACGTAGACTACGAGGTCTGCCCGGGTACGAAGAAGAAGAATCGATGTACGCGCATAATTTCTTCCGCCTTATAAAAGGCGCAGGTAAAGTTCATCTGATATACAAAGAAGGAAAACTAAAAGACGTAGATAAAAATATCAAATCGAGATTTATCGAAAAAATCATCTGGGAAAAGGAGAAGACTAAAGAAGATGTAATCCTCGATAACAGAATCTTTAAACCTTCGATAGAGATTTTAGAAAAAAGTGATATTAAAAAGAGTGAAAAAGCCCTGGAAAAACTAAAGAGTATGGAGTATTCGCCGACAAGAATCGATACTTACATCCGCTGTCCCTTACAGTTCTACTACAGGTATGTTCTCGAACTTGAAGAATACATGGATATAGAAGAAGAAATAGAACGAAGCACGATAGGTAAATTAATTCATGATTTCTTAAAAGATTATTATACACAATTTACGGGTAAAAAAATCGTTATCGACAAAGGCGATTTCTCGGAAAAACTTAAAAAATATCTTGAAAAACATTTACGCGAAGGAGGAGAACAAATTCTCCTGCGGGAAATAATTGATAATACCTTAATGCGTTTTGTCGAATATGAAAGTGAACGCTCGGAGGAAGAAGATATCATAATCAGAGACCTTGAGACCTCAATTGCTGGTGTATTCGGTAATGAAGACGAAGCCTTCAAGCTTAAGGGGAGGATTGACAGGGCAGAAGAAATTAACGGTGTTTATCATGTAATCGATTATAAAACCGGGACCATAACAATGCCGGCAAAGAGGCTGGATAGCGAGGTCGAACTTAGCAGGGATATTATCAAAAGAAAGGTCAAGACCTTACAATTACCAATGTATGTTTACCTTTATTCGAAAGCTAATAAAGTTCCGCTTGAAAAAGTCAAGGCGGAGATTTTCAACATAAGAAAGCCGAGGGAGGAGAATTTACTTCACGTTGAGAATATAGACTTCTTCCTTGAAACACTTGGGTTTATTTTAAGAGAAATCATAGACCCGGACGTTTCTTTCGCACCCGATGCGGGAGATTACTGTAGATTTTGCCCGTTTAGTTTGATGTGTAGTGAGGGGTAGATTTTTTTACTAAAACCTGAAACTTAACAAACAAAAAGCGTCTTGACTTCAGGGAGCATTATTTTATTTTACGGGAGACTAAGTCTAAGAATTTTCTACGTGATTTTGTGAAATAAAAAATTTTTTAAGGAGACGAAACAAAATGAAAAATGCGTTTGAAGTCAAGAATCCCGACTTTGACTTAAGTCCATATACAGGTATGACGAAGAAACACTATATCGAATGCGCGAAATACTTGTTGAAAAGAGCTTTTAAACACGTCCCCACCATCGATACTCCAATGATATTTCCGATAGTACCGGGCAAAACTTATCCCGAGGTAAACGCTCCGGATTGGCGTTATCGCTCATTTGAATTCGAAGCCCTGGAAAGAACATTTACGCTAGCCGGACCTCTTATGCATGTCGACCCTGAAATAAGCATTAATAATATCAAGTTAAGGGATTATTATTGCCTGCAATTATATAATGCACTTACTCCAGGACACCCTAATTCATTGCCGCTTCCCGAGGATCTGCCCGATGCCACCTACCAGTTTACTTGTGAATTCGGAGGGCTCTTTAAAACTTTACTGTTGCTGCCGGATGTCCTCTGGCCCTATTATACACAAAAACAAAAAGATGAAATGGCAGTGACTATTTCGAAATGGGGACATCATAGAACGACCCAGAACAACTGGCGGGTTTTTAATATAGTTACACTTTCTTTTCTTAAAAAACACGGTTACGAAATCGACGATGAACTATTAAAAAGTCATCTTTTATGGGTAGCTTCTTATCATTCGGGAGACGGCTGGTATTTGGAACAAACTTATAATTATTATACAATAAGTCTATTCATTGTATATGGGACTATCTGGAACAGGGCTTTCGGAGATGAACATTACCCGGAAATATCGGAAGTAATCGAAAACTCGGCTCAAAAATTAATGAAAACTTATACCAATTTTTTTGCAAGAAACGGTTATATGAGTATGTGGGCAAGGAGCATATGTTACAGGACCTGGATTTCGGGCGGATTTCCGGTTTCGTTCATGCTTAAGGAAAAGCATCCTTTAGACCCCGGCTGGGCAAGAAGACTTTGTTCGGGTTCTTTGCTGCAGTTTGTTACCAGAGAAGATTTTTATGATAACGATATTCCGAGTCTGGGATTTTACGGGCATAGAGAATATGTGCTGCAAAATTACAGTTGTCCCGCAAGTCCTTTTATAATGTTCCTGCCGTTTATATGTCTCGCTCTTGGGGATGATTCTCCCTTCTGGACTGCCAAAGAGAATGAAGGAATATGGGAAAAGCTCGGAAACAAATCTAACAGGGTTGTCCTTCAAAATCCGGGGCTTGTTCTTGTGAATCACGGAAAGACCGGGACATCGGAAATAATTCCCGGCAAAGTTTATTATGACGATCATAATTATTCCAAGCTTGCTTTTAATACTCATTTTCCGTGGGAAGACCATAATCCCGATGGCGGAACTTCTATGGAATATAGTTTCCGAAGTCTGGATCCCCGGGATGTAAGAGGTGACGATATAAATTTTTATCTCACCGGAGATGCTATTGAAAATAAAGAATTTAAGAAATTCACAACTTCCGAGAACATACTATTCAACGGAGTGCAGGAAGACGTTATTTACAGACAGCTGATAATGCGAAAACCGCCAAATAACGGAGTGGGCTATATAATCGATCTTGCGGAGATTACTATTCCCGGGGGTGTCATAAGAGTGGACCGTTCCCGGTTAGCTTTCGAACATGAATTAACTCTCGGTCATTTCGGATTGCCTCATGTTGACGGTAAGAAAGCTGAAATTAAAAAATTCGAAGACGGGAATAAAAAAGTTATAACGGCATCTATTAAGGGGAGAAAACTTGCGCTTATAACTTATAACGGCTGGGATAAACTGGCCAGTCTGATTCACAAAGGCAGAAACGCCGAGGCGGACGAAAGTACTGTTTTGTATGCGTACAAGAAAAGAACCGCGAAAAATCCGGCGATGGAGCTTATGATAACGGTTATGCTTCATAAGACCGATGATGAAGAATGGACTGAAAAAGAACTATCTCCCATTAAAGAAATAAATATTATGGACGTTACTCCGTCGTATTCGGCTTTAGGGGCAGATATTACTTTATCAAACAATAAAAAATACAGGATAGATTTTACAGATATCGACGGAAAAAGGTCCTGCTGAGTTTTCTATATTAGTGTGATTTTAAAATCCAGCTATTCAAGAAAATCTTCGCGGATAGGACAAAAACTGTCGATCAGCCGAACTTTTTCAGTAAGTACCTTTACGGTATGTTTTTTACCCGAAGGTACAGCGTACACATCACCAGCTTTTAAATGTTGCTCTTGTTCGCCCTCACAATAGAAAATAACTTCTCCTTCCGCGACATAAGAAGCCTGCTCATGCGGATGAGAATGGTAAGGTTCGGGTTCATCCCAGGGACCATTTTCGAAGTCTATAATCGTCAACATAAGATTATCAGTATAAATCAAACTCCGGAATACACCTTCTCTTATTTCTTTACGAGCTTGTTTTTTCATTGTACTACAAAAATAAAGAAACGTTTTATATAGTCAAGGGCTTTTTCTGCCACGAAGGCATAAAATCGTTAGAGGGTTAGAGCGTTAGAGAGTTAGAGTGTTAGAAAAATCAAATATTTTTACGGGAAGAGCGGCTAACGCATCTACGCATATACGCACTAACGCACCAACTAAATCTAAAACCCAAGATCTAATACCTGTTTTTACCATTGACAAAGTTCAAACAAATCAGTATAATAATAATTATAGTATACAAATAAGTTCAAGGAGGTTATATGGGTAATCTATTAAAGGGTATTACAGTTTTTGTTTTATTTTTTTTCGTTACCATCTGCCTGCCAGCCCAAAGAATAGATACTGCATGGACGAGGACCTTTGGAGGAACGGGCTACGATTATGGCCACTCGGTACAGCAAACTACCGATAAGGGATATATCGTAGCAGGAGATTCTAACGTTTATGGTTTAGAAGGAGGAGGAGATGTCTACCTGATAAAAACTGATTCCCTAGGATATGCAATCTGGACAAAAACATTTGGGGATATTGGTAACGATTATGGTTACTCAGTACAGCAAACAACGGATGGTGGATATATTGTTGTTGGTCAGAAAGCTCCTGACGACACTGCAGATCATACTAACAATTATGTCTATCTGATAAAGACGAATTTAACAGGAGATACGCTTTGGACGAGGACCTTTGGAGGAACGGGCCACGATTATGGCAACTCCGTCCAGCAGACTACAGATGGAGGGTATATTGTTGCTGGGGTGACTTATTCTTTCGGCGCGGGTCGTGCCGATGTCTATCTGATAAAGACGAATTCTCTGGGAGAGACTCTTTGGACGAAAACATTTGGAGGAAGTGAGCTCGATCATGGTTACTCAGTCCGACAGACTGACGATGACGGGTATATTGTTGCCGGAAGGACACATTCTTTTGGTGCTGGAGATTGGGATGTTTACCTGATAAAAACGGATTCTCTGGGAGATACACTGTGGACAAAAACTTATGGAGATGCTAACTGGAATGTAAGTTATTCGGTTCAACAGACGGACGATGGAGGGTATATTATTGCAGGTTATACGAAAGCTGCCGGTCACCTTAATTATGACTGTTATCTGATAAAAACTAATCCTTTGGGAGATACGCTATGGACAAAAACTTACGGACGCGATCGCTCGGATCATGGCTATTCCGTCCAGCAAACTACCGATGGGGGGTATATTCTTGCTGGAACTAGCTATATTCCAGATTCCGCGTATGATTGTGTTTGGGTAATAAAGACAAATCATTCGGGAGATATAATGTGGGAAAAAGTATATGCCTCAACCGATGGCAATCGAAGGAACTTCGTCCAGCAAACAGAGGATGGAGGGTATATTATAGCTGGATCGAAAACCGGTAATCATTTTGATGTTTATCTGATAAAAATCGAGCTTTTTCCGGAAATCATCGTAACTTCTCCCAATGGCGGGGAAGAATGGCAGTCGGATAGTACTTATGATATAACCTGGACATCTTACCAAACAAGCGGAGCGGTCAAAATCGAATATTCTTTAAATAATGGCGTGGATTGGACTGAAATTATTGGAAGTGCACCCGATGATGGTTCTCATCCATGGACTATTCCGGATACAATGTCATATAACTGTCTGGTTAGAATTTCCGATACGAACGGAAGCCTATCGGATATAAGTAATTCCGTTTTTACTATTTGTTCCGAACCTTTTATCATTGTAATTTCCCCTAATGGAGGAGAAATCTGGAGCGTGGATAGTACTTATAATATCACCTGGGCATCTGCGGGTACAAGTGGAGAGGTAAGAATTGAGTATTCGATTAACAACGGCTACGATTGGGAAACTATTGCTGATAGAATACTTGATGAAGAAACATATGGCTGGCTAATCCCGAATACCACATCGGATAGCTGCCTTGTTAGAGTTACAGATTTAGATGGGAGTCCCGCTGACACAAGTGATGCTGTTTTTAGGATTGTTTCTTTTATCACAGTAATTTCCCCCAATGGCGGAGAAGAGTGGTATAATGAAGACTATCATAATATCACTTGGATGTCCGCCGGTACAAGCGGAGGGGTTAAAATCGAATACTCGATAAACAATGGTCTAGACTGGGCGGAAATCATTGCAAGTACTCCCGACAGTGGTTTTTATCTATGGAATCCTCCTGATACGGTATCGGATAGTTGTTTGGTCAGTATTTCGGATACGAATGGAAGTGTATCGGATATAAGTGATTCGGTATTTTCGATTATACCAGGTTCAGGCGTGCCCATTGGTTCGCTTGAAGTCTACTCTCTTGATGTTAAAGCTATAGTAACAGGTAATCAGATAGAATTTACATATACTCTGCCTGAGAGAGCTAGTGATATAAAATTTACATTATATAATGTAGTGGGTTTAAAAATAAAGGAAGAAAAAATAAAAGAAAGCCCAGCTGGTTTTTATTCGGGAAAGATAAATTTAAAAGGTGTTTCAAAAGGGATATACTTCATTAGAATGGAAGTAAACGGAGGCAAATTTATTCAAACGAGAAAATTTTTACTGATGTGATTTCAACTCGTTGGGATGTTGGTCGGTTAGTCCGTTGGGCTGTCGTTTTATTGTTTTTAACTGCGGTCAGCTGTCGGTCGTCAGGAGTCAGACATTATTTGTTTTTACCATTTAACCACTCAACCATTTAACTAATTTACTGGTGCGAAGCACCCGCTGCCACTTGACAAATAGTAATCATTACTATATAGTATTAATATGATAGAAGAATGTAATGCTTTTCAAAACCAAATAGAAAGGAGTAGAGATGGAAATTAAAGATAAAATAACAAAAGCGATAAACAAGCAGATTAATGCCGAGCTTTATTCGTCGTATTTGTATCTAGCTATGGCGGCTTATTTCGAGGCCAAGAACTGGCTAGGTTTTGCTAATTGGATGAAGGTTCAGTCTGAGGAAGAGAATACTCATGCTATGAAGTTATACGACTATGTCCTGGAGAGAGGTGGAGAGATAGTATTGAGCGACATCAAGGCGGCAGATACCCCTTGGAAGACGCCGCTTGAGGTTTTTGAGGCAGTATATGCTCATGAACTCAAGGTTACTTCACTAATAAACGATCTGCTTAAACTATCCCGCAGGGAAGGAGATACCGCTACCGAGTCTATGCTCAAATGGTTTATTGATGAGCAGGTCGAAGAAGAGGCTTCTGCCAAGCAGATTGTTGATAAGCTTAGATTGATCAAGGACTCGGTAAATGGGTTGTTTATGCTTGACCATGAATTAGGCGAAAGAAAATAAGGAGAAAATAGCTTTAAGTGATGTAAGTTGAATAAAGGAGGTAACGCTTATGCCTATTATGGAAATTAGCGTTATTCCGGTTGGAACGAAAAACACATCTCTCAGCCA
>CAZHNS010000030.1:0-25259 GCA_964534175.1 uncultured bacterium | reverse complement strand
GTCTTATACCGGCCATATCATGAAGAATGACCGGATACCCCTGGATATCTACCGTTCCCTCTAGAAGATCTCTTGTTGTTCCGGGTACCTCAGTGACAATTGCTTTGTCTTCTTTTAGTATTGTGTTAAAAAGACTCGATTTGCCCACGTTCGGCTTTCCTATTATTGCCAGGCGAAATCCGTCGAGTAAAATCTTTCCTCTTTTGTAGGAAGCGGCAATTCTTTTTAAATTTGTTTTCGAATTTTTGATTTTTCTTATAACTTCACGTGTGTCAAAGGTAAGTATATCGCTTTCTCCGAAGTCCAAATCAGCCTCAATAAGAATTTTTATTTCCAGAAAATTCTTTTTTATTTTTTCAATTTCTTTGTGTAGTTTACCTTTTAAATTTTCTTCGGCGATAAGTAGACTTTTTTCGGTTTTAGCCTGTATTACATTCAAAAGTGCTTCCGCTTCCAGGAGACTCATTTTGCCGTTTAGAAATCTTCTTCTTGTGAATTCACCTTTTTCGGCTATTCTCGCACCATGTTCTATCAATAATTGCAGGACTTCTTTGGGTATTAGAGTTCCTCCATGGGTAGATATTTCTATCATATCTTCTCCCGTATAAGAAGAAGGGCTTTTGAAAACAAAAAGAAGTACTTCATCTAAATATTCTTTACGGTCAGGATTTTTTATCCATCCGTGAACAATTGAATCGCCTTTAGCCTTTTTTAGTTTTTCACGGGGAGTGAAGATTTTACCGACTGTGGGGATAGAGTCTTTACCACTGATTCTGATAATAGAAAGGGCGCCTAGACCAATCGGAGTACTTATACCGCAAATTGTTTCGGAGAATTCACCCATAAATATTTTAATGTCGAACGAGCCTGAAAAAACACGTAGAAACTTATTTTACAAATTCCTCTTTAATCTTTATCGCTCTCTTGAAGGAGCTATAACTACTTTTTTTAATTCCGAGTCTCCTATTGTATAGGTTCTTACTCCTTTTATATCTGAAACTGCAAGATGAATCGATCTACGCAAGGAAGGAGGTAATGGCTGAAAAATATACTCTCTTTTGGATCTTTTTACTTCTTGAGCAAAAGCTTTCGCTCTGGTAGAAAGAGTTCGTTCCTTCTTTCTTCTGTAACCAGCAATATCTATAACAAGTTCTATTGAATTATCCTTTGAGTGAATAATTCTTGATAAAATGTGCTGGAAGGATTCCAAATTCTTACCGGATTTTCCTATCAACATTCCGTCCATATCTTTAGTTCGAATATCTACATAAAGCCTGTCATTCTCTTTTTCTATTCTTATTTTTCCTGTGGTGCCAAGTTTCTCAAGCAAAGTATTTACTTCTTTCCTTACTAATTCTTCTTTGGGGGAAACCTTTGGTTCTGCTTCTTTTTTCTTTACTTTTAACCTTACCGTACCTCCTTCATCGGTTGGAAGAACCTCCCATTCCATTTGTTCTTTCTCCTTAAGGGAAAGTTCTTCAAGTCCTTTTTTTATTGCTTCTTCAAGATTTTCAGCTTCGACTTCTATTACATGGTTAACCATAATTAGACCTCCTTAGTCCTTTTTTGGGTAATTGTATGGACACCTAACATCAGAATATTGTAAGTGAAGAAATACAGAGTTAACCCCGAAGGAAGGGTTAAGAAAATAAAGGTAATAAAAGCGGGCATCATATAGGACATGATCTTTTGTTGGTCGTCCTGTTGCGCCGGACCCATGACTTTCTGCTGGAAGAACATGGATATTCCTGTAAGAATTGGAAGTATGTAATAGGGATCTTTAACTGAAAGGTCCTGGATCCATAAAATAAATGGTGCGCCTTTTAGTTCTATAGAGCCGTTTAATACCTGAAATAAGGCAAAGAAAATAGGCATTTGCAAAAACATTGGAAGGCAACTTGAAGCTGGATTAAAGCCTGTTTCTCTATATAATTTCATCGTTTCTTGATTCATACGCTGGGGATCATTTTTGTACTTTTTTCTGATTTCCTGCATTTTTGGCTGTAATTCTTTCATCTTACTCATCGACTTGGTCTGATGTAATGTGAGAGGTGAAAGAATGAGAATAAGGCAAAATACAAATACAATTATTACTATGCCGTAATTATGTATATATTTATGAAGATATATAATGAAGTTGTAGATAAACTTTGCTATCGGTCGTATAATCGGCCACCCGAAATATATCGCGTTTTCCATCCCTTCCTTTACAGACGCGAGAACGGAAAATTTAAGAGGACCAAAGTATAATTTGGTTTCATATTCACTACGGACTGAAACAAACGGTTGGTCAGGCGATTTATTTAGAGTGAAATCCTCCAGATAATCCTCAGGCACCACTCCGCTGAAAAAGTATTTGGTTTTGTATCCAACCCAACTTATCGCACCGGATATATCTTCATCCGAGCCTTTGAATAGATCTCCTTTTTTTATAGTGTACGACTTTCCGCCAGCGAAGTAAACAGCGCCGCTGTAATAGGATTCACGAGAAAATTCTTCTCCCGTGTCGAAAGCGCCTATTTCGTAAAGGTATTCTGCCTGGGGAGAACATTTTAAGTGTATTGCATAAGAGGAATCCGGGAATGTATAAGTTTTGCTTACTAAAACCGAATCAAGCATATAGGAGAAAGTGACTTTTTTCTCCAGATTTTCATCTTCGACTTTTGCGGTGAAGAGAATCGGTTGTGTAGAAACGGTTTTCTTGGATGTAATAATTGATGTTGACAGTAATGGCTCATTCCTGTCGATAGCGAAAAAGGTAACTTTATAGTCTTTTAAATAAATAGAGTCGATAACTCCGCCTCTCGATGACAGATAAACATCCATGAGCTTTGTGCTGATTTTAATGGAACTTGTGCTGTCTTCTTCTTCGATTTTATCTTTTTTTAGGAGCAATTCGCTTAAATTTTCTTCTGTTTCTTTTTCTTCCTCTTTTACAGTATCTTCGACTTTGATTTCCTCGGTTGTTTCCTCTCCTTGTAGGTTTTTCTTGTTCGAAGCTGTAAATAATTGGAACAACAGCATAAACATAAATATAATAACAAAACCTAATATCATTCTTCTGGAATCATCCATTATTTATTACCTCCAACGGGGTCATATCCACCTTTGCTAAAAGGATTGCAGCGCAATAGTCTCCAGATGCTGAGAAATAAGCCTTTAAAAAGCCCTTCTTTTTTTAAAGCCTCTATCGCATAAGCGGAACATGTAGGATAATACTTGCATCGCCTTGGAAAAAAGACAGATATGTTTTTTGAATAGAATCTCAACAATGCTATTAATGCTTTAGACATAAATCTTCCTTTAAACATAATCTATCAAAATCGCCCTTTATATTATTGTAATCTTTCATTAAAGCTGTTTTTCTCCCTGTAACAATATATAAACCGTTTTTTAATGAAGGATTTGCTTTTCTGACGATTTCCCTCAGATGTCGCCTCAATCTGTTGCGTTTCAATCCTCCTTTTATTCCTCTTTCCATTCTAATAGAGAATTTCTTTTCTTCTTCGGGCAAATAATGTATATGAATGAATTCCCCCCGGTAAAAGAATCCTTTGCTGTAAACCCTTTTAATTACTTCCCTTTCTTTTATCCGCAACTCTTTGCCGAATCCAAATTTCATTCTCATCCAAATTTAGAATTCTTATTAAGAATTCCCCTTATACTAATAAGAAGTGCTACTGTTGTCAAGCGTGGATTTTTATTGTTTTGCCACAAAGGCACAAAAACGTTAGAGGGTTAGAGCGTTAGAGAGTTAAAATATCAAATATTTGGATGGGAGGTGTGGCTAACGCATCTACGCTTATACGCACTAACGCAATAACCAAAATAAAAAAGGGAGATTTCTCTCCCTTTTTTATTTTGAATCAGCGTTGCTATTACTTATTGCTCCAGGAGAATTTATAAAGGATTATTTCCTTTCTTTCCTCTCCTGGTCTTAGTATACAGGAGGGAAAGTTTGGTTTGTTCGGTGAATCAGGGTAATACTGAGGTTCAATGCAGAATGCATAATGCTGATTATATGCCTTACCACCTTTTCCTTTAAATCCATCCAGGAAATTTCCGGAATAAAATTGAGTTCCGGGCATAGTGGCACATATTTCCATAACCCTGCCGCTTTCAGGTTCTACTACTTTACATACCATGGAAAGTAGTTCGTTCGATTTTGTTATTACGAAATTATGGTCGTAACCACCGTGGAATTTCTTATCGAGTTTATCTATTCTTGAACCGATGGCTGTAAGCTCTGTGAAGTCTAAAGGAGTTCCTTCTACACTCTTGATTTCTCCTGTCGGGATCAATCCATCATCCACCGGGGTATATTCCTTTGCGTTTAATTGCAACTTGTGTTCCAGTATGGTACCGTTGCCTTCTCCTTTTAGATTGAAGTAGGCATGGTTTGTGAGATTGACAGGTGTCGCTTTGTCAGTTTTGGATTTTAACACTATTTTTAGTTCATTTTTGTCGTTAAGAATATATTTTACCACGTTCTCGAGATTTCCGGGGTATCCTTCTTCTCCGTCTTTGCTCGTGTATGTGAGTTTTACGCCTGATCCTTCGTCCGTTTTCAATTCTTCGCCTTTCCATACTTTTTTACCGAAACCTTCGACTCCTCCGTGGAGATGGTTTACTCCGTCGTTTGTCGCCAGAGTATATTCCTTTCCGTCTAAAGTAAACTTACCTTTCGCGATGCGGTTTGCATATCTTCCTGCTATTACTCCCAGATATGCTGCATCATTGATGTATCCTTCGAGGTTGTCAAAACCTAAGATAATGTCTTCGAAGTTACCATCCTTATCCGGCACTTTGAGAGAAACCAGGGTTGCTCCGAATTCACTCACTTTTAACTCTACACCGTTCGCATTTTTGATTGTATAAATATTAACTGTTTTCCCATCCGGAGTCTTTCCGAATTCTTCTTTTTGGATTGTTGTAGAGGACGTTCCCTCTACACAGCTTAAACAAAAGATGAGAGACGTAAACGGTATGAGTTTTTTACATAAGTTTAATTCCATTGTTACCTCCTTTTTGTCTCCTTATGGTTAAACTTAAAAATATTTTACTGAAAATCGAAAAAAAGTCAACCGATTTTTTACCCGACGCTTTAATGCGCCACTAGCGCTATTAGATATTTACTTTTTGCTATTAGATAGAAAAACTTTGTGTTTCAGTTGAACTTTGGGGTAGTGATGGGATTCTGTGTTCGCACCGACTAGCTTTTGACTTCTGATTTAATTATCCTTGACGGATTAGGCATATATGATTATATTAACGCCAAAAAATTCAGGGGGGAGTATGCTTTTTTTTAGAAAAATTTTAGTGTTGAGTTTAATACTTTTTGTTTCGGTTTCCGGTCTTAGTCAGGTTACGGTTGTTGATACGATTGATTTTGGCTCAAATGTGGTCTGGAGTATTGGTGTAAATCCTGAAACAAATAAAATTTATGTTGGAGTTCAGTTTGGCGGGGGACGTGATTATGACAGTGTTTTTGTTTTTGACGGACTATCACATTCTCTGATTAGAACTTTTAAAGTCGGAGGAGGAATTTCCGAGTTTATAGGAGTAAACCCAATAACTAACCGAATATATGTGGCAAGTATGGAACTCAGCAATGTTTCCGTAATCAATGGTGTAAATGATTCTATTGTTTCTACAATTGGAGTGGGATCTACTCCTTGGGGAGTTGGAGTGAATGCTAAAACAAATAAAATTTATGTATCAAATTATCTTAGCTGTAATGTTACTGTGATTGATGGGGCAGAGAATTCAGTGATTAATACTGTTAAAGTTGGGGGTGGGCCTGAAGGGTTATGGGTGGATACTTTAGCAAACAGGATTTATGTGGCTAATTATCTCAGTGACAGTGTTTATGTAATCGATGGGACAAATGATTCAGTAATTACTAAGATTGAAGTTGGACCTAATCCTGAGACAGTTTGTGGAAACTTGCAAACAAATCGGGTCTATGTGGCAAATGCCGATTTTGGTGGTATTTCTGTGATTGATAGAAATTCCGATTCTTTAATTACCTCAATCCCAATTTTAGGTAATCCCAGAAAAATAGATGTTAATCCAGGAAATAATCATATATATGTTGGAACTTATCAGTGTAGAGTTAATGTTATTGATGGGTTAACTAATTCTGTGATTGATAGTATTGGTTTGGGAGGCCCTCTTCTCACAGGTTTCACCGTAAACCCGCAGACGAATCGAATATATGTTGGTCTTCAAGAACGCGGGTTAGCCTTGGTGCTTGAGGATTCGGGTGCCGATACCTTTATAACGGTTACTAATCCCAATGGAGGCGAAGACTGGCAGGTGGACAGCACGTATGATATCACCTGGACATCGAATGGCACAAGCGGTAATGTTCAAATCGAGTATTCGACAGATAATGGGTCGAGCTGGTCAGAATTAATTGCAAGTATGCCGGATACTGGTTCTTACCCCTGGGTGATACCCGATAATCCTTCAGATAGTTGCTTTGTGAGAATAAGTGATACCGTCGGTAATCCCTCTGATGTCAGCGATTCTATATTTACTATTTCCTCAGGTTCGGGAATCGAAGATAGCCTAGTTTTAAGGGAAGAAGTTTCTGTTCGGAGTTTCCGTTCCGGAATTAAGATTCATTATTCGCTTCCGAAAAAAGAAAAAGTAAAAGTTGAGGTATATAATGTTCTTGGTCAGAGAAAGGAAAAACTTTTGGACGAAATTAGACCCTCCGGTAGATATACTCTGAATTGGAAAGGAAATAACGGTATTTATTTTGTCAGGGTAGAGATCGGAGACAGGGTTTATAAGGAGAAAGTATTTATTCTTCGGTAATTTCGTCGTGAGATAAATTGTTGTGGGGTGGTTGGGTTTTAAACAACAAAAATTATTTTTTCTCTGTGTTCCTCTGTGTACTCTGTGGTTCAATAAAGTTTTGGGGCTGGGGGGTGGTTTCAATCAAAGCTAATCATCGCCTTGATTACGCCGTCCCTGTACCTTTCAACGATTTCGAATGCTAATGGTGCATCTTTGAGTTTAAAATTATGTGTTGCTATGAAATCCACATTTATATCTCCGCTTGCAATCAAATCGATTGCTTTCTGTATACAGTTGTTTTGTCTGCGGACGTTCTGAATTGATATTTCTTTTCTGCGAATTTTATTGATATTAAAAGAAATCTCATTCGGTTCCGGAATACCTACGATTATTAACTTTCCTCCGGGTTTTAATAAATCGATTGCCTGATCCAGTGCTTCCTGCTCACCGCAGCATTCAAATACTGCGTCTAATTGATTAGGTTCTGTATTTTTTATTTTTTCCACAATGTCTATAAGGTCCGGATTCCCGATCCAGTCCGCTCCGGCTTTTTCCGCTGCAATAAGACGGTCTTCTATTTTATCAGTCATGAAAACTTTTCCTACGCCGCTTAGACGGGATGCGAGAAGAACGGAGAGACCAATTGGGCCTGAGCCGAGGATACCGATTGTTTTTTCTTTAGCGTTTTCAAGGAAAGAGACAGAATAAATTCCGATGGATAAAGGCTCTACCAATGCGCCCTGGACAAAACTCATAGAGGAGCTTATTTTATAGCAGTTTTCCTCAGGTAAAACTATATATTCAGAAAGGCAGCCCTCCAGCTGTCCCGGACATCCGAGGAATTTTAAAGCACGGCATGTATGGTGTCTGCCGCAACTACACTGGTCGCATTTTCCGCAGGATACTGCGGGTTCTATCGCTACGCGATCATTCGGTTTCACCCTTGTAACTTTGCTGCCTACGGATTCGACTATTGCCGAGCATTCGTGTCCTATTTTAAAAGGGAATTCTATAATCTGATCGCCTATTTTCCCGCTTGAGTAGTAATGAATGTCGGACCCGCATATCCCGGCGTTGCGAATTTTTAGTAAGACATCGGTAGTTTTTTTTATATTAGGTTTAGGTTGTTCTCGAAGTTCAAATTTGCGAATGCCCGTTAAAACAAGCGAGTTCATGGGTTATTAGCCCAAACTCATCAAAATGGATTTTCGCCCGTGTAGAGCATGCCGGCCGGTTGGTTGAAAAAAACGTCCTCGATCCCCAGAACCTTCATAGTAGCAAATAACGCTTTGCCTGCATGTTTAAAAGCAACGCCGGTATGATGTGGGAATTTTTTGTCTATTAGGACGTGTCGGTAAAATCTTCCCATTTCTTTTATTGCAAAAACGGCTGTGCTGCCGAAAGTTTGGGGATTTATGTTCAGAATTTCGCCTTCTGCGACGTATGAGCGAAGTATTGTGTCGGCTGTTGACTGCAGACGGAAAAGTGTAATATCGCCAGGTTTTATTTGACCTTCGAGAGTGCCTCTTGTTATATCCGGTTCTTTTTTGTCAGGTTCCATTAAACGGTTCATGATTAGCTGGAATTTCATCGCTCCTCCAACAAGGCAGGAAGAAGATATATTTCCGCAGTGAAACCCCATGAAGAGGTCTGTGTGTTTATATTTACCGATTCTTTTCTTTTCTTTTTTAAATATATCGTTTGGAACCGTGTTGTTTATATCGAGAATAGCAGGGGGTAATTCTGTGGCGCATGCCGCTATATATTCACTCAAAGCTCCATATATATCAGCTTCGCAGGCTACGGGGATTCCGCGTGCTGCAAGTCTAGAGTTTACAAAACAGGGCACAAATCTAAAGTATTTTTCAAAAGAAGGCCAGCATTTATTAGCAAATATTCCATATTCCGAAGCTCCCAGGTTATCTTCCATAAATTTTGTTAACGCGACCTCGTACTGAGCGAGTTTATTGAGTAGGTCGGGATATGTATTCCCTTTTCCCAATTCTTTTGCCATGTCAGTTGCTACTTTTTTGATTTTTGGACTTCCCTTTGCGGAATTATATATATCGTATAGATCAAGTTCGCTGTTTTCCATTATTTCCACACCTATATCATAGAGAGGTTTGATAGGCGCGTTGCATGTAACGAAATCGAACGGTCGGGGTCCAAAGGAAAATATTTTTAGTTTTTTCAGGGCTATGAGTATTCTTGCTACCGGGATAAAGTCTTTGATCATATTGGTTATTTCGCTTGAGCCACCCACGGGATATTCCGGTATATATGGTCTTAGCTGTCGTAGTTCCGCGTTATAAGAAGTACTTAATAATCCACAGAAAGCGTCACCTCTTCCGTTAATAAGGTGTTTTCCTGTTTCCTCTGCTGCAGCGGCAAACATGACGGGTCCGCTAAATTTTTGAGCCAGCATGGATGTTGGACCTTCCGGTCCGAAATTCCCCAGATATATAACAAGCGCGTTAATTTTTTTCTTATTAATTTCTTTAAGTGCCTTAAGCACATCTTTTTCGTTTTCTATTATGGTTTCAATCTCGGTTATTGAGACTTTCTTCGATTTACATTCCTTTACAACTGCTTTTCTCCTTTTTCGAGACAACTCGATAGGGAAGCAGTCTCTGCTTACCGCAATAATACCAAGGTTGACTTTTGGCATATTTTCCATTTTATTTCTCCTTTTTATTTTGCCCATAGTAGGCATCCGGACCGTGCTTTCTATTATAGTGTTTTTTTAAAATGCTTTCAGGTAAATCTTCGCACTCCGGATTAAGAGCATAAGTTCCGAAAGCCATCTCCGCAGTAATTTCCAGAATATGACTGTTTTCTGCCGCAGCATGCGGTGTTTTTCCGAATGTAAAAGGTCCGTGACCTCTTACTAAAACTGCGGGCATCTCAATGGGATTTATATCTGCAAAACGTTCGATGATTACAGTTGCTGTATTTTTTTCATATCCCTCTTCAATTTCTTCTTTCGATATAAATCTTGTGATTGGTATAGTTCCGTTGAAACTGTCCGCATGTGTCGTGCCGAGACAGGGTATTTCCTTTCCACTCTGCGCAAACATTGTGGCATACTTACTGTGCGTATGAGCTATTCCTCCGACATCGGGAAATGCTTTATACAGTTCTAAATGGGTTGGAGTGTCCGATGAAGGATTATGTATGCCTTCAACTACGTTGCCTTCGAGGTCAACAATGACCATATCGGAAACGTTCATTCCGTCGTAAGGCACACCACTTGGCTTAATTACGACCAATCCTTCTTTTCTATCGATTCCGCTGACATTACCCCATGTTAATGTGACAAGTTTATATCTTACTAAATCAAGATTTGCTATGAATACTTTTTCTTTTAAATTGATGAGCACTATTTTGCACTCCTTTGCTCGTCTCTTATTATGAGTAAATCTTTCATGACATTGTGCATTTTTCCCGACCATTTTTCTGTTCCGAAAGCATCGTGTAATTGTTTGTATAATGCGTATAGTCTTTTATAGACTGAAATATTGGAGGAATTTGGTTCAAAGCGCTTTTTTATTCCTATCAATTTATCTTGAGCTTCCAGGATATTTGAAAAACCGCTTGTCTCTTTTCCTGCGGCTATGGCGCCGAAAATTGCAGCTCCAAGCGCCGGAGTTTGTTCACTTCTGGATATTTCCATCGGACGTCCCGTTATGTCCGCATAAACTTGCATTAAAAAAGGATTTTTGGAAGCCAGGCCGCCGCAGTTCACGATTTCTTTGACGGAGACACCATATTCCTCTATTCTATTTATTATTGTTAAGGCACCGAATGCGGTTGCTTCTATTAAGGCTCTGTAGATTTCATGCGGTTTCGTATGTAATGTTTGGCCGAGAAGGAGACCCGAAAGGCGGACATCAACAAGTATAGTGCGGTTTCCATTATTCCAATCGAGTGCCAGGAGACCGTGTTCGCCTGGCTTTTGTTTTTCGGCTTCGATTGCTAAATTCTCGAATTTCTCATCGACAGTTTTTCCGTATTTTTCCCCTACGAGATTATTTACGAACCACAGGAAGATATCCCCGACAGCAGATTGTCCCGCTTCGATTCCAAAATATCCCGGCATTACAGAACCGTCGACTATTCCGCATACACCGGGTATATCCGAAAGTTTCTTGTCATCAGGGGAGACCATTATATCACAGGTGCTTGTGCCGAGAATTTTTACAAGCGTACCTGGTTTGACTCCGGCTCCCACAGCGCCCATATGTGCGTCGAAAGCTCCTACCGCGATTGCAATACCGGGTACCAGGCCAAGATTATCTGCCCATTCTTTTGATAATCCTCCGGCCAGTTGGTCGGAAGGAATTGCTTTTTTATATAATTTATCCCGGAGAGGGGAAAGAGCGGGGGATAGCGCGTAAAGGAATTCCTCATCGGGCAGGCCACCCCAATTATCATTATACATAGCCTTATGACCGGCGGCACAGATGCTTCTTTTTATTTTATCGGGACGAGTTTCTCCTGTTAATACTGCGGGTATCCAGTCGCAGATTTCTACAAAACTTTCTGCTGCGTTGAATGCTTTGGGGTCGGTATTGTAACAGTGTAATACTTTGCTCCAGAACCATTCGGATGAATAAGTGCCGCCGATTTTACTTAGGTACTCTGGTCGTATCTTTTCTGCAAGGGATGTGATCCCGGCGGCTTCCGAGTGACCCATGTGATCTTTCCATAGCCATACCATCGCGTTTAAATTATTTTTAAATTCCGGCAAGGAACAAAGAGGGGTCCCTTCACTGTTCACAGGCATAGGACTGCTTCCCGTTGTATCTATGCCAATTCCTATAATGTTTGCAGCGTCGAACTCAGGATTTTCTTTCTTAGCTTCTTTGATCGCTTGAGTAATTGTTTCTTTTATTCCGTCTATATAATCCTGCGGATTCTGTCTTGCCAGATTGGGTTCTTTTGAGTCGAGAAGAATTCCATCTTTTCCTGAAGGGTAGGGAAAAACGTGACTTGCGAGTTCTGCTCCATCACTTAAATCAACGATCAGGCTTCGGCAGGAATTAGTCCCGAAATCCAGTCCTATTGCATATTTCTTCATTTTTCTCCCTTCATGGATAATTTTCTTCTCATACTCCCTCCGGCTACAGCAATAATTATAACAAGTCCTAATATTACCGTCTGCCAGAAAGCGGAAACTCCTAAGAGTACCAGCCCATTATCGAGAACCCCCATGATTAATGCGCCAATAAGAGAACCAAGAACCGAGCCTTTACCTCCCATTAAATCCGTTCCTCCTATAACGACTGCTCCTATAACCTTTAGTTCATAACCTGTTCCCGTTATTGGTGAGCCCTGAGAAAGGCGGGATGCGAGCATTATTCCGGCGAGACCGCTTAAGAGCCCAGTTATCGTATAAACCAGGATTTTAATTTTGTTTACGTTTACTCCGGATAACCAGGTCGCTTTTTCGTTTCCTCCCGAAGCGTATATATATCTTCCCCATATGGTGCGGGATAAAAACAGATATCCTAAAATATAAATAATTACCATTATTATAACCGGGACGGGGATACCAATTAAACGTCCCTCAGCAAGGCAGCCGAAGCATTCCGGCAGTCCTGTAACAGGCCAACCTTTTGTGATAACCAGAGCCAGACCTCTTGCGATGTTCATCATACCGAGAGTTACTATAAAAGGAGGCAGATCCCATTTAACTATAATTATTCCGTTTACAAAACCAAGAAAAGTACCGCAAAGTAAAGCAGAGCTTATCCCGGGAGCTAACCCAAATTTATTAATCAATAATGCCGCAATTACGTTTACCAATCCAAGAACTGCTCCAACCGATAGGTCTATTCCGGCTGTAAGAATTACCATAGTCATCCCTACACTTATGATTGCGATAAAGGAAACCTGTTTCATTACAGTGGATATGTTGTAAAAGGACAGAAAATTAGGAGTAGCAATAGAAAGAAACGCAAATAAGGCTAAAAATGCTATGAAAATACCGAATTCCGTGCTTCTTAGGATATCTTTAAAGTCCATTTGTAAACCCTCCTAATTTTTTAGAGCGGCAAGCTGCATAATTTTTTCCTGAGTTGCTTCCTTTCTTAAAAATTCGCCAGTTATTTTTCCTTCTCTCATAACTAATATTCTATCGCTTATGTTTAGAATTTCAGGCAGTTCAGAAGAAATTAAAATGATTCCTATCTTTTCTTTCGCCAAGTTGTTTATAAGCGAGTATATTTCATTTTTTGCTCCCACATCGATCCCTCGTGTAGGGTCATCTAAGATAAGTATTTTTGGATTTATAACAAGCCACTTGGCTATTACAATCTTTTGCTGATTTCCGCCGCTTAAGTTCTGAACTATTTGTTTGTTGTCAGGTGTTCTTATTTTAAGACGCCCGCAATATTCATTTGCTATTTTTTCTTCATCTTTTTGTTTTATGAATCCGTGAGAATTTATTTCTGTTAGTTTTGTTATGTTGATATTATCTTTTACCGAGCGGCTAAGAATCAGCCCTTCTTCTCTTCTATCTTCCGGTACGAACCCCATCTTCATTTTTATTGTTTCGAAAAGAGAATGTGCCTTTACTTTATTGCCTTTTATGTATATTTCGCCGCTGTCCGGAGCTTCTATACCGAAAATACCCCGCATCACTTCTGCTCTGCCCGCGCCGACGAGTCCTGCAAAACCCAGAACTTCTCCTTCATGAAGTTGGAAACTTATGTCCTCATATTTCGATTTTTTTGTCAGGTTTTTTACTTCAAGTACGATTTTTCCTTTTTTTGCTTCTTTTTTTGGGTAAAAGTCTTTTAGTTCTCTTCCAACCATCATCTGTACTATTTTTCGGGGATTTGTATCTGCAGCGTTTACGGTGCCCACATAATTTCCGTCCCGGAGGACTGTAATCCTATCGGATATTTCAAGAACTTCTTCTATAATATGGGAAATGAAAATTATAGAGACTTCTTTTTCTTTCAATTCCCTTATGATTTCAAAAAGGGTTTCTTTTTCGGATTTCGTTATAGCTGATGTAGGTTCGTCCATAACAATTATCTTGGCAGAGAAAGATAGAGACTTTGCTATTTCTACCATTTGTTGTTCCGCTACACTTAATTCACTCACAAGAGTTTTTGCACTCTTTTTCATTCCTATCTTTTTGAGGAAAGATTCGGACCTTTGGTATAATTTTTGGAAATCTATAAATCCGGAATTCTTACAAGGCGCTCTTCCCATGAAGATGTTCTCAGCTATGCTGAGATTGGGTACTAAATTGAACTCCTGGTATATTACGCTGACGCCCATATCGAGGGCTTGTTTTGGGTCGGTCATTTCTACTTTTGACCCTTCCAGGGTTATGACACCGGTGTCTTTTTTATAAGCACCTGCTAGAATTTTTAATAAGGTGGATTTACCCGCACCGTTCTCACCTACAAGAGAATGTACTTCGCCTTTTTTTAAATTGAAATTTATATTATTTAACGCCTTTACACCGGGAAAAGTCTTTGATACATTTTCTAACTCTAAAATGTAGTTGTTAGCGTTTTTCTTTCTCATGTTTTTTATTATACTTCTGTTACTACTCCGGGAAATGTTCGTCTATATTCTCCGCAGTTACGAAAAGGATTCCGGTATCTATGATTCCATCGATGGATTCAAATCCTTCCGGTAACTGAACTTCTTTACCCATGTGCATGTCATAAAGAACTTTAGTAGCGACATACCCCATCATGTACGGTCTTTGGCCAACCGTTCCCTGAATGTATCCCTGCCTTATAAAATCTCTTGTAAGAGGGACTGTATCAAAACCTACTATTTTAACCTCACCTTTTTTACCCAGCGCTTTTACCGCACGGGCAGCACCGGGAGCCGCAGCTGCATTTACTCCTATAAAGGCCAGAAGATCTGGATGGGATTGCAAGATAGCTTCCGACTGTGATAGAGCCAGTGATTCATCATCATTGTTAGCTTCTAATTGTACTATTTGAAGATCGGGATATTCGGCAATAGCGTCTTTAAAACCTTTAATTCTTTCATTAAGATTCATGGCACCAAGTCCGCCTGTAAGCAGAGCTATTTTTCCTTTTGTTCCCACAATCTCTATTACATGTTCGCCTAATGTTTTTCCTGCCTGATAATTATCTGTTCCTATATAATAACTTCGAAGACTATTTGGCGAATCTGAATCAAAAGTTATTACAGGAATTTCTTTTTCGGTAGCACTTTTAATAATAGCTTCAACAGCTTCGGGCTCATTAGGAGAAATACCTATTCCGGCTACTTTGCTGGAAATGGCACCCTCTATAATAGATATTTGCTGGGCGCTGCTCCCTGTTGGCGGACCGTTAAATATAGCTTTTACTCCCAATTCTTTTGCCATGGCATTCATTCCTCTTTCTACCTCTGCCCAGTAAGGCAGTCCAACCGATTTTGGAACGAGGATGAAAGTCGGAGCTTCTGATTTTTTCCCGCAGCCGGTAGTTAATAGTCCGGAGAAGACGACAAGTAAACTAAAAAAACTTATTAATACTCTTTTCATTTTTGCTACCTCCTTTTTTTCTTGAATTTATACACTTTAATGATAATTTCATAGATGTCAATACCGAATTTCCCGTAGAGGAATTTAGCAGTTATGAGTATAGCGTTCTGAGTATTAAGTGAAAATAAAATAATGTAAAAAGTTAGTATTAATCCGTGGCAATATTTTAGGATTTGGGGATTGGGATTTAATAAATAATAACTATAATTACTACATGTTCTACATGTGAATAATGGTGGTGTGGATGGGATTCTAACTCCTAACTACTTGCTTCTAACTTCTAAAGTCAACTCCACGGTGGGTTCTCGGGCAGAGATGCATCGAATTCTTCGATGAGCTCCTGTTCGTAGTCACCTTTGTATTCTTCATTTAAAAACTTATCTATTCCTTCGTTATAGAATCTTTCCCATGCTTTTTCTTCTTCTCCTGGTATTATTGGGTAGAATAGAGCATTATTAGCTTTAGCGGCTTTCATGTCACCGGGTGCATCACCAATCATTAAGATATGGTCTTCTTTGTACTTACCATTTGCTGCCATTTGAAGATGTTCCTTCTTTTTTCCCATTTCTTGTCCTGCAATAACACTCATGTATTTTGCGATATTATGTTCCTCCCATTCCCTCTGCAGGGCTTCAGTTGGTGTGGAGGATACCACTATCATATCTACTTTTCCTGCAAGTTTTTCGAGAGACTCCCTTACGAATGGAAATGGAGGTATGTTTTTCACTATTTCTTTTATGCTCCAGTTAACCCTCTCGCTCCACTCAAGCACATGTTCCAATTCTTTCTTTTCTTCATCACTCGTTGCGGCATCAATCGCCATTTTTAGACCTTCGTTACTTAAAAGACTATCGGGATCATCGACCCATTTAAAGTAATACGGGTACTGAGGCACTTTAAAATTTCGTTTTTTGACCATAGGATGGCTTGGTAGAAGTTCGCTTATTATGCGTTTAGCAGTTATGTGTCTATTGCCTCCTCTCGTTTTTGAGAAGAGGTCTGCGAATTCTTTACACTCTCTTGCCGCGAGTGCAACTCCCTGGAGACCAAAATATCCGATTAGCCATGGGCCAAAACATTCTCTCTGTTTTATTCCCATTGTATCAAAAACACATCCGTCGGAATCTATTCCAACAAAAAAGTCCGTTTTCGGTTTAAACTCTATTAATTCTTTCTGAGATTCACTAATCATTCATCCTCCTCATAGTTATATTGTCAATAAGTATGACAAAATTAGGATTTAGGGGCTGGGATTTAGGATTTAGAGAAAAGGCTGACAGCTGACGGCAAAAAAAACATTCTTCTGAATTTTCTTTTATATTTTTGCATCTGTTGGTTTTACCTATATGCCTGGGGGATATATTCTGTAAGTTTTTTATCCGCGAATATTGGTTTAAATCTTGCAAATCGCATAATTCCGTTTTCTATTGGAATGTTTGCCCAATCGATACCTATTAAAGGCCGCGCGTAATCGATAAAATCGTCCGTTACATCGATTCGCTTATCCGTAATCCAATTTGAGGGGAAAGATCTTTCTGAATTTGCAACTTTTTCTAAGGGTACTTTATCGTAGTAAACTTCATAGTTGCTACCTTCTTTTCTTAAGATTGTTGCCATGTAACCTGACTCGCCTTCGGCGGCGATTAAAGCCGCTTTTTCGCCTACTTTATAAGCTTCTTCGAGATCGACATTAGAAGCGTAAACAATAGCATTCCTCTGGTCTGTTCCGGGCACCTGTCCTCTAGCGAGACCCTTGACCGTGAGCCCTACTTTGTTGAGGAAATTTGTAACTATCTGTCCTACTGTAATTTCGCTTGATGAATATTCGGTATGCCCGAAAAGGTCTTTCTTTTCTCCTAAATCGCCTACAGGAAATCCTTCACTTACTACAACGATTGCTCGCCCACTCTTTTTTAACTGATCGTTGACATTGTCGGCAAGTTCGGAGAGATTTAGCCCACTCTCTGCAAGGTATATTTGCAGGGGAATTTTCCTTTCCGGATCCGCGAGGCGGGCGGCTGCGGGTATGAACCCAATTTTTCTCCCCATAGCCTGAACTACGAGTACAGGGTCGGAAGGACTTGAACCCATATTTTCCTCGTTTGCGTTTTGAGTGTAAAGAGCCCAATATCTGGCTACACTTCCGTATCCCGGTGTGTGGTCTATCAATTTGAATTCTGAATCACCGACATCATTATCTATTGTTTTTGGTATTCCCGTTGCGACTAAGTCGAGCCCTTTTTCTTTTGCAAGAATGCCTACTTTATTAGCTGTATCCATAGAATCGTTGCCGCCAATGTAAAAGAAGTAACCTATCCCGTGGGCTTTGAAGACTTCTACTATTCGCTCGAAATCTTCCTGCTGCCCAGTTTTAAGTTTGTACCTGCATGTTCCTATAGAACCTGCGGCAGGGGTATTTTTAAGTAAGTCTATTTCCTTTTGTTCTTGAACGCTTAAATCCAGAAGTTCTTCTTTTAATACACCTTCAATTCCGTGAAATCCGGCATAAATTTTACCGAATTTATCCGGCATTTTTTTACAACCCTCAATTACTCCGCGAAGAGAATTATTGATAACCGGAGTGGGACCGCCGGATTGTGCTACAACTACGTTTTTATTTTCACTCAATTTCAACCTCACTCATTTTTTATTTTAAACGATACAGGGTTTCTCCTGCATTCTGCACAAGAAAAATTCCTTCGTCTTCTTTGTTTTCCCAGTCGGAAAAATTAATCGACTTATAGTCCTTATATCCCAGGTTGATTTTCTTGCATCTTTCTTCGGGTATACCCGTTGCAAGAAAAACGTTTATTCTGGGTTTTTCTATTCCATTTTCGTAAGTTCCAATTCCTTTTACGTGGGTGGAATGTGCTTTTATACCTCCTGGTACCCAGGAAAATTTATCTGGTTGCCCGAGAAAATAGTCTCGAACATGATACCCTACCTTATCTATAATTTTCCCGTGTGTGTAAGAGACTTCTGTGATATGGGGAGCGTAGATAATAAGTTCTCCTCCGTTTTCCACTACATTCTCAAGTTTATACATTACTTTACCTGCTGTCCACAGGTCGTCATACATTTTTGGTGCGATGCCAAGTACTTTTTTAAAAGCTCTATCTTTGTAAATTATGTTTAGTTTACTCGAAAGATCCGCCGCTTTTGACCATGCTTCCTCGGGTTTTCCGATAAATAAGCCACTCAACTTTTTATTTCTAACAACCAGACTAAAGCAGAGTTTAGGAATTTTGATAAATGAGGAAGCGATATCTATGATTTTCCTTACCGATGTGTCTTTTGTACCGTTGATTTCCGGATTTGTTAGAAGAGCTCCGAGCCAGTGAAAGAAATTTAATACTTCCGGCCCCGCGATACCCGGAAAGAAATATTTATTTCCACCGGAAAAACCTACAACTTCATGAGGGAAAACAGGACCTACGATAATAAGGAGGTCATACTCCAGAATCATTTTGTTAACCTGTACTTCGACATTTTCTTTTAACAACCCATTGGAAACTTCTTCAATCTTATCCTTGGATATTTTGCCGATTGTGCTTAGAGCCTTCGGGTCGTCCCATTTATGGTTGAAAAAGTCGACGGATGAATATTTCTTTTCTTTTTCTTCCTCTGAAATTCCAACAAGTTTTAGGATTTGTTCTCTTTTCAGGGGAGGATGTGTGCCGAGTGCAACCAGAAAATCTAATTTTTTAACTTTTTCCCCTAATGAGTCGAATATTGCCTTAAAAAAAAGACTTACCGGAGCAGTACGAGTATGATCGGGAATTATTCCGAGTACTCTTTTATCTCTAAAATCAATATCGGATAAAGCTTTTGCAGAAAGATTTATTGCTTCCTCGTCGGAAAGATATCCTTTCTCCAATCCTTTTCCTATTACCATTCTGTATGAAAGATTCCTTCCTTATCTATCCTCTTATAGGTGTGAGCTCCGAAATAATCTCTCTGTGCCTGTATGAGGTTTGCCGGCAGGCGTTCTTTTCTGTAGCTATCATAATACGCCAGAGAAGCGCTGGTAACCATAAAAGGAATTCCACTTTTGTTTGCCATCTGTACTAATTTACGTAGTGCTTCCTGATTTCTTTTAAGAATGTCGCTGAAATGTTCGTCAAAGAGTAAATTTGGTAGCTCGGGATTTTTTTCGTAAGCTTCTGTTATGCTTCCCAGAAGTCTGGAACGAATAATACAACCTCCTCTCCAGATTTTTGCAATATTCCCAAGGTTCAAGTTAAATTTGTATTCCTTTGAAGCTGCCGTTAAGAGTGAAAGACCCTGAGTATATGCAAGTATCTCTGAAGCGTACAGGGCATCGTGTATTTTTTCAATAAATTTGTTTTTGTCGCCGGCAAATTCAATTGTTGGACCGTTAAGTAATTTAGAAGCTTCCACTCTTTCTGATTTATAAGCTGAAATGAATCTTGCCTGCACGGCTGCATCGATTGATGGGATGGGTACACCCAGATCCATTGCGCTCTGGGAAGTCCACTTCCCTGTTCCTTTTTGGGACGCTTCATCGAGAATCAAATCAACAATCGCTTTATTTGTTTCTTTGTCTACCCTGGCTAAAATTTTTCCTGTTATTTCAATTAAGTAGGAATCTAGTACATCATCATTCCATTTGGAGAAAAGTAGGGATTGTTTCTGAGCGGAAAGACCTAATACATCTTTCATAAAATCATATGCTTCTACAATAGTCTGCATAATGGCATACTCAATGCCGTTGTGAACCATCTTTACATAATGACCGGCACCTCTAGGTCCCATATAGTCACAACATGGGTCACTCCCTACTTGAGCGGCGATCTTTGTTAATATAGGAGCAACGGCATCGTAAGCTTCCTTGTGTCCTCCAGGCATTATGGAAGGACCTTTAAGAGCCCCCTCCTCACCACCGCTGACACCTGTTCCTATATAAAGAAGTCCTTTTTCTGCGACTTTTTTTAATCTTCGTTCTGTGTGTCTAAAAAAAGTATTGCCTCCGTCTATTAGAATATCGTTTTTTGAGAGTAAAGGAATGACTTGATCGATTACTGCGTCGACCGGTTTGCCGGCTTTAACCATTATTATGACTTTCCTGGGTTGTTCAATGGAATTAACAAATTCTTCGAGAGAATGAGTCCCAATGATGTTTTTCCCTTTAGCTCTTCCTTCAATCAATTTATCAACTTTTGAAGTTGTTCTGTTATATACGGATACTGTAAAACCTTTACTTTCCATGTTTAAAGCGAGGTTTTCGCCCATTACAGCCAATCCAATCAAACCTATATCCGACTTCTTATCCATTATTAAACCTCCTGATGTTTTTTATGTTTTAATATCCTATCAAACCACATAAACTTTGCTTAAATCAAATATCAAAAATCAAAAAGCAAAAATACTTATAAAAATGTCCCTTCACCCAAAAAAACATTTGTGCTATTCGTGTAATTCGTTGTTTCTCTTTTTTTTATAATTTTTGAACTTTGATATGTCATTTTGAATTTTAATATTTAAATTTTTCATTTTAGCGGCTTTGCCGCTTTAAACACCACTGAATGCCGAGAATCCACCGTCTACCGGAATAACCACACCGTGAACAAATTCTGCCCCCGGTGAAGTTAGCCAAAGAATTGTAGAAATAAGATCGGTCGGTTCTCCGAATCTTTTCATAGGTGTATGAGCTATAATTTTTTTCCCTCTTTCTGTGAGAGTTTTATTCTCTTTATTCATTAATAAATAACGGTTTTGTTCCGTAATGAAGAAACCAGGTGCTATGGCGTTAACTCTTATTTTATCTGAATAATTTTGAGACATGTATACCGCAAACCATTTAGTGAAGTTAATTATTGCCGCTTTGGCTGCGGAGTAAGCCGGAACTTCAGTTATGGCAGATAATGCTGTCATTGAGGAAATGTTTATGATGACGCCTTCTCCTTTGTTTGCGATTAATTCTCCGAAGACCTGGGAAGTAAGAAACGTCCCAAGAAAATTCAAATTAAATACGAATTTTAAAGCTTCTTCCGGGAGATCAAAAAATGGCTTATCGGGTCCCGTTGTTGCTTCGGCTTTATTCCCCCCTGCACCATTTATCAGTATGTCAACTTTGCCGAATTTATCCAGGGTTTTCTTCGCGGCAGTTTTAAGGTTTTCTTTATCCAATATATCTGTTTTTATAGTAAGATTTTCTATGTTCTTTTTGTCCAGATATTCACTTAGCTCTTTCATAGCCGTTTCGGAAATATCGAGTATAACAATTTTCCCGCCGCATTCGCCTATTGCTTTTGCCATTTCTGAACAGAGTATCCCTGCTCCGCCCGTAATGACTGCCACTTTTCCTTTTAGATTAAGACCTTTTGATAAGTCCATATTATCTTCTCCTTCGCTAATTGATTTGCATTCTTTTTGTCATCTTGAAAATATTCCAGATAGCAATGTAACATTCTTTCTCGAGAAACTTTTATTTGTTTTCTGTGTCGACGAGATTTTTAACTCTATGATAGGAGACATTTTCAACCAGTTCCTGAGCTACTATTCGAGGAATCTGTCCCTTTTCAACCATTTCGCCCACTACTTTGCATAAAACTCTACGAAATACCTCTGTTCTGGATCCATAGGATAAAAGTTTCCTGGAATCGCTTACCATTGTTCCACAGTTGGAAATTAAATCAACGGAAGCGATATACTTTAAGTGCATTTCCATCCCAAACGGACTATCATTAAACCACCAGGGAGCACCTATAATTACGTTGGGATATGCTCTCGCAATTGTTGTTACAGTCGGTAGGTGCGTTGGATCCAGGCAGTAAATTACGATATTTAAATCTTCTGCGAACTCGTTTAAAAAATATTTTAGTCCTTTTGCGAAATCGACGTTTTGAGTTGATATATCTCCTCCCGAGTCTACGCCTAGAGTTTTGAATAATTTGCTTCTGTAATCTCTTACCGCGCCTATATGGAGCTGGGTTAACCAATTTTTCTTCATATTTAATTTACCTAATTCATGAAATATAAATGACTTGTAGGCAATTATTTCTTTATTTTTCAACTCTTCGCTTTTAAAGGCTCTTGCGTGTATTGAGGCAGCTATTTTTCCTGATACCGGATTAGAATATGGTTTTTCCATACCGTGATCGCTTGAAATACATCCGTGTTCAGCGAAGTATTCATGTCTTTTTTCTAAAGCAGACAGTAAGCCTTTAAGTTGGCTTGTATCTTCACCCGTCTTCTTTCCCAATTCTTCAATAAAACCTTTCCAGACGTTATTTTCAATATTCATTACTTTATCAGGACGCCAGGTTGGAAGTATTAATGGTTTGTCAAGTTCTTTTTTTGCTTTTTCGTGGTATTTTAAATCGGAAATCGGGTCGTCGGTTGAACACATCAATTCTATTCTCATGTATTTTAACAAGTTCTGAGGAGTCATAGATTCATCTCGCAAAAGTGCGTGGGTTTTTTCCCAAATTCCGTCAGCCGTTTGTTTCGATATGAGTTCCTGTATACCAAATCTTCTTTTTATATCGAGATGTATCCATTCATATGTGGGGTTACCTCCAAAACGGGGGAAAACCTCGGCAAGAGCATTCCATTTTTCCCTGTTTGTCGCCTTTCCTGTGATTTTTTCCTCAGCAACACCACTTCTTCGCATTAGTTCCCAGACGTAGTGATCGGTTGCTCCTTCTGCTTCCCAGATATCTTTTGAAGGTTTATTTTGCAGTATTTCTTTTACATCGATATGACTATGAAGATCTATTATCGGTAAATTTTGAACTATACCGTAAAGTTCTTTTGCGCTTGTATTATCTAAAAGATAATCATCATCTAAAAAACCCATATATTTATTCCATATTTATATTTATATATTTTCGTTTTATTCACAGTGCCTAATTTTTAACAAGGTAATGTAAATTTATCATTCTGTCAAGTGCGTCTTTCGCGCAGGTATTTTTAAGTGTAAAAAAAACAGTGAACTTTTTTAAAGTCCACTGTTTATAGCGTTCAATAAAAAAAACGGTTAAAAGGAAATGTTACATTATTTCACTAACAGTGTTTTCTTTGTAATTGAATTATCTCCAACCGTCATTCTCATGAAATAAATACCTGAAGGTATATTTCTGGCGTTCCATTCTATGCTGTGAGAGCCCGTGCTTATTTTTCCGTTTATAAGTTCCGCAACTTCCTGCCCCAGCATGTTATATACGGATAATTTTACGTTAGAAGGTTCTAAGATTGTGTAACTTATATTTGTACTTGAGCTAAACGGGTTGGGAAAGTTTTGATCTAGGTTAAACCCGAGCTCGGTTTTATCATATTCGTGATATTCTACTAGGCTTAATTCTCCCGGATGACGTCCGGGATGAGAATAACTGATTCCGTCGTACCATGTGCGGCAAATGTCGCCTATCTGGGTATTCGCCGTGCCCGTTTGGATTGCTTCATCGTCAATGAAAACATTCAGGGTGTCATCGGCTTCAATCACAACCCTTTCTAGATAAGCCTGGTATAGGAATGTGTTGCCCCCGCCAGTCAATACGAGTTCGCCATTATGATCTTGACTCATTACCTGCTTGCAGGCCATCTGTCTGAATATTTGCATGTTGTCGGGATTAAGACCTGCTTCTATTCTCCAGTCCGATTCGGGGTTGGCCCAGAAGTTAACCCAGACGTCATAAGTTCCTTCTTCGATATTGGTTACCTGAGTTTTAATAACAGGTGCATTTTCTCCGCCGCTACTTTCGGCAGATGTAAGTACGGCATCTCCGTTTCCGTAAGTAGTCCTCCAGTGCCAATTATTATCTGACGCACCGGCTCCGGAACTTGGGCCAGTTGCTCCGAGCGGTGAACCATCTGCGAGGAAAGTATTGGTCGATGTTGCATCTACATAACTCATGAGTACGGTAGAATCAGTAGAGTTTTCTATAATGCCGACGACAGCCGCATCGAAACTCTGTGCGGCATAATATGTCCCTCTCCACCATAATAGTGCCGTATTTTGTTCATTCCAGGCTGGGACTATAGGACGAAAATTGTCGCGGACTGAATTTTCGGTAATAGGAGTCCAACTCCAGGTTGCCCCGCTGTCGGAGGTAACCCCTTTAAAGATTTCACGAACTCCCAAAAACGTAACATTATCTTCCGGGTCATAAGGTGTTGAAATATAGATTGTGTTCGGGTCATTGGGATGTAATGCTCCTAAACCTACGTAATCTTCTTCGGAAGCATACATTTTTTTGCCCGCATTAACAAGATAGGTAGATTTCCATTCCGAGCCGTCGAAACGGCAGTATATAAATGCATGGTTGGGATCATAAGAACTACCACCGGTTCTCGCGGAAATTATCGCGGCGATTGTTCCGTCTTCGTATCGCATGATGTCATCATTCCAACAATTTGTCATCGTATAAGTATTCAAAACCGTGTTGGCTGCAAAAACAGTGGTAAATTCATCTTCTGCTGTTGGAATGTGGGAATCACTATATATATCGGAATCAACCTCAGTACCGTAAGAGTCGTATGAATTGCCGTTTTGTACGTAACCGTGATATATGCTGGTGTTGTAGTTGCGGGGATGGGTTTCCGTGCATATAAAATCGATACGGTCAACGCCGTTTCCCCAGTATTTATAATAACCTCTGCTATACCCCCCTATATTGCTTCTTGCTAACTGACCACCGTAATTCCATGTATCCCCACTGTCGTCGGAATACATAAAATTAGGGCTTCCGTTGTCGTGGCCGCGTGCGAAATTAAACATCCTTCCTTCGCTAGATAAATAAAACAAATTTGAATAAGTGGTATTATAATTTACCCCACCGGGTCTTTCTGCGTTCCAGTCGAATACGGTTTCTGTTCCCCATGTACCGGAATTATATATCCTGTAGTAAGAAAGTTTTTCTCTATTATGTGCCGCGTAGAAAGCAATATATTTACCGTCAGG
>CAZHNS010000029.1:0-25608 GCA_964534175.1 uncultured bacterium | reverse complement strand
GGTTGAGGGCCATGTGGGATAATATCCTGTGGGGGTTCAAATCCCCCCTCCGGCATTTAAAATCTAAACAAATTTGATACACCTAATCCGACTCAAAGCCTTTCAAACACTAACAAATGCCATATAATACGTTTCTTTCCTGTTATTCTAAGATTTTACTTGACTTTAATCAAAAATTCTCTATAATTTAAATAATTAAAGGAAAGGAGTGCAAAAATGGCAATTGATGATGTCTTTAGCTCTATAGAAAATGCCTTCGCAAGTCTTGAGGGTGATGGTATCTCCTATAAGGAAGCATTCATTTCTGCAGAGGCATTCAAAAATAAAGACCCTCAAAAACTCGGAGAACTAATCGAAGAAACATCTCTCATACTTAAAGAAAGAGTCAGCCGTATAGAATTTGAAGAGTGGGAAGAGTCCGGCGAAGATATGCCTTACAATACTCTTTATTTGGCAATTCAAAGAATAAGAGAATTAGGCGGATTTATTAAAAAATTAGAAAAAGTCGAGAGCTCTGTCCTTGATTGGAAACTGATAGGGGAACTCATTCGAGTTGTTGCTTCCTTACTAAACCATATTAATAAAACAAGATAAAAAATTGGGATTTAGGATTTTGGGATTAGGATTTAGTTAAAGAATTTTATAAAAACCATTATCTCAAAATAATTAATTTCAAAATATCAGAAGTACTATTTCCAACAACTATAAGAAAATATATTCCACTAGGCAACAAATGCCCATTATCAGCAGTCCCATCCCAACTTGTTATATATTGTCCTTCAGTCCTTGTTCCTCTAAAAATTGTTTTTAGCCTCTCTCCACTTGCGTCAAAAACAGCTATTTCTACATTAGTGTTATCACTTTTTACATCATACACAATCTCAGCAACACTTGAAAAAACGATTGATTCACAACTTAAGATAATATCTTTTTCTCCTGTGTTTTTCTCTGGAATACCAGCTTCAACAAGAGTGATTTTAACCAAAAATACATTACCATAGTAGTCATAGCCATCATAATTTATACAACCTCCAACCGCAATATATCCTCCATCAGTCGTCTGTCTAATCGAATTACCCCGCAAATTCATCACCAATGTAATTCAACCATATTGGATTGCCGGTAGAATCAACCTCGGCAAATATTGCTTCACTCGCCCAATTTCCTCCTGTTACCACATAATCATGATTTTCTGTTTCTATAACCGAGTTCAAATAACCTCCTCCAGCATGAAAACTCCACAGAGTATCTCCTACTAAATCTGTTTTTAGCAAATAACCACTAGACATTGCAGGAGGATACGATCTATCACCTGCAATTACATACCCTCCATCACTCGTTTCTATTACAGAATGACCACCATCCCAACCCAAATAACCACCGTAGGCCCGGGACCAGAGTGTATCTCCTAATGAATCTGCCTTTAAAATATAAATATCAGTAGAGGTCCCGTACTCAAAGGTTGTCTGCCCTGTACAAATATAACCTTTATCTCTGGTTTGTTTGACGGAAAACCCTTCCGCAGCTCCTTGTCCACTGAATGTCTTAGTCCAAAGAGAATCACCAGAAGAATCTGTCTTTATTAAATAAATATCCCTTCTACCCATCGCAAAGGATTCCGTATAACCGCAAATAACATAACCTCCATCATCTGTAATATCTACAGAATAGCCACAATCATCTTCGGAGCCACCAAAAGTTTTAGTCCATAGGGTATCTCCCAACGAATCGGTTTTTATTAGATACACATCTTGACCACCTGAACCATACGACTCTGTATAACCACAAATCACATATCCTCCATCATCTGTAATTTGCAAAGAATAAGCACAATCATTTTGAAAACCACCAAATGTTTCTTCCCAACGAGGTATACTATCCAAACCATTGGTTTTTATCAAATAAACGTCTTTCCCGCCAGAGCCATAAGACTCGGTATATCCACAAACTATATACCCACCAGGAACTTTTTCCACCGAATAACCACAATCATTTTCAAATCCACCGTAATCTACAATAGTATCGATACTAGGGGTAAAAGAATCGAGACCCTGAGCAGATAGATCAAAAACAAATAAAAATAAAACAATTATAAATCGGAAACACTTTTTTAAGAACATAATCGCCTCTCAAAACCAAAGAATCAAATTCTATTATTTAAATGAATAATCTATTATTTTATAACAATATTACTTTCGCTGCTCTCCTGTTCCGCAGAAAGTAATGCTTCTTCCGCTTTACTGAGAAATTCTTCAAGAACGGTATAAGTCTCAGCTATTTCAACTCCGCCAGCACATAACCTAACGTTAAATTCTTCTTTTTCTGTTTTTATAGGAGAACTTGACACAGACGAACCAAGCCTCTCGGCGATTTTCTGTATCGCAGATTTATCAGCTTCAGGGAGTAGAAGAACAAATTTATCCTCATCGTAACGCCCAAAATAATCAAGGTCTCTAATTCTCAACTTACAACGATTTGCAACTTCAAGTATCACCTGATTAACAACTTCTTCATTGTTTCTAGACTTAATCAGATCAAAATCTTTAATAGAAATCAAAATTACTGATAAAGGTCTTTGAAAACGACGCGAACGTATAAATTCACATTCAGCAAGATCGAGAAAATATTCTCTGTTATATAATCCTGTTAATTTGTCAGTGGTCTCCTCTAAACCCGAAAGCCTTTCTCTTAATTCTTTCAACTCATTTATGAGTTGCCCTTTTGTCTGGTCCTTATACCCCATATTTGCCTCCTAAGTATCTTTAAAATAACTGAATAAATATTTTATTTCCGTTTCTATAATTATAAAAATTTTTTTTATTGAGTCAAGTGTTTAAATTAATCTTTTCTACTTTTTACTATTTATATCCGCAAGACGTAGAGGTTCGGGATACTTACTATTTATGGCAAGATTCAAAATAATATTCCTTGCATTTCTAAAACCCACCTTATTGCCCGGAGAAACAAAAATAGGTTTCGTATTACTTTTAGAGCAAATAGCCTCTCCCACTTTTTCTCCCTTATAAATAACATCAGCCCTATTCCCTTTCTTAAGAGATATGTCCTCAAATTCTCCGACCAAAAGATTTTTGGCACAGCCAATAGTTGGTAAGTCAAAAATCACACCCACAAAACAGGCAAGACCAGCCCTATCAGGATGAGCAATACCATGCCCATCTACAATTACACAATCAAAGGGCACAGAAATCAATGAAATAGCTTCTCCAATAAGAGGCATTTCTCTTATAGCAAATTTAGTTGGAATATATTCGCATGAGACTTCTCTTTCAAATGTGAGTTCCTCGGTAACTTTCTTTTCATTAACATTAAAAACCACACAGGAAATTTTAGCTTTTCCCCTATAACTCACATCGCAACCTGCTACATTTTCCGGGTAAAAATGAGGAACCTCCTTAACAATGACTTTTTTTGGAATCGTTCTATATAATCTTTCAATATTTTTGTCGATAAATATCATTTCAGATTTTAAATCTGCTTACATTACAGGAGATAAAGTTTTTATTGTAAACTTGCGAGTCTAAGTTAAAGAAATTATTTGCCTTAAATGCTGCTTGTTTCGACGCGATTACGTCCCTGATCTTTTGCAGCAAACAAAGCTTCCTCTGCTTTCTCAAGCAGTGCAGAAATATCAGTTATATCGGCAGTTTTATCGGCAATGCCAATACTAACAGTTACTGTAAGGGGACCTTTATCTGTTGAAATGGGTCTGGAGGCAATAACCTTACGTAAACGGTTTCCGGCTTTCTTCGCGTCCAATTTATCAGTTTCCAGAAATAGAAGAATAAACTTACCCTCCTCATAACAACCTATATAATCAAGATCCCTAATATTATCCTTACATCTTTTAGAAACTTCAACAAGAATCTGGTCTCCACACTTTTCGTTGTATTTTTTATTTATTTTTTTCAAATGATCTATATCAACAAGGACTACCGAAACAGGACGCTTGAATCGATAAGCTCTCTCAAATTCCCTTTCAGCTAAATTTAGAAAATATATCCAGGTGTATAATCCCGTAACTTTATCTATGGGATTTTGCAGTTCTTTAACTCGTTCTCGAAGTTCTTCAACTTCTTCTATAAGTTCTGCTTTGCTTTTTTTACTATCTTCTTTTTTTACCATTTATATAATTGTAAGATTTTTTTCACTTCCGTCAAGACCCTAATTTTTTAAACCACGAAGAATACAAAGAACAACGAAACCGTCATGTGTCATGAGTCTTGTGTCTAGAGTCAAAAAAGCCAACTCACCGAGCTCTAAAAAACAATCAAATTATATGAATATTAAGTATGATTTTTTTTTGACTCACGACTCACGACACGGAACTCAGGACTCGGATAGCCATTTAACCATTCAACTGCCCCGAAGGATCCTTACGAAGTGAAGATAAAACTTCTCCAGCTCTGTATGAACTCCTCACAAGTGGACCTGAAATAACATAATCGAATCCTAGATTATAAGCCTGGTCCTCTATTTCCTTAAATTCAGCCGGATGGACATAACGAAAAACAGGCAACTGTTTCAAGGTTGGTCTAAGATACTGCCCTACAGTTAATATATTACATCCCACGGCTCTTAAATCCTTCAATAACTCCACCACTTCTTCCTTTTTTTCACCCAAACCAACCATAAAGCCACTTTTAACAGGAAAACCGGTGCTACTTACAGAAGCTTCTTTTAAAATTTTAAGCGTTCTATAGTAATCGGCTTCAGGTCGAACTCTTGGATAAAGCCTTTTTACGGTTTCAATATTGTGATTAAGAACATCGATATCGGAATTAAGGACTTTTCTTAAAGAGTCTATATTCCCCTTAAAATCGGGAATCAAGACCTCTACTGTCGTAGACGAATTGATTTTCTTTATCTCGCTTGTCGTATGAGCAAAAAAACTGGCTCCACCGTCATCGATGTCATCGCGGCTAGGAGAAGTTAAAACAGCATGTTTTAACTTCATTTTTTTTATTTGCCTGGCAACGCGGACCGGCTCAGACTCATCGAGTAGTTCGGGGATCCCTTTAACAACAGAACAAAAGCCACAGTTTCTTGTACAAACTTTTCCCATTATTAGGAAAGTTGCAGTACCTCCCACAAAACACTCACCTATATTCGGACATTTTGCTTCTTCGCAAACTGTGTGCAAATTTTTTGATTTTAAAATATTTTTTAAGGTATCAGCTTGTTTCTTTCTGGTAAGCTTACTTCGAATCCAGTCAGGAAAAAGAGCGCTTTCCACTATTCTATAATTTGATTTTTATCGTCAACTCTAATTATTTTAGGAGGAAAATTCCTGTTATCTAGGTACACAAAAGACATTATTATAAGTCTATCCCCAACACCCGCGAGGTTGGCTGCGGCACCATTCACACAAATTTCTCCATCTTTCCCATAAATAACATAAGTTTCAAAACGATTTCCGTTTTCGATATTACCTACAAGAACTTTCTCATTTGGAGAAATATCCGCTTTTTGTGCGAGTTTCTCATCAATGGTTATAGAACCATTATATTCTCTATTGGCTTCGGTTACCCTGGCCATATGTATTTTGGACTTAAGAACTTCAAATAACATTAATTGCTCCTTTAATATCTATCATAGGCCTATATTACTTTTATACTTCATTTTGTCAATGGTACCATAGTAAAAATTAAGCGCCTAAGTCGTTGATTGGTTTAATGGTAATAAAAAAAAGTGTCGTAAAAAAACCAATATTCATTGTTTTTTTATACTTTTATACCCCCGATCCAAAGCCTTTACTTCTAAAATCATAAGCTTGTCTTCCCGCCCGAGGAGAATATTCGACCTTGAAAAAGGGGATCGTTAATTCCTTGATTTCTCGGGGATAGGCCCCGCATAAAGCAGGGACAAGCCCTTGTTCTGAAAACAAAATATTAAAAAACACCCCCAATAACCCTCCCCCTTACTAGAGGGGAAGAGAGTAAGGGGCAATCCGACGTTCACTACTTTAACAAAATAAGTTTTTTGGTCTGGACAAAACCTTTATCTGTCGAGAGTTTGTAAAAATAGACTCCACCTTCTATACCCGTTGCATCCCATTCTACCTCATAGCTTCCTGCCGGTTGCGTCTCCGAAACCAGCATAGCTACCTTTTGTCCCAGCAGGTTAAAAACACTCAATTCCACCTCACTGGTCTTTGGCAATTGATAATTGATTATTGTATGGAGATTGAATGGATTGGGGTAGTTTTGATGGAGAACATACTCTTTTATAATATGTGATTCGTCCTTTACAGCGCTTATCGTGTCAATAATTGAAAAAGTATTATCACTCATGTCGAAAAGGGTACTATCCAAAAAACTTATCACTTTAATTGAATAATCCGAGCCGGTTTCAAGCGCCTGATCTACTTCCCATTTATAAGCCCCTAAGTTCGAAGTTATGTCAATGTTACCTAAGGACGAGTCTCCTTTATACAGTTCAAGAATGACATCCTCCGCAAGATTATCATCCCATTGAATAAAATACTCCAAGCCTTGCTGCCACTGTTCTCCACCGTTGGGTCTGGTAACGGTTACGAATGGTGCGATGGCCGTAAACATTTGTGTTGGGGTCCATTCACTTTCACCCGCATCATTAATGGCTTTTACTCGCCAATAATAATGTGTATCCGGATCCAGTGCTTCTACAATATAGAAGGCATCTCTCATGTACTCTTCGTCCACAAGCAGATTGCTGAAGTTGTTATCTGTTGCGAGTTGAAAATCATAGTATTCAACATAACCAACCGGGCTCCAGCTGATTGTTACTGGTAACTGCCAGTTGACACTGCTTGAATCTACTGGGTTATGCGGTATTGGAATTAATGTCAAGGATTCGAGGTCAGATCTGGCAAGAATGAATTCACCTGATTTATCCGAGTTGGCGGTCAATGTATTGTCATCATCATTGTAAGTGGTGGACAATTCTAGAAACAAGCCGCTGCCTTCAAACTCCCGTTGATAAATACTGGTGCTTTCGGGCATATCGATATGCCAGACATCCAGATCAAAAATTACATCTATATCCAGCGATGTTATGTTATATTTGGATAGCACGAATCGTTCCGGCTTAACAATAGGAGCTTTACCGAAAAACTCCGGATTTAATGGGGCACAATTATACTTTTGAACTCTCAGATAGTTATAACCGCCCCCTTCATAGCTGTTGACTAATATGCTAATACCTGTATTCGCATCAGGTCCATCATTGAATTCATAAGTATTTCCCGCCACTACTTCCCATCTGGTCACATCAGCACACGGTTCGCCACAGGTAAAAGGAAACCGATAAGCACGGTAGCTCGACACACCGGACAGAGCAAAGGATAATTCGTATACGATATCTCCATCTACATTGACTTCAGTAAATGCCGGTCCCAGATTTCCCATCATTCTACCTGATCCCCATCCAACGGCTGTATTGCCGTTAGGCAGTCGTTGAGCGCTCCCCATTGAAAATGCAATGACAAATTCTTCAGGGATATAACTCCATATTAATTCCGCACTTTTGGCAACTTCATCTAATGAAAACTCATGTACCATACCGGTCTTCGGTCCGGAAAAATTTCCATTATCAAATAACAATATATTACCATTTGGTATGCGATAAAAAGTATGGCCAGCGATATAATCAAGGCCGGTAAGACTATCGACACCAACAAAGGAAAACTGATTTTCAAAATCCCCGATATGCCATACTATTTCACCTGTCTGTCGATTGATTTTTTTTGACCAGGTCGGGGTTGAAATTAAGATATGATTATCATTATCGAGATCAATCGTATTAAAATGAAATTCATGAACAATTTCCTGAGTTGCCTGATATGGATCAAAGGGAAAGGTTTCAAAATCATAATAATCCCACGAGCGCCATTGAAATATAACATTTTTATCTTGATCCAATTCCTGAATGATACCGCCGCTTACCAATGCATTAGGGTAACCACCAACGACAATCTTGCTCATGTCATATGGCACTAAATAATAGCCAAATAATAAATAATGGCCATTTGCTAAAATCCTAAAATCATGACAATCGGCATAATAACCATTTCCCATTTGCACACTATCGATTTCTGTAAAACTACTATCCATTATCATCCAGATGACATCTCCGCCGCCACCGAATGGATGATTCTTCAGTGTTTTCCCATAGCTCAGATATCCATTGGGCTGTATTTTAAAATCATAAACAAAATTATCAAATTCTTTGTAAAAGAAAGGGGTTCCGTCATTGTTTAACATCATGATATAGTATCCAACTCCCGCTACAGCACTCGCAATGGACATAAATATATATCCATCATCAACGTTTGCAGTGTCATATACATCAACAACGACATCGGGATAATTAGAAGGTGGTGGATCAATGGTAATTTTTTGCAGTGAATTTATTCCTGAATAATGGTCAGCAGCGATGGTGTTTATATACTCATAAGGATTGAGTGTCTCAGCAAAAGGTGCAATTTTAAAGGAAAATTCTACTGGTGTTAATCTGCTACCATTCGCTTTCATAATCGTATTGGATATCCTGACGATTACAGTCTCATCCGCTTCGAATTTTTTAGAGGGTTTGAAGATTAACGTTTTCTTATCAGATGAAAGGACAATTTCACCATCTATTCTTCCGCTTTTGGTACCGCTGATTTGAATAGCTCCAGAACTATATATGCTGGTAGGGTTCAACAGGGAGCCTTCCCTGATAATAATATTGGATTCACGGGTGTTGAAATCTGAACCTGGCATTGGAGAGATAAATTGATAATCTTCATTCGAGGCTGCAAGAACTAGAGTATTGATTATTAACATAAAAGTTAAAACGGCTAATTTTTTCATTACATCACATCCTTTCAATTTTTATAATTATTTAATTAATAACATCTTTTGAGTTGCTCTATATTGCTTAGAATTAACCAATGAACGTGCTTTGAATTGACAGAAATAAATCCCTGCAGATATATAAGCAGCATTGAAATCTAACGTATGTTCACCACTTTCCATTTTTTTGTTGACCAATTCTTGAACAAATTCACCACAGATATTATATATTTTTATATCAACATGACTTACTTGTGGGATAAAAAATGATATCTTTGTTTGTGCGCTAAAAGGATTTGGGTAATTCCCTATTAATTGATACTGTGATGAAACTTTCGGTGAGGTCTCATCTATCCCTGATTGTGTTTCTTTTAAAGAAATGTTATCAATATAGACATCAACATTCGAATTACCAGTATTGATGACAACACGTGTATTGAAATCGGTTTGATCTTCCATGTTAAAAGGATACTCAAAATGAGTCATGATAGGTGTAAGCCCAGAGAATCCGATTTTGCTGTAGTTGATCGCGGGAAATGCATCCTGTTCCACTTTTACCTCAATTATTCTGGGTTCATCTGCCCAGGCATCAAATTCAAATATATAGTCATTCCCCTGAATAAGCACTAATCCGTTCTGTCTTAATTGAACCTCATCTATTTCATTACCACCATCTATTAAATTAAAATGACTAATACCGCTTTCAATATTCCAAATTGCGGAAGCAGAGTCTGTAACTTCCCATTCCCAGGGATCTTCTCCTGCTTCAAAATCTCCGTTGATAATGATATTCTGCCCTGTATCAATAAAATTAACAAATACGCTTTCTTCATTGGAATAGTCACTCTCACTTCCATATTCATCGATAGCTTTGACGCGAAAATAATATTCACAATTATTCTGGAGGTTTGATAATTTTTTCATAGTTAATTTAGAAGTGTCTAATATATCGGTAGAGGAGGAAGTTATTCCACCATAAATATTATAATAATCTACATTCGGATCACCAAATTTATTAAATATTAATGTGATATTATCATTATGGGGTTCGACAATTAAATAGGGCCTTAGTGCCATCCCTTCCCAGGGAAACCGATGCACCCGGTAACATTCCCATTGATCAACAAAATTCATCTCAAATGCCTTACTCCCATCAGTTCGTACTTCAGTGAGTTTTGGAAGATAAGGTAGGGCCCAGTTAATTAATGTGTTTGTATTGGGCAAGCGTTGGACATTGCCCATATAATGGGAAAATTTATCCGGTGTATCCCGGAATTCCCAGAACAGCGTTGCAGTCATCTCATTCGTATCCAACACATATTCGACAGCACGCGATACCTGTGGATTATGTAAATCACCATTATCGAAAATTGTATAATGGCCTTCTCCTAAAGCTTCAATAGTATGCTGGCTGGTAAATCCCTGTAAGGGATCATCGATAAATTCAAATTGGTTATGTGCTCCTCCTAATCTCCATATAATTTCACCGGTTTGGCGGTGTATTTTCGTTACTTCACTAAGATGGCGGCTGGAAAGTAATATATTACCATCCTCATCTATATCAATGGCATTCATATGAGGAAATCGAATATAACTTCCTGTAAGATCCTCCAGTTCCACATCACGTATATCAAAATGGGACCAGGCGCGCCACTCAAATATCAGAGAATCATTAGCTGTGTATTCTTGAATGCATGTTTCTCTGACTGTTGCATCGGTCCTACCGCCAGGTACATATTCACTCATATCCACGGTACTATCTTTGCGGCCAATCAATAGATAACCGCTATCCGGGAGCACCAGTAGTTCGTGTTCATCTGTACTGTAACCATTAGTGGCCCGGAATGTTTTGATATATTCATAGTTTTGATCGAGAGCAATAAATCCCCATCCACTCCCACCATAGCCGTCCCGGATCATCATAGTCAACCAACCATTAGGCTGTACTTTAAAATCTCGCCGCTCACCCGCTGTACGCAAATACCAGATGGGTGCTCCCAAGTTATTAAAAATAATATTATAAGGTTTTCCTCCGCCACCTCTGTTATCTATAAAAATATATCCGGGATCGGGATTATCGTTTATGGAAATATCTATATGGGGAAAATCACTCGGTACCGATACCCCATTCTCCATAATCATAGCCTCTTCGGCATTGGCTTTTTGCATCAATCCAAACTGATCAATGAAAAAAAATATTACTAAAGTGATGACAATGATTGCTTTTTTTATCATTTCTCTACAATTCCTTTATATTATTAATAACGTAATAACTGTATGTCAAGGTAATGCTTTACTCTTATTTTTTTTTAAATACAACACTTTTTTATATCTCTCCTCTCCTTTATTTCATTACCTGAGATACATATTCAGCGGTCGTTTGTTACTATTGTGTTCGATCCCGGGCATAAGGGAACCGCTGGCCTATCGCTATTCCTCCATCCGGATAAAACACGGGGACGTCGCGTTCGTACTGTTAATTAGTCTAAAATTATACGAAATTTGGATTTAGCGAAAACAAAAAAATTCAGGAAGAGTTTAAATAATCTCGTGTAAATCTTTGTAATCTCGTGGCTTATTTTGTATCCAAAAAATCACAAAAGAGGTTGACAATACAGATAATACTTATTATTATACAAAAAATAAATAGGGGCGATTAGCTCAGGGGTTAGAGCGTTTGCGTGACATGCAAAAGGCCAGTGGTTCAATTCCACTATCGCCCATTGCTAAAGAAAAAGATTAAGTTTTTTTATATAATATGATGTATGAAAATAAAGATAAAGCTTTACATAGATAAAGAGTCTTCTGCTTTAGAGGTAGAAAAAGGGACAGCTTTAAAAGAAATATTAAAGGATAAAAATCCTTCTATTTTTAATAAGTTTGCTGGAGCGGAAAAAAACGGAAAGTTTATTGACTTTCACACTCCAATAAGTGAAAGCGGCGAGTTCCGACTAATTCCCTATAAAAATGAATTGGCTTATTCTGCCTACTGGCACACGACTTCGCATATAATGGCGCAGGCTATTAAGCGCCTTTATAAAGTTAATCTGGCAATCGGACCTTCAATTGAAGAGGGTTTTTATTATGACATGGAAAAGGAGACGCCATTTTCAGAAGAGGATTTAAAAAAAATATCCGAGGAGATGAAAAAAATAATTAAAAGCGATTTACCGATTGAATATAAAAAAATAAGTAAAAAAGAAGCAAAAAAGCTCTTCTTCGATAATAAGTTCAAGCTTGAACTTATTGATGGAATCCAAGACGATCTCGTATCTGTTTATTCCCAGGGTGAGTTTGGCGACCTTTGCAGTGGACCTCATCTGTATTCAACCGGAAAAGTAAAAGCTTTTAAATTGTTATCAGTTTCCGGTTCTTACTGGAGAGGAGACGAAAAAAGAGAGCGCTTGCAGCGTATATACGGTATATCGTACCCGGATAAACAACTCCTTAAAGATTACATGCGGAGATACGAAGAAGCAAAAGAAAGGGACCACAGAAAACTCGGAAAACAATTGGATTTATTCGATATCTATGATGAAATCGGAGCGGGACTCGTACTATGGCATCCAAACGGTGCGATTATACGTGAAGAAATGGAGAATTTCTGGAAGAAAGAACATCTAAAGAGAGGTTACAAAATAGTTAGGACTCCTCATATAGCAAAATCCGATCTATGGAAAACTTCCGGACATTATGACTTTTATCTTGAAAATATGTATACTTTTGAGAGGAACAACGAAGAATATGTAGTCAAACCCATGAACTGCCCCTATCATATTTTGATCTACAAGAAAGAGACTCGAAGTTACCGTGACCTCCCGATAAAATTTGCAGAACTCGGAACCGTCTACAGATATGAACGCTCAGGAACCCTGCATGGAATGTTGCGTGTCAGGGGATTTACACAGGACGACGCTCATATTTTCTGCACTGAAGATCAAATTGAAGAAGAAATTGGGAAAGTTTACGACTTTGCTATTGAAATGATAAAAACCTTTGGTTATAAAGACTTCGAAATACTTCTTTCTGTTAGAGACCCGGAACATAAAGAAAAATACGCAGGAAGCGATAAAGAATGGGTAAAAGCGGAAGAAGCATTAGTTGTCACGCTCGAAAAAAGAAAGATAAAATACAAAAGAGAAGAAGGTGAAGCGGTATTTTACGGTCCTAAAATCGATATAAAAATCAAAGACGCTATAGGAAGAAGCTGGCAGGGTCCTACGATTCAATTCGATTTTAACCTGCCGCACAGATTTAACGCAACATACATAGGCGAAGACGGAAAAGAACATATGATATACATGGTACATAGAGCACTATTTGGTTCGTTTGAACGATTTGTAGGAGGTTTAATAGAACATTACAACGGAAATTTCCCAACCTGGCTTGCTCCAACCCAAATAATACTTCTCCCTATCACCAATGAACAAATTGATTTCTCACAGAAAGTTTTTGCCACCTTAAAAGACAACGATATAAGGGTAGAATTGGACGGGCGAAACGAAAAACTTTCCAGAAAAATTCGAGATGCAGAAACCAAGAAGATTCCCTATATGTTCATAATAGGAAACAAAGAAGTTGAAGCGAAAACAGTATCAGTTAGAAACCACAAGGACGGCGACATTGGTAATTTTAAAGTAGAAGATATTTTATCTAAGATTAAAGAAGAAATAAAAACAAAAGGAGGGAAGTCATTTCAAAAGACAGTAAAAAATACGTAAATCACGAAATCCGAGCAAAAACTGTGAGGCTTATTGACGATGATGGAAATAATAAAGGAATTAAAGATACAAAAGAAGCAATTGCAGAAGCAAAAGCCAAAGGGTATGATCTGGTTCTCGTTGCTTCAACTGAAGACCCCCCGGTTTGCAAATTCATGGATTACGGAAAGTATCTTTACAGGCAAAATAAGAAACATAGAAAAGAACGACAAAGACAAAAACACACTTTAAAAGAAATGAAATTTTATCCAAAAATTGAAGCTCATGATTACGATACCAAACTCAGGCATATTAAGCGGTTTCTTCATGAACAAAATCCAGTACGAATTCAAATCTGGATGAGAGGGAGAGAAAAAGTTCACCCTGAACTGGCAGAAAAACTTGCAAATAGAATCATCAAAGACACTGGAGACATTTCAAAACTACAGGGAGAACTAAAACCGATAAATCATAGAGTTCAATTTCAACTTATGCCAATAGGAGGAAACATTGCCCAAACTGAAAACGAAGGGAGCAGTTAAAAAGAGATTTAAAGTATCTAAAAAAGGGAAAATAAAGTTTAAAAAGGCTGGCAAGAACCACTTACAATCAAAACATAATAAAAAGCACAACCGCCGCCAGACAAAAGAAAGCGATATATCAAAAGCAGATAAAAAAACAGTAAAGAGACTTCTGCACTAGGGAGGATTTAATGTCAAGGCAAAAAAGTGTAGTACAAAGAAGAAAACGACGAAAAAGAGTGCTGAAACGGGCAAAGGGCTTTTTCAGTAAGAGAAAAAACTCTTATAGAGTAGCAAGACAAGCAGTAATGAAAGCTCTTTTTAACTCTTATAAAGACAGAAAAAAGAGAAAAAGAAATTTCAGGAGATTGTGGATTGCAAGAATAAACGCTGCAGCACGGCAAAATGGTATGTCTTATAGTAAATTAATCCACGGATTATCTTTATCCAAAATTAAGATAAATAGAAAGGTTCTTGCTGATATTGCAGTACAAAATCCTGAAGTTTTTTCGGAAATTGTTAAAACCGCAAAAGAGAGTGTCAATGGATCTTGAATCCTTAGGGGAGGAAGTAAAGCTTAAGATTCGAAAAGCGTCATCTATAGATGAAGTCGAACAGATTAGAATTAAATACCTGGGAAAAAAGGGAGAACTCACAAAGATACTGCATTCAATAGGTAACCTGCCTGCAGAAGAACGCCCGAAAGCCGGGAAACTTGCAAATGTGTTAAAAAATGAGTTTTCGGCATTAATTAATGAAAAAAAGGAAGAGATAACAAAACAGAAATCACTTCCATGGATGGACCTTTCTCTGCCAGGCAGAAAACCAAACATGGGTGGGCTACATCCACTCTCAATACTTTCCCAGGAAATTCAAGAAATATTTATTCAGATGGGATTCTCTATAGTAACCGGACCAGAAATCGAAACGGAATATTATAATTTTACAGCACTCAATACTCCCGAAAATCATCCTGCAAGAGATATGCATGACACGTTTTATTTAAGAGACGGAAGACTTCTTAGAACACATACCTCTCCGGTGCAGATTAGAACTTTAGAAAAGCATTCACCTCCGCTTAGAATAATTTCACCCGGGAGATGCTATAGAGTAGATACTTTCGACCCAATACACTCCCCTACTTTCACACAGATAGAGGGTCTCTGGATAGATAAAGGCATATCGATGGCTGATCTTTTCGGAACTTTAGATTTATTCGCCAAAAAGATTTTTGGAAAAGATGTCAAAACAGAATTTTTTCCAAGTTACTTCCCCTTTACTGAACCTTCAGCTGAAATGTGGATTGAGTGCCCCTTCTGCAAGGGAAAAGGTTGTTCAGTTTGTAAGAAAAGAGGGAAAATCGAGACAGTGGGAGCGGGAATGGTGCACCCAAACATTTTAAAATCTCTTGGATATGGAGAATTTAACGGTTTTGCATTTGGTATGGGTGTAGACAGAATCGCCATGACGAAATATGATATCGAAGATATTAGATTGTTTTTTCAAAACGAACTTCAGTTTTTAAGGCAATTCGATGATAGTAAACTATAATTGGCTATCAGAATGGGTTGATATCGATTGCGCCCCAGGCGAACTTGCTGACCTTCTATCGAAAATTGGATTAGAGGTAGAAGAAGTTGAAAAAACAGCTGGAGATACTATCTATAAAATAGATATAACTCCAAATAGAGGAGATTTGCTAAGTGTAATAGGAATCGCAAGAGAAATAGCAGCAAAATCTGAAAAAAAACTTAAAAAAAGTATCGAATATAAGTTCACAGACGAAACCCAAAATAAGAAAATCGATGTGACAGTTGAATCAAAAGAAGACTGTCCCAGATACACCGCAAGCCCTTTAAACAACATAAAGATTGCTAATTCCCCTTCTATAATTGTCGAAAGATTGCAAAAGTGCGGTATTCGTCCCTTAAATAATATCGTAGACATTACAAATTACGTTCTACTGGAAACAGGTCAGCCTCTTCACGCATTCGACTTTGACAAAATCAAGGGAGGGATTACAGTAAGAAGGGCTAAAAAAGGAGAACAAATAACAACGCTGGAAGAAACGGAGAAGGAACTTTCAAAAGAAGACCTTATTATAGCTGATGATGAAGGACCAGTTGCTCTTGCGGGAATAATGGGTGGTTTAGAATCCGGAATATCGGAAAATACACAAAGAATCGTACTCGAATCAGCTTTTTTTAAACCTTCATTAATAAGAAACGCCTCAAGAAGATTGAAAATCTCGACTGAATCTTCTTACCGCTTTGAGAGAACAGCCGACATGCATATGGTCGGTTATGCTGCTTATTATGCAACTGGGCTTTTTGAGAAGTACGCAAACGGAAAATTAATGGGAAAGATTATTGATACAAATCCTAATCCAAAAACCTCAAAAAAGATTACTTTTTCTTACAATAAAGTAAATAATCTTCTTGGTATGGTGATCAAAAAAGAGAAAAGCAAAAATCTTTTGCAAAATTTAGGATTTACGGTAAACAGCAAAGGTGAAGACAAAGCAGAAGTATCAATACCTTCTTACAGGAATGACTTAGAAATAGAAGAAGATTTAATTGAGGAAATCGGAAGATTTGCCGGATATAATAACATACCACTCAAGTTTAGATACTCAAACCGCAAACCCGTTTGGGTAGAAAACAAAGAAATTATTGAAATCAAGAAGACAATGGTCCGTTTAGGCTTCTGGGAAGCCATAAATATTCCTTTTATAGAACCATACTGGGCTTCCGGAAAAAAAGAAGACGCTATTTATCTCGAAAATCCCATGTGGAGTGATAAAGGGATTCTTCGGAATAGCCTTATACCGGGTCTTCTTGAAAATGTAAAAAGAAATCTTAACCGAGGTGAAGAAATCGTCCAAATCTTTGAGGTCGGAAGAGTATTCACCGATGAAAAAGAGGAAGAGGAAAACGTAGGAGGTGTTATAGGAGGATACACATTAAAAAATTGGTATGAGAATGACCGTAAAGTGGATTTTTACGATATAAAAGGTTTGGTTGAAGCTTTTCTTGAAGAAATAAAGATCTTAGATTACTCATTTCAAGATTGCAAAAATCAATTATTCATAAAAGAACGAGCTTTAAACGTAATTTCAGGTGGAGAAGTTTGCGGTTCGTTCGGACTAATCAATCAAGAAGTTTGCAAAGAAAACGTTTTTGGATTGGAATTCAATTTAAAAAAACTAATAAATTCAAAAAAAGAAAAACGTTATATGAAAGCAAGTGTATTTCCACCTTTAAAAAGAGATATTTCGATAATAATCGAAAAAAGCACACCTTTTAAAGAAATCCAGGCCTTATTGGATCATTCAACCAAGCAAAAAGCGCGTATTAAACTTATAGATGTTTATCACGCCAACAAAATCGGAAAAGATAAAAAATCAATGACGATTCGTCTTGAGTTTTATAATCCAAAAAAGACACTCAAAGACGATGAAATAGAAGGCGATATCAAATTGATAACAAAAAAACTAGAAAGTATAGGGGCTATTTTAAGAGAATGAATAAAATAGACTTAAATTACCTATCAAATATAATAAAGAATTGCATCAAAACACTAAAAGAACTGAAAGAAGAAAATACACAACTAAACAAAGAATTGAAAGAAGAAAAAGAAAAGAAAGAAGAAGCTATAAAACTGATAAATAAAATAGAGGAAGAACTAAAAAAGAGGCTTTAAGTGGGAAAAGAAGTTGAAGTAACAATCTTAGGAAATAAATATTCTTTCATTACGGATAAAAATCCTGAAGAAGCATTAAAAATTGCAATGTTTGTAGATGAACTGGCTAGAAAAATAAAAGAAGAGGAACCTTACTCTTCTGAAAACACAATTGCAATATTGACAGCTTTAAATATCGCAGACAAATACTTTGCACTTGCAGATGAGATTGAAAAACTAAAAAGATATGTTGGCGATTTAGAATAATACTTCTTTCCCTTTGCCTCTCGGAAAACAAAAAAAGAGAGGTTTCAAATGAATTCGATAATAATCGTGCTATACGTAGTAATATCAGCTGTTTTTCTTGCTGCGGGTTATTTCCTTCAGAAATTTAAAACTGATAAAAAGATACAAACAGCAGAAACAAAGGCTGAAAAGTTGATAAAAAACGCGCATGTGAAAAGCAAAGAAATTGAAGAAAAAACTCGTGAAAAATTAGAACAACTAAAAAGAGCTCAAAAGAAAGAATTTATTGAAGAAACCAGAGCTCAAAAAAGACATCTGGACAGATGGGAAAAAGAATTGGAAAGAAAAGAAGAAGAACAGAAAAAAACCACCGATTTTCTATCACAAAAAGAAAAGAACTTGATGACCCGGGAAAAAACTGTTCAAGAACAAAAAGAAGAAATACTGCTAAAAAGGAAAAAATATACAGACCTGGTCGAAATAACAAATAAGAAGCTGGAAACAATATCCAGGATGACTAGAGACGAAGCAAGAAAAGAAATATTAGAAGAAGTCAAGAAAAAATCTGAAAACAAAGCTATACAAATTGAGAACGAAATTATAAGTGAATCAAGGAAAAAGGCAAAGAGAACCGCACAGAAAATCATAACCGAGGCCATTCAGCGCTGTGCGATCGACAACGTCTCCGAATCTACAGTCTCTGTAGTATCTCTACCATCTGAGAATATGAAGGGTAGAATAATCGGAAGAGAAGGTAGAAACATTAGAGCTTTTGAAAAAGCAACAGGAATTGAAGTAATAATTGACGACACTCCTGAAGCGGTAACCTTATCCTGTTTTGACCCAATAAAACGTGAAATCGCTAAAGTCTCTCTGGAAAAATTAGTGAAAGATGGACGCATACACCCCGCCAGAATAGAAGAAATTGTAGAAAAAACAAAAAAAGAACTCGAAGACAGAGTATTAGAAATTGGAGAAAGTACAATTTTTGAACTTGGTCTCTCAAAAATTAATGACGATTTGGTAAAAATGGTAGGAAAACTTAAATTCAGATCAAGCTATGGGCAAAATGTGTTGCAGCATTCAAAAGAGGTTTCTTACCTGATGGGAGCAATGGCGGGAGAACTTGGTTTGGACATCGAAACAGCAAAAAGAGCCGGTATATTACATGATATTGGTAAAGGAATGAGTCAAGATTACTCTGGAAGCCACGCAGATATTGGAGCAAGTGCGGCAAGAAAGTACGGTGAATCTCCTGTGATAATTAACGCAATCGCCGCCCACCATGAAGAGATAGAACCTGAAACTCCCTTTGCAGTCCTCTTGCAGGCGGCTGACGCTATTTCAGGAGCAAGACCAGGGGCAAGAAAAGAAACTTTAGAAGCTTATATCAGAAGGGTTGAAGAATTAGAAAAAATCGCATCCTCTTTTAACGGGATAAAAAAGGTTTACTCGATACAGGCTGGAAGAGAAGTTCGAGTTATTGTTCAACCTGAAAGTATCTCCGATAACGGAACCAGGGAAATTGCCACAAAGGTTGCTAAAAAGATAGAAGAAAATTTGAGTTATCCAGGAGAAATAAAAGTTACCGTTATAAGAGAAACCCGCGCAGTGGGTCACGCACAGTAATTAAAACCTAAAAGCTTTACTCTTCAACTTTAAAGGAGCGGACAAGCGATGAGGGTACTCTTTATTGGGGATGTGGTTGGCAAACCGGGACTTAGAATTCTTTCAAAATTCGTTCCTGAATATAAAAAAGAAAATAAATACGATTTAATATGCGTAAACGGAGAGAACGCAGCCGGAGGATTTGGCATAACCAGAAAAAGTGCTTCAAAACTAAAAAAGTACGGCTGCGACGTAATAACCACTGGGAATCATATATTCGACAGGAAAGAAGAACTTAAAGAAATATTCAAATTAGAATATGTAATACGGCCTTTAAATTATGAAGAATCTTTTCCCGGCAAAGGTTTTACAATTATAGAAAAAGAAAATCAAAAAGTTGCTATTATTAATATACAGGGCCAGACTTTTATGCCAAAAGAACCTAAAACCAGAAATCCTTTTCAATTGGTAAAAGAATGCGTTGAAAGCTTAACTAAGATTACCCCTATAATAATAATAGATATACATGCTGAAACAACTGCTGAAAAAATAGCAACAAGATATTTTTTAGACGGACAAATCTCAGCGCTTGTTGGTACTCATACTCATGTCCAGACAGCTGATGAAATGATCTCCCCCAGCGGCACAGCCTACATTACAGATATTGGTATGACCGGAGCTTTTGACTCGATAATCGGTATGCAGGTAAAACCTATAATAAAAAAATTTATGGGCGATAAAGAACAGCAGTTCAGACTTGCAAAAAAAGATGTAAGGATGAATGCGGTTGAAATAGAAATTGACGATATAACGGGTAAAGCAAAATCTATAAGGAGGATTGAAATTGGAGAAAATTCTTAAAGGGAAGCCGGTTGCCGATAGTATTTTAAATACCCTTCTGGAAAAAACAGAAAAACGGAAACTGGGTGTTTTAAGAGTAGGAGACGATCCCGGAAGTTCTTACTATCTTAAAAGTATTGTTAAAAAGGCAGAAAAAGTAGGAATATCGGTAGAACCGCTGGAGTTAGCAAATAACACCTCTTCTGAAGAAATAAAGAAAAAACTTAAGGTAATGGCTGAATCAAAAAGGGTTAACGGAATCCTTATATTAGAGCCTTTACCTAAAAATATAAACATTACAGATTTAGTTGAACTAATAGGAAAAGACCTCGACGTTGAAGGTATGCACCCCTACAACCTCGGAAAATTACTAATGGGCGATCCTACCATAATTCCTTCTACGCCCGGAGCGGTTCTTGAGTTAATGAAATACTACAGTATAGACCCTACCGGGAAAAATACAGTAATAATTGGCAGAAGTAACGTGGTGGGAAAACCTCTTGCTAATTTATTGCTCAGGAAAACCTCCATAGGAAACGCTACAGTTACAGTATGCCATTCCAGGACAAAAGATATTAAAAACATTTCTAAAAAAGCGGATATTTTAATCGTAGCAATCGGACAGGCGGAATTTGTAACGGGTGAATTTGTTAAGGAAGGCGCAATAGTAATAGACGTAGGTACAAATGAGAAAGATGGAAAAATGGTCGGAGACGTCCACTATGAATCCGCAGAAAAGAAAGCAATGGCAATAACACCAGTACCCGGTGGCGTGGGAAGCATTACAACCGCAATGCTATTGTCGAATTTGTATAAACTGTGAAAAAAGAAGTTAGAGTCAGTCGGTGCGAAGTTAGAATCCCTTCCCTACCCACCAACAGACTAACACACCAACCGACCAACTAAAAAATGCTTATTTATTCGGTTAGTGAAATAACGTCCTATATAAAAAAACAAATATCCAATATAGGATGGGTTTGGGTTCAAGGTGAGGTTAGTAATCTAACAAAACATAATTCCGGACATATTTATTTTTCCCTTAAAGATGAGAATGCTCTAATTAGAGGAGTTATATTTAGAAGAGAAGCCAGTAAACTGGAGTTTGAACTGGAAGAAGGAAGAATTTTCCAGATATACGGCAGAATCGACATATGGAAAGGAGCAAGTCAGTATCAAATAATCGGAGAAAAAGTTCTGCCGGGAGAACTCGGTCAGTTTTACATCAAATTTCAAGAAATTAAGGAAAAATTAGAAAAAAAAGGATTTTTCGACGAAAAAGTCAAAAAACCTATTCCCTATTTTCCGGAAAAAATCGGCATTATCACATCAGCGGAAGGAGCCGCGGTTAGAGACGTCCTTAAAATCTTAATAAGACGCTTTCCAGGCATAAACGTTATCATAAGACCAACAATGGTACAGGGAAATGACGCCCCACAAGACATAATTAGCGCCATAGAAGAGTTTGAAGCATTCGGAGGCATAGATACACTGATATTAACAAGAGGAGGCGGTTCTATAGAGGATTTATGGGCTTTTAACGACGAAGGAGTGGCTAAATCCATATTTAAGTGTAAAATACCCATTATTTCCGCCGTTGGACACGAGAGAGATTTTTCTATATCTGATTTTGTAGCGGATAAGCAGGCTGCAACACCTACGGAAGCAGGCGAACTCGCAGTACCGGACATAACAGAAATAAATAATCTATTAGAGAACATTAGATACAAAATAATAAAATCCACCTCGCAAAAGATAAAAACGTATCTATTACGCCTAAAAACAATAGAAAAAAGCTATGCGATAAGGCGCCCACTCTCTATTTTCGAGTTAAAAGAACAACAACTCGACCATCTCTACGATAAACTAACTAAAGAAATAAAGTCAAAAATAAGCAAAAATAAAGAAAAAATTAAAGGCCTTGAAAATATTATCCAAGCAACCTCTCACAAAAAAACTCTCGCAAGAGGCTATTCGATAACCAGAAAAGGCAAAAAAATTATAAAAGAATCCTCCGAACTCAAGAAAAAAGACTCAATCGATATTGAGTTTCACAAGGGAAAAAGTACGGCAATCGTAGAAAAAAGCGAAAACCATTAATAAAGCCCATTACCTAAATCAAAAAACAAACAAGCCCCTAAGCAAACTTTCCTTAAACTAAAATACCCCCTTGACAAATTAAAAAAAATTATTATGCTTTATAAAACAAAGTGCTTTGTTCTTTTAAAAGAAATAAAATTTAACTGTTAAAAGACCGAATATAAATTATTTGGTATAAAAAAGGAGGTCTATAATGGCTCATATGATAATTCTTGTACTAATTTCACAAAATCCGATTTATCGATACCCACAGTATTATGAAATCAATGATTTTTCAAATCCGACAATCGCATCAAGCAAAATAGAATACGCATGTTGGAATCCCGCAGCAATAAACGACGTAGAATCTCTTTCTTTTGCGGGTAGTGTTGTTTATACAAAAGGGAATTTTGACGTATCTTCTATATTTGACGACGATCTTCATTATAAAACATCTGAACTTCTTCCCGAATTCTTAGGGCTTGCGTTTCCTTTAAACGAAAAGATTTCTCTCGGCTTCTCATTTAGTATTCCGTATAAATATAGCGATACCTCTTCATGGTTTCCAATCCAGTATCCACCAGCAGAAGATTCGATAAAATTTGGTTCGGCATTAAGAATTTATGCTTTTAATCCCATAGTAAGTTACAAAATAAAAGAAAATTTAACAATTGGCATAAATCCCGGTATTCTCGTAAAAAAATACAATGTATACGCAGAATATAATTCAGCCGACTCCAGCAGAAGAGAAACAAATGGCACATATTTTGGCACCGAACCAAATTTGGGCATACAATATCAGCTTAATGAAGCATCTAGAATTGATTTTTCCATTAAGAAGGGCCTTGTTCAAGGTAAGGAAAGTGATCTTTGGACCGCCGAGGAATATTCGATCAAGGAAATTCTCCCTTTGATAGTATCCCTTGGAACACAAATAAATATAAGCCCACAATTGACCATCAATAATGCGGTGGAATTTATACATAGTCAGGGTAGAAATTTCTATGTAGACGGAGAAAAAGTAGAATTAGGCGAAACAAGGAATGCTTTCAGAATCCGTCATGGCGGAGAATACAAAATAAAATCAAAATATACTTTAAGGCTTGGAATCTACAGCAACTCCAATCATATAGAGAAAATATTCCTAATAGGGGGAATTGGCGCCGAATTCGGAAGGCTAAAGATAAATCTTGCCGCATCCAGCAGCAGATTTAGTCCGCCTGGATTTACTATAGATAAAAAAGAAACAAATAATTTTCACCTGTCGATTGCATACTGAGAAATAGAACATAATCTCCATAAAAACACAACACGCTTCGGAAATAAATATTTCCAAACTTTCAGTTTAGGTAAATTAGTTTAAGCTATTGTTATCATTTGACTTATGCTGTAAAAAATAAATCTAAAATTACTGCGAAAGTATTTGTGTTTTGATCGTTTCTTGATGTCTATCTTCAGTATTTGGCTTTCCCCTATTTCTATTTTTATAGAAAAATTGACAACAAGAATTGAATAATCCTTGACATTATAAGTATTACTAATAAAATCTAAATACTAAGGAGGTAGTATGGACGATAAAAATAAAGTAGAGCATAATTTAGTACCAGGTGTTTTTGAGTGTTACGGTCATGGATGGAGACACCTATGGAAAAACTTTCTTGAGTTATTTGTAGTATTCTTAATATTTAACTTTTCATCACAATTTATGGGTATTTTTTTTATGCCTATGTATTTTTCTGCTCTTTTCGAAAATAAACCAGATTTTTTGATTTTTTTCTTCCTATTTATGGGTGTTGCGGGTGTTTTCTCCACAGCATTCATGTTTCTTGTCATCAAGCCGTTGCAATTTGGTATATATTATGTCAATCTTAAAGCAGCAAGAGGAGAAAAACTTGAAATAAAGGAAATGTTTACGCCTTTCAAGGATTTCTGGAACGTAGTACTTGCTGGATTCCTAACAACTCTTATAGTTGTATTCGGTACGCTTTTCTTTATTATACCCGGTATTATTTTCGCATGTAAGCTCATATTTGTCCCTTACCTGGTTGTCGATAAAAAAATGAAGGCAACTGACGCGATAAAAGAGAGCTGGGATTTGACAAACGGACATGCCTGGACAGTATTTGGTATTGGCGTACTCGCCGGTCCAATTATCATTGCCGGGTATATTTGCCTTTTTGTCGGTGTTTTTATATCTATGATGTGGATATATATCGCTTTCGCTTCGCTCTACTACGCAGTTTGCCTTGAAAAGGGGTAAAATTAAAAAGAATTTAGGTTACAATATGGACAATAATAATGAAAAATCAGAAGTCCAAACAACCGTCGAAATAAATTTAAAACCTGAAGTCCTAATATGCTATGGTCACGCCTGGAAGCAGATATGGAAATACTTTGCTGAATTATTCATAATATTAATTATATCTTTCTCAATAGGTTTTCTAGTCGAACTTGTTCGTTTACCTATATCTATTATCAGCTCTTTTGTGGACGAATCAAATTTAATCTTGATTCCTTTCGTAGTTTTAAATTTTCTCTTCTACATTGCCTTTGTAATATTATTATCCCAGCCTATTCAATTGGGAATAGCTTATGCCAACCTTAGAGCATCTAGGGGAGAAAACCTTGAAATAAAAGACATGTTTGCTTTTTTTCGGAATTATTGGAATGTTGTTCTTGCTGCTTTTCTTACAAATCTTATAATAGGAATAGGCATGATTTTTTTACTTGTTCCCGGTATTATTTTTGCATGTAAACTCGCATTTGTGCCATATCTGGTAATGGATAGAAAAATGCAAGCAACTGATGCAATACAGAAAAGCTGGTCTATGACAGACGGATATGCCTTGAAAATCTTTCTAATGGCTTTACTTGTTTTCCCAATTGTTATCGGAGGCTTTCTTTGCTTATTTTTCGGGGTAATAATATCTTATATATGGATAAATCTCGCTGTTGCTTCTATGTATTATGCGGTTTGCCTGGAAAAAGGAATATCTCACACAGAGCCACCGAGAACACGGAGATAAAAAACGAGTTATTTAACCACGAAATACACTAAACACACTAAATTTTTTATTTTTGTTTTTTTAATTCAAAATTCAT
>CAZHNS010000028.1:0-29663 GCA_964534175.1 uncultured bacterium | reverse complement strand
TCGGGGCGAGTGGATTTGAACCACCGACCTCCTGCTCCCGAAGCAGGCGCGCTAACCAAGCTGCGCTACGCCCCGTCTTCCCATCCTTTTTTACCCTTTAGGGGTACAAATCTTACACCGATACTATCGGTTTTAATTGTTTTCCCCGCTTCTTTTTTTAAGACAACCAGTTGTTGAGTGAACTTACCCCCAACCGGAATCACCAGTTTGCCGTTATCTGCCAATTGTTCAATTAATTCATCCGGAACAGAAGGAGAAGCGGCTGTGACAATTATCCTGTCATAAGGTGAAAATTCTTTATAACCGATACTACCATCTGCCATCACTACAGTTATATTATTGTAACCCAATTTTCGCAAGGTCTTTTTTGCTTTTTTGTAAAGTTCCGGGATTCTTTCCACGCTAACAACACTCATCGCAAGGTGTGAAATTACGGCGGCCTGGTATCCGCTACCGGTTCCGACTTCAAGAACCTTATGTTCTTCTGACACATCGAGAAGTTCTGTCATCAGAGCAACAATATAAGGCTGAGATATTGTTTGATCCATTCCAATCGGAAGCGGGCCATCCTGATAGGCTACTCCTTTTAGCCCTTCTGCGACAAATTCATGTCTTGGAACTTCTTCCATCGCGGACAGAACATTCTTATCCGTAACACCTCTCTTTTTTATTTGATTTTCGACCATCTTTTTGCGTTGATACTCGTAGCTAATAATTTTCCTCCCATGGACGCAATTTTTCAATCATGGCGAAATCGGTATACTCCATGTGGATGGGTGTAACGGAAACAAATCCGTCATGTACAGCATCAAAATCCGAGTTAGGGCTTGAAACCCAGGTTGGACTTTCTCCGTCCAAAGAGTATGTAAGTTCTCCCTTTTTTTCCTTAACTTTTACAATCTCGTCCCGATAAATTCTGTTTCCGAGGCATGTTATTTTTAATTTGCCATTGGGCCCCGGAGGTAAATTAACATTCAAAAAAACTCCCTCAGGCAAACTTTCTTTTATGATTTGTCGTGTTATCCAATGTGCTACTTTTTTGGCAAAATCAGGATTAAAAGAATTTTTGAAATCGATCTGAGAAAAAGCAACTGAAGGAATTCCCATCAAAGTTCCTTCCATGGCAACAGCGACTGTACCGGAATAGGAAACATCACTTCCAAGATTAGCTCCCTGGTTAATGCCTCCAAGTACAATATTGGGTCTTCTTTTTAGAATACCTCGTACGCTGTACAGGATACAATCCGTAGGAGTTCCATCCGTAGAGTAGGTGTTTTCGTCAATTTGCTTTACTTTTATACTTTTATGTATAGTAAGAGAATGGCTTGAACCGCTTCTCTGCCCCTCTGGAGCAAACACGATTACTTCTCCCAAGTCCTTTACTGCTTCCCGGAGAGTCTTTAACCCTAAAGCATCTATCCCATCATCGTTTGAAACAAGTATTAACGCCATAGCAAACGTAAAACAAGTCTGATAAATCTAAAGGTGTCAGTAAACGGATTTATGTGACTCTTAAAATTCTCAAAATATATAGTCTTAATGGGCACTTCACCTATAGAGAAGCCTGCTTTTGCGGCTTTAACAATTATTTCTGTTTCCATCTGAAAACGACTGGTCTCTAAATTTATTTTTTTTATTAAAAAACTCGTTATAAGGCGGTATCCCGATTGACTGTCATTTACTCTGATTCCGGCAAGAATAGAAGTCACCAAGGAGGTGGTTTTATTAACCAAAAAACGTAAGAAAGGCATCTCGGATAAGTTTTGTTTTCTCGTTCCAATAATTAAATCAGGTTTAAATTTTTTATAGTAATTAAGGAATAATGGTAATTCATCGGGGGCATGCTGCCCATCCGCATCCATAGTTATAACCGCATCATAATTATTTCTAACGGCAAAGTCAAAACCAGTTCGGAGAGCTACGCCTTTACCTTGATTTATATTCTGTTTCAATACTTTGCTGCCGGCTTTCTCTGCGATAATTGCGGTTTTGTCAACAGACCCATCATCAACCACTAAGACATTTTTTAGAGAGCGAATGGAAGATATTCTCCTAAGTAAACCACCCAACCTTTTCTCTTCGTTAAAAGCGGGTATTATTATTAAAAATTCTTCTTTCATAATTTATCAAATAAAAGCCATTGATCCGGATATTTTTTAATATATTTCTCCAGTAATTCAACATATTTTTTTATTGCCTTATCAATTTCACCTTCTTTTACCTTAAATGGTTTCTCAAGATAAACATGATAACGACCATCTTTTTCTCTGGGGCCGAACCCTACTACCACGGGGACTCCTAATTTTGAAGCAAGGAAAAAACCGCCTTTCGGAATTTCTACATCTTTACCAAACATTTTTACGGTTTCCGCCGAGCCTTCAAAATTTCTGTCTCCGGCAATCGCAAGAAGCCCTTTATTTTTTAAAAATCTAACCGGTCCGGAAAAACTTCTCCTTACATAAAAAACTCCTATTCCGGCTCTTCTTCTGTTGTCTTCATAAATATCTCTTATAAGTTCCGTCCTGTATTCTATTGAAATAACCGATACCTTGAAGCCCATATACCCAATAAGAGAAGCACCCCATTCGTAATTACCTATATGGCCGGTTAACAAAATAACTCCCTTATCTTCCTTATATGCATTGTAAAGATTATGAAAATTTTCGTCTGTTACAAATTTATGATAGTTCCTTTTGTTCATAAGCCTACCCATTAAAAGCTGTTCATAGAGACAAACGGCAAGATTCATACCTGCTCTTTTTGACATTTCAAGAAGTTCTTTTTCGTCTTTATCTTTGAAAACGATTTTAAGATTTGAGAGATGATTGCGAAGCCCTTTTTTATATATAAAAGTATATGATAAACGCGCAGAAACCCTGGCGATGAGGTCTCCTAAACCTTTAGGTAAAAAACTTCCCAAAAACTTTAAAAATAAAAATAGAAAATTCATTTAAAAGAGCAAATTGTCCCCTCATAAAACTAATAATGTCGGGGCGAGTGGATTTGAACCACCGACTTCCAGAACCCCATTCTGGCGCGCTAACCAAACTGCGCTACGCCCCGTTATCCTGAATATACAAAAAAACACCTCATCTGCAAGGGGGAACCGAAACGGAGTCTAACTAGGTGGTCATGTGTCATGAGTCTTGTGTCGATAGTCAAAAAGACCATCCCACCAAGTCCCAAATGAAGGTTAAGAATTTTGTTGTGACTCAGGACGCTCGACCCATGACTCAAGACTCAGATTTCCCCCTTGACAGATTAGAAAAACCCATTATCATCCCCAAGGGTTAAAAATAGGATGAGAGAACATTCATTAAAACCTGATTTATATTCAATGTTATTCCAGCCTCCCGAAAAATATAATTAAGAAAGGGGGATAATTGTGTCTTCGAATGTTTTAAAAGAAAAACTGGAAAGCAAGCAATACGAAAAACTAATGAGAATCGATAATCCCGAACTGCATGATTTTATCGCAAAATATTTAGATCATTGTAATCCTCAAAAAGTGTTTGTTTGTTCAGACTCAGAAGAAGATATTAAAGACATAAGAGAAATATCCGTAAAAAACGGAGAAGAAATAGAGCTTGCAGCTTCCAATCATACAATTCATTTCGACAATTATAATGACCAGGCCAGGGACAAGCAGAATACAAAAATATTGCTGGGGGAAGGGGTAAGACTGGACAAAGCAATAAACACAGCTCCCAGAAAGGAATCCCTTGATGAAATACACGAAATTATGAAAGATATAATGAAGGGAAAAGAAGTATATATTCGATTCTTTTGCCTGGGTCCAACCAACTCAGATTTCTCGCAACCTGTTATGCAGATGACCGACTCTGCATATGTTGCTCATAGTGAAGATTTGCTTTACCGGCAGGGGTTCGAAGAATTCGTACGTCAGGGCAGAAACGCCCGTTTTTTTAAAATAGTTCATTCTGCAGGTGAGTTAGACGAAAGAAATACAAGTAAAAATCTTGATAAACGCAGGGTATATATAGATATTGAAGAGAATGTAGTATACAGTGCCAACACTCAATACGGTGGTAATACAATCGGACTTAAAAAACTGTCCATGCGTCTTGCGATTAACCGAGGCGCTAAAGAAGGTTGGCTTACTGAACATATGCTGGTTATGGGAGTTCACGGACCAAACAATAGAGTTACTTATTTTACAGGCGCATTTCCCTCTCTTTGCGGTAAAACTTCCACCTCTATGCTCGATAATGAGACCGTCGTCGGTGACGATATTGCGTATTTAAGAAAAAAAGACGGAAAAGTCAGAGCGGTTAATGTCGAAAAAGGCGTATTTGGAATTATTATGGGAGTCAACTCCGAGGATGACCCGATAATTTGGAATGTTCTTCACTCTCCGGCTGAAATAATATTTTCCAATATTTTAATGACACCTGAGGGAGGAGTGCACTGGATCGGTAAAGACGGTGAAACACCTGAGAAAGGTATAAATCACTCGGGGGAATGGCATAAAGGGGAAAAAGATGAAAGCGGTAAAGAAATAACCGTATCACACCGTAATGCCCGTTTTACAGTCGAGCTTGAGAATTTCGACAATCTTGACCCGACATTACATGACCCTAAAGGTGTTGAAGTCGGAGGTATGGTTTACGGAGGAAGAGATTCAGATACCTGGGTGCCTATAAAGGAAGCTTTCGACTGGGCACACGGTATAATTGCATACGGAGCATCGCTAGAATCAGAAACCACCGCTGCAACTCTAGGAAAAGAGGGGGTAAGAAAATTCAATCCCATGTCGAACCTCGATTTCCTCTCCATCCCAATAAGGGATTACATCAATGCAAATCTTGATTTTGCAAAAGGACTTGAAAAAGAACCCAGCATATTTGCGGTCAATTACTTCCTTAAAGATAAGGATGGTAAGTTCCTTAACTCAAGAGAAGACAAAAAAGTGTGGTATAAATGGGCGGAACTCCGAGCGAACAGGGATGTAGGTGCAATAGATGCCCCTACCGGACGTATACCAAAGTACGAAGACCTAAAGAAACTTTTCGAGGGAATATTAAATAAAAATTTCGAAGAAGAAGATTACAATGAACAGTTCAAAATAAGAGTAAAGGAGAATCTTGCGAAAATAGACCGAATAGAAGAAATTTACAAAACACAGGTTATGGACGCGCCGCAGATTCTTTTCGATGTTTTAGAAGAACAGAGAGAAAGGCTAAACGCAGCACAGGAAAAATACGGGGATTATATTAACCCGGAAGAATTAGAATAATCGCGAAGACTATACCCAAGAAAAACCACAAGGGTTTTTAGACAAATATCTTACACTGAGCCACATAAACACAAGGATAAAAAGATATCCGCTTTTTCTACACTCTATACCCTAACCCTAATCTGCGCTAATAAGGAGTATCAATTTTACACTTGACAAAAGAAAATAGATACTTATAATATTAAAAATAAATATAGAAAATAAATAGTTTTTTATTTTTCAAATATTGTTTTTATAAAATTTTAGCAGAAACGTTGAAGAAGTTCTAAGAATTTAGAAATATAGATTTAGAAAGGTAAAAATTATAGCCTAATTGTAAAGTGGATAGGGTAATTTGTTTTTTTTATAAAATTTACAATTGGCTAATTATAATTTGAAATTTACAATTTCCAGAGGGAGGTGTTAATGAAGAAATTAGTTTTTATTCTTTTCTTTTTTGTTGCTGTCTCGGTTTACGCCACGGAAGTAGATGATGTTATAGCCGCTTTACAAAAAAATATAGATAAAGTTCAGGATATGGAATGCTCAGCTGAAATGAGCGTGGATATGGGAGAAATGGGTGTTCAGCAGCAGTCGATGAAAATGTGGATTAAGGGTAAGGATAAAATGAGGATGGAAATGAGCGCTCCCGCCGGTTTGCCGGTCAGTCCCTCTACAATGGGCAGAGGAACTCCCTCCGGGAAAATGACAATGATTATGAACGGGGATAAAATGATAATGGAGAGCGGGGGCGAGAAAAAAGTAATGAATCGTCCAGCGTCGACAATGAATTCAGCAACAGCTCAAAGCCCGACTTCTCTTGCTCCGGGTATGGATTTACAGCAGGATTTCGGCGAATTCTTAAAGCAAAATAAGGTGTCTGTAATTTCAGAGAAAAAATCGCTCATCAAGAACTTGCTTTCGAGGAGTTCTAACGAAACTCCGGAAAAGGTCGTTCTCGAGGTAATTCCCGAAAAGAGAGACCCGATGATTCAAAAAATGGAGATGACTGTCGATATGAATAAAGGTGTAATAACCAATCAAAAAATGTTTTCAAATTACGGAACGACAAAGATAAATATGGAATACGAAAATATAAAAGGAGCGTGGGTAATAAAAAGGATAAACATGACCATCCCAACACCGATGGGTAAAACCGGTAAAATGACAATCGAGTATAAAAATGTAAAACTGAATCAAGGAATAAGCGATAGATTGTTTGAAGGGTAATCAGGGTATAGATATAAGAGTATAGTGATGAAGATATTGAAAGCGTAAGAAACCGGAGGTTTTTTCGTGTATAAAAAATTAATAAAAATATTAATAATTATTATTTTAGTTTTTTCGGTTTATCTTCTCGCGGATAACTTGACTTCTGAAGCAAGCTCAAAGGAAAGAACGATGTGGCAGCAGCTATTATTCGAGGATTTTGAATCGGGTTCCATACCTTCTGATTGGACTGTTATCGATGGGAATGGAGATGACGGTTCCTAGGAAGTGGGTGTTTCAGATGAATTTGCAGGTCAAACCGCGCCACCTGATTCAGGTACAGTATACGCTTTTTACGAAGATTGGATTCAAGATGATTATGTATCTTTACCTGGAGAAGACCTGATAACTCCTAAATTTTTTACCACTTCATTCGATTCAATGAAGCTACTATACTCGTTTGGTTATTGGGACCCAGGGTACCTTAACGATACCTTCAGGCTGTACTATAAGATATTTGAACTAGGAGAGTGGAAGGAGTGGACAAAATTAATCGATTATGAATATTATGTAACAAGTTGGGATACTGTGTCCTTCTGGATAGGCATTGCCGATAGCATTCAATTTATGTGGAGGTATTTAGATCACTCCCAGAATGGTATTGCAGTAGGAATCGACAATGTTACAATAAAAGGGCATTTTAAATACGGGGGTACTCACGATATCGGGGTCGTATCTTTAAACTTTCCTCCTTATCTTGTAAAATTGGATTCCTCTTATGCGGTTTCCTCAACATTCCGAAATATTGGTGACTCAGCAATGACATTCACTGCTCGTGCCGAAATTCTAAGCGCCTCAGGAAGCCCTTTTTATTTTAGTGAAGACAGCAATAATGTAACATTATTGCCGGATAGTTCAATTGAAATCAATTTCGGAAACTGGACAATGACAGTCGCGGATAGTTGTAAATACTTGAGTTCTTCGATAACTCCGGATTCTACTGATATAGATGATACACTCGGAATGCTGGTTTTAGCGGAAATAGATTTCAAAGCAGATTCAATACTGATGCCTCCTCCCTACTGTGATACAAATATCCCTTATGAGGTAATCGCGAGATTTAAAAATGGAGGAATAAGCGATTATACGGTTAATCTTCATTCGGAAATTACTCTGGATGGAAGTCCTGTTTTTACTAAAGACTCCTTAAATGTTTTAATCCTAGCCGGAGATTCTATAGATGTAAACTTTGGTTCGATTGTATTTAATGAATATGCGGATTATGAGTGCAGAATAAACACTTCATTCCATTATGATATCGATTTTTCAAATGATAGTCTTGTAAGTGCAGGTAGAGTCAGTCCGTGGAAGATTGTAACAAATTTGCCTATAAAGTTAAATGAGGAAGCTGTTGTATTTGATGGGGCTTATGTATATGTTATTGGAGGTAACGGAGGTACAGGAGATTCTCTTTTTATTTATAATCCTGTTAATGGTAGCTGGTCTCGCGGTGCGAATTTGCCTCTTCGTCTTTATGCTATAGATGCATGTATACTTGGAGATACTATATACGTTCCCGGTGGGTATAGCGCTTCTATATGGGACCAAAAAGATTCACTTTATAAATATTCGATATCGGGAAATAACTGGACAGTTTCAGCTGGTACGGGAGATTCCGTTGCTTATTACGCGTGTGCCGCCGCAAATGGTAAAGTTTATAAAATTGGAGGTTATAATCGTATAAAAGACGATGTACTTAACACGACTTGGGAATATGAGCCAGGTAGTGGGTGGACAAGAAAAGAAGATATCCCATACCCAAGGTGCCGTGTAGCTCGATGGGTTAAAAATGATACAATTTACATAGCCGGAGGACAAGATTACATGAATCATGCAGTCTCCTCGACGCTATTCTATGACCCTGTAAATAACACATGGACTTTAGATGCTACTATATTTGCTCATCTCCCTGGAGACTTTTACCTTGCCAGTAATTCTGTGTATAAGGGAATTCTTTATTTAATGGGGGGATACTACTTTAGTGATAGAGTTTTGTATTATGATTATAGTGATAACTCATGGGATTCATATTACCCACTATTAAAAGGTGAAATGTACACCGATGGGATTGGTGTAGAAGGTTTAGGAGATAGCTGTGATGGTATCTACCTTTTCGGCGGTTCATCAGTAGGTGTCCAGGCTCTTATAAATCCACAACTTGATATAGATACTACGCCGGATACAAGTGGTTTACGAGTTTCGGAACCTTTAGCGTATATAGAGGGTTATCTTGTGATTCCTTTAAATATAGCATTAAATTTTATTAATTTTACATATAAAGGGACAAAATCTTCAACTGTAATTGTTAGGGATGTTACGGGAAGGGTAGTAAGGGAATATAAGGATATTAAGCCGGAGAAAACTTTAAAGTTTGGCGGTAATGAAATTTCGTCGGGGATATATTTTATTGGCATTAAGGGAAATGAGGAACAACGGAAGGTAGTGTTGGTGAGGTGAAAAGAGGGTATAGGGTGTAGAAAAAGTGGTAAGCAGAAGGCGGATAGCCGAAAGAGTAAGAAACGGAGGATATATGAGAAAAATATGGATATTAATTAGTTTAATAATTGTTTTGTTGATGTTTACGGGATGTAGTACTGAAACGTCTTATTGGCAGAATTGGGAAGCTCCGAACTGGACAGGCGATGGAAAGATAGTATTTCTTGAAGACGACGGAGAACAGAGAGTTAACAGTTTAGGTGATATGGTTGGCGGGAATCAGACGCTAACTCTTTACGAGATAGATGAAGATGGCAACAATTTACAGGAGATAGGAGAAATAGTATCCTGTAGCTTTGAAAGTGGTCGAGTTTTAGTTCCTATATCTACTTCGAGTGCCGGGAATCGGGTTGTTTTGAGTATAGAAGACTGGAGAAGAGGAGACCATTATCCTGTTGTGTATACGATTAAAAGGAATGGGGATTCTCTTTCTGAGATTGGAAGTGGAAGATATCCCGATTTTTCGCCGGACGCATCACAGATTGTATATGAAAAGCCAGATGAGGGAATATGGATAATGGATAGGGATGGAGGGAATGACCATCAGATAATTTCGGATACTGATGCGAGGTATCCTGCGTGGAGTCCCGATGGGGGTAGGATTGCTTATGTTATTGGTTATCCCAATGTGGATACTTTGTTAATAATAGACACTTTGGGTATTTTTCTTAACAACTTTTTTGTAGAAATAGATATGCCCGATTGGGGCCCAGTTGATTCAAATGCAGTAAGTGGAAGTGGAGGTGGATACGCAAGGATTGTATATTATGATTCTGGGAACACAAATAATCTGTCCAATGTTACTGCGGGTTGGGGGGGGGAGCTAAGTGGGCCCCTGGAGGTGCTCACTTTATAGGATGGGCAAGTGGAGAATACAGGATAACTGATAGGAACTCTGGCAATACATGGAGTCTTGAACCGTAACAGTTAATTGTAAGTTTAAAATTGAAAATTGTAAATTGATAAATAGGAGGAATTTTTAAAATTTAAAATTTATAACTTCCAATTTAAAATTTAAAAACTTTAGCAGGAGGTTTTTTTGTGATTAAAAAAATAATAATTTTATTTTTAGTGTTAGTTCTGTTTTATGGTGCTTTTCTTTCTGGGAGCGATTTGCTATCCGGGTCAGATGGAAGATTTGAATCGACTATCAAGAGGTTAACAAAAGATCATCCGTTTGCTCTTCCTGTACCTAAACCGCCAGAAAGTACACTGAAGCGATCGGCAATGAGGAGAGATTCTTTAAATTGTATTCTCGAGGGCGGATATTTCGGGGGCATTTGTCAATCTCTTTTTGTAAAAGATACACTTGCTTTTATAGATGATGGCAGATATTTAAGAATACTTAATATTTCCGATTCTTCGAACCCTGTTTGTCTAGGCAAAATCAAAATTGCGTCATTGATATACGATATTTTTGCAGTTGATTCACTGGTTTTTGTTTCAGCAGGTAACTATGGGCTTCGTATAATAAATATCTCTGACCCATTTTTTCCAGAAGAAATCGGACATTATAGTCCAACTGGAGGAATGGGAGGTATATATGTAGTAGATACCATTGCGTATATCGCAACCAGCTCTTCAGGATTTCAAGTAATAGATGTTTCCGATCCGGAAATTCCCGTGAAAATAGGCGAAATCCCGGAGATACCATATTCTAGCAGTATAGAAATAAAAGATAGTTTTGCTTATGTGGCTGCGGGCTACGACGGAGTAAAAATTATAGACATTTCCTACCCTTCCTCGCCGGATACCGTCGGAAGTTACAAAATAGGAGATTGGGTAAGCGCAAATGGGATTTATGTAAGTGACACATTTGCTTATGTCGCGGGAGGAGATTCGGGTTTATGCATTCTTAATATTTCAGATCCGGCTTTTCCAGAATTTGTGGGTAATTACGTCACGGGCAGTCTCGCTCTCGATGTTTCCGTAAAAGACACAATAGCATGTATTACTGATAGAGATAATGGGCTTACTATACTCGATATTTCAGAACCCAACTCGATTTCAGAAATAGAAACCTATAAAGATAATTCGCTATCTTTATACCAAAGAGTCAGCATGAAAGAAAATCTGGTATATGTTACAGATTTTTATTATGGATTTAAAATAATAGATATATCAAGTGGCGCTTCAGAAATAGGAAATTATGATACCTGGGGAGTAACTAATGGTATATATGTAATAGATACCTTAGCATTTATTGCAAGCAGCCCCGGGAAACTTCGTATTATGAATGTTTCGAACTCGAAAAATCCTACTGAAATAGGATATTGCAATACAAAACTCACCGCTTTCAATGTTTTCGTAGTTGATAATTTCGCTTATATCGCGGATGGAGATTCGGGTTTATGTATAATAAATATTGTTGATCCATCGTCACCTTTCCGGACGGCAAATTGTGTTACCGGAGGATTTTCTTGTGGCGTGTTTGTCAAAGATACATTAGCCTATTTGGCAGAGCGTTTTTCCGGATTATCTATCGTGGATGTTTCGAATCCAGCTTTTCCAATAGAAATAGGCGGCTGTGATACCAAGGATGAGGCCCGGAGTGTGTTTGTACAGGACACTTTAGCTTATGTTGCAGACGCCGATTCAGGGCTCCGGATAATCAATGTTTCTGCCCCGGATAATCCCTTTGAGGTAGGTAGTTTTAAAACGGGAGGTTATATTGTTGATGTATATGTTAAAGATAGTGTTGCATATGTCGCAGACTGGTGGGACGGACTCCAAATCCTCGATGTTTCGGATCCTGATTCTCCTACGGAAATAGGAAGTTATTCTAGCACTACTAGTGTTGGCGTTTATGTATTGGACACCATTGCTTATGTAACTGGTTATTGGGAAGATGAAGGCCTTCGGATACTAAATGTCTCAGACCCTTCTTCGCCTTCGGAAATTGGATATTACACTACAGAATATATGACCTGGGACGTTTTTCCAGCGAATGATCTCATCTATGTGACAGACTATAATGATGGTTTTTATATCATTCGTTGTACGAGTTTGTCTGGAATAGAAGAAAAGCCAGATCCGTCAGAAGAAAACACAGCCGGTTATATTGTTCTACCTTCGAATATCGCGGTTAATTCTTTGAATTTTACATACAAAGGAAATATTTCAGGCACTGTAATCGTTCGGGATGTTACCGGAAGAGTAATAAAGGAATATCCTGATGTCAGCCCTGAAACCATGCTTGGTTTCGGAGATAAAGCAATCTCATCAGGTATATATTTTATCAGTGTTAAAGGAAATGAGAAAACTGAAAAGGTTGTGTTGGTTAGGTGATAGCTGGAGGATATATGAGAAAAATATGGATATTAATTAGTATAATTGTTGTATTAATGTTTCAGGGATGCGGGCATGAAACAACTTATTGGCAAAATTGGGAAGCTCCAAATTGGACTAGTGACGGAAAGATAGTATTTCTGGAGGATACAGGGGAACAAAAGATTGATAATTGGGGAGCACAGGTTGGAGGAAGTGAAGAAATAACATTATATGAGATAAATAGTGATGGTTCTGGTTTAAGGGAAATTAGAGAGATTGCGTCTTGCGAATTCGAAGCAGGTCCTGAAATAGGTCCCATATCCACTTCAAGTGCCGGGGATTGGGTCGTTTTAAGTATAGAAGACTGGAGAAGAGGAGATCATTATCCTGTCATGTATACGGTTAAAAGAAATGGAGATTCTCTTTCTGAAATAGGAAGCGGAAGAAATCCCGATTTTTCTCCCAATGCTTCGCAGATCGTTTATCAAAAACCAAGTCAGGGAATATGGATGATGGATCGGAGCGGAGGAAATGACCATCAGATAGTTTCGGATGCTGATGCGAGGTATCCCGCGTGGAGCCCTGACGATACTTTGATTGCGTATGGTAGTTGGGGAGTGAAAATTTTTAACTTAAGAAATGATAGTATTATTTCGGAATATCCGAGGACTGGGTTTCCAGATTGGGGTTCGAGTGATAGTCTTGTCGTTATTGGTACATCCGGGCCTATAATTATAGAAATTTTAGCTGAAGAAACAGATACAATTAATGAATTCAGTAGCGGAGGAGCTATTTTCTGGTCAACTGATCGACAAAAATTCATTTGTTACGATGGTAGTTGGTTTGTAATTGATCGTGGTGGTAGTAGTAAGTGGTATTTGCAACCGTGACAGGCTTTAATTTTAAATTAGAAATTGAAAATTTGAAAATGCAAATTGACCACACCCTACAATAAAAATAATTGAAAATTTTAAATTTGAAAAAAAGGGAAAAATAGAGCGATGAAATTAAAGATAAGTAAGTGTTTAGGAGTTTGTTAAAATTTATAACTTAAAACTTTCAATTTAAAATTTTTAGCAGGAGGTTTTAAAAATGAGGGGTAAAATAAGCATAATTAAAAAATTAGTTGTCATCCAATTATTTGTTATTTCAGTGTTTATCAGTGTTAATCCGTGATTATTTATTTTTAAGAAGTTCGCCAAATTTTCTGCCGAACTCTTCACCTTTCTTGAGTTCCTCTTTTGAAGGGCCTCCTTTAAATTCAAGTGAATCTGTAAGTTGCCATTTTAATGGTTCGATTATTTCTTTTATTTCCCTTAAAGCTCCTCCGCTCCAACCGTAACTGCCAAACATTGCGAATTTCTTATTTTTTATGCTCTTAATAGATGCCATGTGAAGCACGTTTCCCATAGTGGGGAAAATACCTGCTTCGTAAGTCGGTGCTCCAATCATTACACCACTTTTTGTCCATAAGGAGGGTAATAGGTAACTTACGTGGGTTCTGGAAACGTCGAATACTTCAAGGGGGATACCAGTCCCGGAAATACCTTGCGCTACCGCGTTCATCATATTCTCAGTATTCCCGTACATAGAACCATATATTAAAGTCACCCCCGGCTCAGCTTCTTTCTCCTCTAAACTTGCAAGTTTCATATATAGTTCTACTATCATCGCTGGATTTTTTCTCCATACTCTTCCATGGGAAGGGGCGATTACCTCGACAGGAACATTTTTTAGTTTATCTATGGCTTTAAGGACCATTTTGCTGAATTTGGCCACGATGTTAACGTAATACCGGACTGCTTCGTCTATATAAAAGTTAAGATTTTTGCATTGGTCGTCGAAAATGCTTCCCTCCAGTGCTCCAAAACTTCCAAAGGCGTCGCAGGAGAAAAGAATCTTGTTAGAAACTTCGTAAGTCATAATAGTCTCCGGCCAGTGAACCATTGGGGTAGAAAAAAATTTCAGAGTCTTTTCTCCCAGTGAAATTTCGTCGCCGTCATTCACGACTTCCACATTATCTTTTATGCCATAAAAATCTTGGAGCATTTCTTTTGTTTTCTGTGAGCCTAAAATTTTTACGTTAGGAGAAATTTTCCGGAAAGTTTTAAGTATCCCTGAGTGATCAGGTTCCATATGGTTTATGATAATATAATCTATATCGTTTATAGCAGCTATCTCATTAATATTGTCGAAGAATTCGTCTCCCTTTATAGCTTTAGTCAGGTCTATTATAGCTTTCTTCTTGTCTTTTATCAGGTAAGAATTATATGATACTCCTTCCCTTGTTATAGGCCAGAGACCTTCAAATAGATCGGTCGTACGGTCATCCACACCTATCCAATATATACCTGAACTAATTTCAACTGGTAACATCCTGCCTCCTATAGGTCTTTCGAATTAATTACTTTTATACCAAACTTTTTCATTTCTCTTAAGACTTTATCAATATTTTCTTCAGGCGAATCGATGCCCCTTGTAGCGTCTATTATGACATATGTCTCGAATCCACACCTTTTTGAATCCATCGCCGAGTAAAAAACACAGTAATCAAGGGCAAGTCCGCAGAAGTAAGTTTTCTTTACATTTAAAATTTTTAGATATCCTTCAAGACCGGTCAGGGTTTTTTTGTCATTTTCCTGGAATGCCGAATAAGAATCAATTTCGGGGTTGCTTCCTTTTCTTAAAATTAAATCTACGTTTTCCGTATCGAGGTCGGGATGAAACTCGGCACCGGGAGTTCCCGAAACGCAGTGTGATGGCCATAGTACCTGTTCTACACCTTTATATTCAATAACATCGTAAACTTTTTTACCCGGATGATTAACCGCAAAGGACATATGGCCTTCAGGATGCCAGTCCTGTGTGGCAACTGCCTTTTTAAATTTTTCAGATGATTTATTTATTATGGGTATTATTTTATCTCCTTCTGGTACCGCCAGTGTTCCTCCAGGACAGAAATCATTCTGCACATCGATTATTATTAAAGCCTTATTTGTTTCCATTGAAAAACTCCTCGATCCATTCTTTTAAGTTATCTCTAATTTCTCTGAATTTGGCCAGTACTTCTTCTTTGTTCCCCGAAAATGATGATGGGTCTTCAAAACCTTTATGTAACTGCTTTTTCCCTCCGGGGAAAAAGGGGCAAGTTTCCCTGGCGCCGCCGCATACAGTTACCACATAATCGAAATCTTCATTTATGAAATCTTTAACGTTTTTAGAATAATGATTTGAAATATCGATTCCTATCTCTTTCATTACTTCTATTGCGTTTGGGTTTACTTCCCCGGGTTCAGTTCCCGCACTAATAACTTCATATCGCTCACCATATAAACTACGGAGCAGGCCTTCAGCCATTTGTGACCGAGCGGAATTGTGTATGCATATAAACAATACTCTTTCTTTCATATTACAATCAATCGAGCACGATTAGTTCGCTCACTCTTGCATTTTCCTTTATATCTATTCCGTTTTTCCCCACATAAAGAGTCAATCTTATTTTCCCCTTTTTTTCAATCACTTTCGTTGCATGAAAAGCTCCGTTTAAAGTTATCCTTTCTGAAGGCTGCAATATAATTAGATTAGCATCAGGGAGAAGTTTCTTTACTTCTTCATTGAATTCGATTAAATATTCTCCTGCGGTGAGTTCCCACCAGCCGTATTTATCCTCCTCTTTCCGTTTAACAGGGCAGATTTCCTGTATTTCGCTTTTCTTGTATTCGCTGCCTCCGAAATCGATATCTGCCGTACCGGTAAATCGAAAAACCTTGCCTATTGTGAGATAAACCCCGTAATCTTCAACCTGCTTTTTTTCGTAGATGATGTTGCTTATAAATTCTAAAATATCTGCGCCTTTTTCTTTTTTCATATTTCATTTAAAGTTTGTACCCTATTTTTCTGAGCAGTTCTTTTCTGTCGGCAATATCTTTTTCGCCTTCGACTCCAAGTGGCTTCTCTCCGTCCAGTACTCCAAGAATACCCCTTTGTTCACCCTCCTCGGCGACAACTACTTTGATTGGATTTGCGGTTGCGGCATAGAGATAAAGAACTTCATCCACAGCCTTTAGTGATTTCATGATATTTATCGGAAAAGCGTTGCCAAGGATTAGAACAAAGGAGTGCCCGGCTCCAATTTTTTCTGCATTTTTCACTGCCAGGTCTTCTAATCCCTTATCTGTTCCGCTATGACGTATTAGTCTGGCACCTGAAGCTTCGCAGAAAGCGACACCGAATTTAATCATGGGTAGTGAAGTAACAAGAGCTTCATGGATATCTTCTACGGTTTTTATAAAATGAGTTTGTCCTATTATAACATTTGCGTTTTCTGGGCGCTCAATATCTATCAAATTCATTTCCATACTTACCTCCAAATTACTCTATACTAATCTTATCTTTAATTTTTTCGAACTTAACCTTTCCTATACCTTTAACTCTCATAATTTCATCTTTACTTTTAAAATTATTGTTTTTGCTTCTATATTCCAATATTCTTTTAGCTGTTACCTCTCCTATTCCCGGAAGGAGAACTAATTCTTCGGCGGTTGCAGAATTAATACATATAGGGAAAGATGTAGTTTTTTCTGTTTTTTCTTCAGGAATAGAATGAAAAAATCCCGTTAAGCTTCCTACAAGAAGTACAGCAATAATAAAAAAGAGTACTCTCCTTTCAGAATCACTGAGCATATCTTATCCCCAGATAATATACAGGTTCCCGAAAAGCATTCTCGGGCGCCCAGGATAAATTTCTAATTGAGAAAAAGGGTGAGAATTTTGTCCTCAACCATAGAGAGAATCCCCCTGTAATATATTTCCTTGGTGTAAGATAACCGGTTAGACAAACTTGCGAGCCAATAATTCCTAATCCTACATTTGCGTGAATTTCTCCGAATTGTCTCACCATGCCTTTATCTTGATAGAAGTACTGAAACCCGAAATTTTCTTTTTCGAACTGGATATTCCCGAAATAAACTTCTCCATCTTCCCAGCGGAGAATATCATCTCCCTCCGCATAAAAATATTTTCTGCCTCCAATAATTTTAAAATCAAAAAGATTTATCCTAGTTCCATAAAAAACGCCAACTTTTGGGAAGAAACCTTCGAGGGGATAAAAGACAATCGGAAAACGCTCGCGGAACTTGCCCACCTTGATTTCACCGCAATCATTAACAAAGCCGACACACTGTCTTTCTTTACCTAATTCTCCCCTTAAAAAATGAATTTGAAGAATTAGACCATAATCCAGGCTTTCCTTATAGTTAATCCATCCTCCCAGAAAGAAAGGTCTTACTAGCGGGTAAAAACGTGCACCAAAGTCGGCAGCAACTGAGTCCTGGCAGCTAAAAGCTTCGAACCAACCAAGAAAATAACTCTTCTCTTCTGCAAGCCATTTCCATCCCGATGTTTTCGAGAATCGAATTCCATTCCATTCAACGTAATTAGTCTGGAGATTATAAGATAGCGATTTAGCAGAAGCTTTAATTCGATAATGGTCCGTAAAGTCCCTTTCGTTTAGGCTTTCGAGAGATAAATTCCTAAATTTAAATGCCACAAGGTTATAATCTATCTCTCTGTTCAAAGCCATATTTATCCAATTCTTTTCTATTTGCCTAAACCATTCTACTTCGGGCTCTATTTCCGGTGGAGGCAAAGCAGGATTAAAAACGTCCTCTTCAACGAGAATCAGTAGGAAAATCAGCATTCGATTACACTCATATTTTTCTCAAATGGAGGATAAATTATCCCTTTTTCAGTGACAATGCCGCTGATGAATCTGTGGGGAGTAACATCAAAGGCGGGGTTTTTTACATCTATGTCAATTGGCGCAGTCGGCAAACCCATGAATTCTGTTACTTCTTCTTTTGCTCTTTCTTCTATTGGAATATCTTTACCGTCTTTTAGTTTGAGATCGAAAGTCGTGCTGGGAGCAACCACATAGAACGGAACGTCGTTTTCCTTTGCAGATAAAGATAACGAATATGTGCCTATTTTATTCGCGGTATCACCATTTTTTGCAATTCTATCTGCTCCTGTAAATATACCACTGATATTTTCACTCTTTAGTATGTGTGAGGCAGCACTGTCTACAATAAGAATAGATTTTATACCGTTTTTTTTAAGTTCCCAGGCAGTAAGTCTTGCTCCCTGAAGAAAAGGTCTCGTTTCTGGAACGAAAACGGTAATTTCTTTTCCTTCTTCTTTAGCTTTATAAAAGACAGCCAACGCAGTACCGATTCCACCTGTTGCAAGAGCCCCGGCATTACAAATAGTCATATATAAAGAGTTATCTTTTATTAATTTGGACCCATTTTCTCCGAGAAGCAGAGTGAGCCTTTTGTCTTCTTCGTGGATTTTAAGTGCTTCCTCGACAAAAAGAGAAGTATCAACATCTTCACCCTTGAGAAGTTTTCTCATTCTCCTTACCGCGTAGAAAAGGTTTTGAGCAGTTGGTCTTGCTGATTCAATTAAGTCTATCTTTTTCTCCAAAGATTCTTGGTTTTTGCAGTTTAGAGCAGCAAGAGCAATACCATAGGCCGCTGCTACACCAATAGCAGGAGCTCCTCTTATAGTCATATTTTTAATTGCGTTACACATATCCAGAGCTGTTCTGATCTCTACATAAACCTCCTCATGAGGTAACTTTCTTTGATCGATTAATCTCGCGCAATCACCACACCATTTAATAGTCTCTGCCCAAATCATAATTTGCTTCTCACAGTATGTCACACCCGGATTCCTTTAATAGGTTTCTACTGACTTCTAAAGGAAATCCAATTACGTTGGAAAAACTACCTTCAATCCTTTCAATAAAAGACATATTCTTATCCTGAATCCCATAGGACCCGGCCTTATCGAGATTTTGACCCGAATTAACGTAGTATGAAATTTGAGAATGTGTTAATTGATGAAATTTTACTTCGCTTTTATCATAATCCTGAAAGAAAGTTCCGTCTTTTAAAACAGCGACTCCTGTGTACACTTCGTGCCACTTTCCCGATAATTCTTTTAACATTCTGATGGAATCTTCCCTGTCTATGGGTTTCCCAAGTATTTTGTTTTCCAGAAAGACCAAGGTATCAAAACCTAAAACAACTGATTTTTTAATTGTTTTTTTGTTTTCAAAAACCCAGGCGGCTTTTCTTGTAGCATTGTGGATCACTGTTTCTACCGGAGTCTTCCGAATAGTTTCCTCAATAATTGGAACTATAATTTCTACTTTTACTCCGAGTTGTTTAAGAACCTCCTTCCTCCTTTCTGAGGAAGAAGCTAAAATTATCCTCATGATTTTATGATAAAAAATCGGCTATCTTTGTCAAGGTGTTTTCTGCTTACTCAAGATAACAAATTTTTTAACTGTTATCCTCCGCAACTTAAACGATTAGCCAGGACTTCAGGGAGTCCCGCGTCCAGAATTTTTCTTTGTGCTTCCTTGATATCGTATTCGACACGAATCGTTTCAATAGATTTGTTTTCTAAGTCAAAGATAGAGAAGGAGGCTCTCGGGTTCCTATCTCTCGGTTGCCCCACGCTCCCGGGATTTATGATATATTTTTTATTAGGATTCAAGAATAACTCGGAAGCATTTAGTCTTTTTACCTGTGTGCCTTCGTTTTCAAAAATTGCCGGGATGTGAGTATGTCCTACAAAAAGAACATTTTTTTCCATGATCTGGAAATCTATAAATGTATCAGGAGTTCCGGAAAGATATCTCCAGGACTCCGGTCGATGTAGGGAAGAATGGGCAAAATCCTCACTTTTTTCTCCGTAGAGTAGAGGTAAATCTTTCAAAAAATTAATCTCAGCTTCATTTAGCGCGTCTCTACTCCAAAGAACTGCTGCGCGTGCGTACGCATTGAAATCCTCTATGCATGTCTCTCCGCAAACCGCAAAGTCGTGGTTGCCTGCAAGGATAACGTCAGAAATTTCCCTGGTAATTCTGATACATTCACCCGGGTCCGCTCCATAACCCACAATATCTCCCAGGCATATAATTTTATCTATCTTTTTTTTGTAAGATTTAATGCATTCTAAGGTTGCAAGAAGCGCTTCTAAATTTCCGTGTATGTCGGAAATTATGGCATATATCATAAGAGCCCTTTTTCTCTAGCTATGGAATCAAGTATACCATTTACGAATATGCCTGATTTTTCAGTTGAGAATTCCTTTGCTATTTCAATTGCTTCATTAATTACTACCCTTGCAGGAACGTCAGGCAGGTATAGCAGTTCCAATACAGCTATCCCAAGAATAGCTCTATCCATAGCGCAGAGTCGGTCCCATTCCCAATTTTCAAGAACCGTTTTGATTAATTTGTCTGCCTCCTCTAAGTGTTCTTCTGCCAGATTCAACAGGGTTTTTGCAAAAGCTAAAGTGTCTTCATCGTAATCCTGCCTGTTTAAACTAATAATTTTCTCGAGATGAGCGGTTGAAAGCTTAAGATTTATCCTCTTGGGATAAAGGACTTGAACCGCAAGTATCCTGCCGAGTCTTCTTGATCCTTTGCCCTTCACTTTTCTATTTCTTTGTAAAGGTTTATCATTTCCAGAGTTGTCAAAGCCGCATCCCATCCTTTATTGCCGACTTTCATCCCCGCTCTACTTAGAGCTTGTTCTTCTGTGTCGGCAGTTATAACCCCGTAACCTACAGGCTTATTTATCTCGAGGGATATCTTGGCTATACCTTTTGTTGTTTCCGTCGCAAGATGATCAAAATGAGGTGTTTCACCCCTGATTAAAGCTCCAAGGACTAAAAACCCATCATATTTTTTAATTTTTACAACCTTGGAAAGAAGCATTGGTAGCTCGAAAGAACCCGGAACCCAATATATATCGATGTCTTCTTCTTTTACTTCATGTCGTTCGAGGCAGTCCATCGCTCCTTCTTTTAATATTCCGGTTACTCTGGAGTTAAATCGGGGGACAATAATTGCTATTTTAATTCCTTTCCCTTTGATTAGACCCTTGTGTTCCATAAACCCTCCTTTTAAACATTTTTAAGTGTATGACCTAATTTGTTTTTCTTTGTTTTTAGATATTTAATATTTTCTTCCGTCGGTTCGATTTCTATTGGGACCCTTTCGGTTACTTTAAGACCGTAACCTTCCAGCCCTACAATTTTTCTCGGATTATTTGTTAGAAGACGAATGGTTGATAAACCAAGGTCTTTTAATATCTGAGCTCCTATTCCATAGTCGCGCAGGTCCATCCTGAAGCCCAGCTTTTCATTTGCCTGGACTGTGTCGAATCCTTCGTCTTGAAGACTGTAAGCTTTAAGTTTATTTAAAAGCCCAATTCCTCTTCCTTCTTGTCTCATATACAGAAAAACGCCTCTGCCCTCTTTCTGTATGGCCTTTAGAGCATTGACCAGTTGTTCTCCGCAATCACACCGGAGAGAACGAAGTGTGTCTCCGGTTAAACATTCCGAATGAACTCTAACCAAAACATCTTTTTGATTGGCTACTTTTCCTTTAACAAGAGCAATATGGACTTTATCATCTATAACGTTTGTATAAGGAATAAGCCGAAATTTTCCATAATGAGTAGGAAAGGCAACTTCTGTTTCTCTGTTAATTAGTTTTTCTCTTTTTTGTCTGTACTCTATCAGGCTTTTTATTGTAGTTATTTTAAGAGTATGCTTATCCGCGATCTCGAGTAGACGCGGCAACCTCGCCATCGTTCCGTCTTCATCCATTATTTCGCAAATAACAGCTGAAGGATATAGTCCTGCGATCCTGGCAATATCTATAGAAGCTTCTGTATGGCCGGCTCTTCTTAAGGTACAACCTTCTTTTGCCATTATAGGGAAAATATGCCCGGGTCTTGAAAGGTCAGTTGATTTTGTTTTGGGGTCAATAAGTTTTTTAATAGTAAAAGCTCTGTCAAACGCACTAATACCAGTAGTTGTGCCATCTTTAGCATCTACTGAAACAGCGAAAGCCGTACCGTGACGGGCTGTAATATTTGTGGTCATTAGTGGCAGTTCAAGCTCAATTAATCTTTTCTGGGTAAGAGAAACACAAATTAGCCCGCGACCCTCTTTAGCCATGAAATTTATTGCCTCGGGAGTAACTTTTTCAGAAGCTACAACAAAATCCCCTTCGTTTTCCCTGTCTTCATCATCTACCACAATAAGAGGTTTACCTTTTTTAACGTCTTCAATTATATCGTCTATAGAACTAAACTTCTTCATTTGAACTCCAATAATCTTTGCAAATATCTTGCCATTGGATCTATTTCAATATTCACGATATCTCCTCTTTTTTTGTATTTAAAGTTAGTATTTGATAAAGTATGTTTTACCATAACAATCTTAAAACTTTTTTCTTTCACTTCGGTTATAGTAAGAGAAACTCCATCGAGCGCAATGCTGCCTTTTTCGGCTATAAACTTTCCAAGTTCAGAAGGATAATCGAAAATAAATTCATAGGAGCCTTTAGTTTTCTTTATGCTCGAGATTTTGCCAACTCCGTCTATATGTCCGTAAACAAGGTGCCCGTGGAGCAAGTCGCCCGGGGTAAGCGAAGATTCGATATTTACCCAATCGCCAGTGTTAAGATTACAAAGATTGCTGCGAGAGGTAGTTTCGGAAGAAACATCAAACATGTAGGTTTTTCCCGATATCTTAGAGACCGTTAAACAGGCCCCGTTCACAGAAACACTGTCTCCCGTCTTCGCGGGGAAAGGCAGCATTAAGTGGATTACCAGATCGTTTTTATTCTTTTTTACTCTCTCTAGCTTGATTACATTTTTAATTATTCCCGTAAACATTATTAGCCTCTATTAAAATATCTTCTCCTATTTTAACTGCACTTGCATCTAAAAAAACTCTTTTTAGAGGAGAATCGATAAAAGAAACTCCTTTACCAATAAAAGAAGGAGAAAAGAAAAGAAGATATTTATCCACTGTTTCAGATTTAACGAATTGAGTAAAAGTTTTACTGCCCCCTTCTACAACAATCGAAGTAATATTCTCTTCGCCCGCTCTTTTTAAAATTTCTTTAACATCTATTAGATGGTCTTTTTCTTTAAAAATCCATATTTCTGCACTAGGATATTGTTCTTTTGCTTCTTTTCTGGTCGTAACAAGAATGACCTTACCCCCTTCCCGGAAAATTTTTGCGTCTGGAGGGCACTTAAGGGTGGGATCTATTATGATTTTGTAGGGTTGATTGGTTGCTTTAACTTCCCTTACTGTCAGGGCTGGATTATCACTCAGAACAGTTCCAACACCTATTAGAACTGCATCTACTTTATTTCGGAGGTAGTGGACTTCCTTATGAGACTCATCTCCTGATATTTTGTAAATCCGCCTTTTCGGATCTCCGATTTTCCCGTCAAGGGTGATAGCTACTTTTAAAATAACGTAAGGGATTTTCTTTGTAATATATTTTAAATAGAAAGAATTGAGTTTCTTCGCTTCTTCTTCCAGAATTTCTGTTTTAACCTGGATGCCTTTACCCCTCAAGTGCTTAAAACCTTTGCCATTGACAAGAGGATTGGGATCTTTAATTGGAGCAACGACTCTTTTTATTCCTTGGGTTTCGATAAGTTCTACGCATGGAGGTGTCTTTCCGTGATGACAACAGGGTTCTAGAGAAACATATAAAGTAGCGTCTTTGGTTTTTCTTTCGGCTTCTGTTATGGCTTCGACTTCGGCGTGCGGAGTTCCGGGACCCTTATGGTAACCTTTTCCGACAACAACGCCATCCTTTACCACACAGGCTCCAACGAGAGGATTGGGTGAAACAATTCCTTCAGCTTTTCTCGCAAGTTTAAATGTTTCTTCTAAAAAATATTCGTCTAATTTATTCATAAAAAAACCCCTCTTCGGGGTTTTCTTAAATCTAATCCCTTCTCTCATCCGGACTGTCACCGTCGGCTTCGGAATTCCACCGAATCAGGATTGCTCCTCGCGGGCTTTCACCGCCGGTTGGGAATTGCACCCAACCCCGAAGAGATAATCAATAATTAAAGTATTTTGTAACTTTGTCAAGGGGTGAGAGGGCATAAGTAAAAATAGAGGGGTAGGGGTAGAAATTAACCCTTGACATATTTTCGTAATGTATTATAATAGAAATTACGATATATAGATAGCCATCTATATATTAAATTTATAATTTAGCTTATTAGGAGGTTTAATGGATGTAAGTAGTATTCTTTATTTGTTGGCAGATGGTACCAGGTTGAAAATATTGAAGATGCTGAATCAAGGGGAAAAAAATGTTTCGAAAATTGTTGAAGCACTAAAACTTTCACAGCCTACTGTTTCCCATCATCTTAAGAGGCTTGAAGAGTCGGGTTTGGTTTTAAAGAGGCAGTATAAAAGATGGGTTTTCTATCAGCTGAATAAAAGTTTGTTAAAAAAATTCATTAAAAGTTTTGGTCTTGAGTTGGATCTTTAAGATTAATTAGATTTTAAAAAACGGGAGGGAGGTAAGTATGAATTTTGTAAAAAGAGCTAGCTTTAAGGCAATTTCATCCACCGCAAACTTTGCGATAAATAAAAAGAAATTAAGGGGTTTGTTGATTCGTAGTATGGAAAGGCGCATATATGCGGATTTGATAAGAGAAAATGCGGATAATAGACCTCTGAAAGTTCAGGAAGACAAGTATTATATGGCAAGGTCGATTTTTAGAAGCATTGCGAGGACTGTAGAAAAAGGAAATTTGTCGAGAGATTCAGTTGATGGATTGCTTAGAGTTTTTTTGGGAAATGTTTTCTTCGGTGGTTTTTATAATAGATTAGAGCATCTAAGAAAATACGGAGAAAGGCCGCCTGTTTTTATGACTATATCCCCGGGTAAAAAATGCAATTTAAGATGTAAGGGGTGCTATGCTGCTAGTGGTGCTGAATTTAATGAAAAATTGGAATGGGATGTTTTTACAAAAGCAATAGATCAAGCGCGTGATTTATGGGATGTGAAATTTATTGTAATTTCCGGGGGAGAGCCTCTGATGTATAAGGATGATAAATGTGGTAAAACTATTCTTGATATTTATGAAAAATATGGAGATACTTATTTCCTTATGTATACAAATGGTACCTTGATTTCCGAGGAAGTGGCAAAAAGGATGGCTGAATTAGGTAACGTTACTCCGGCTATATCGGTAGAAGGATTAAAAAAGGAAACCGATGCTAGAAGAGGAAATGGGATTTTTGATAGAATATTAAAAGCCATGGGTAATCTAAAGAATGCTGGAGTTCCTTTTGGTTTGTCCGTAACTGCTACCAGTCACAATATTGATGCGATTACTTCCAATGAATTTAGAGATTTTTTCTTTAAGGAAATTGGTGCTATGTATGCCTGGATTTTTCAGTATATGCCGATAGGACGAAAATTTACTCTCGATTTAATGCCGACACCAAAACAGAGAGCCAGATTGTATGAATGGGAATGGCATCTTATGCGCAAAGAAGATATTTTTGTGGCGGATTTCTGGAGTACGGCTACGGGGTCTGATGGATGTATCGCGGGAGCTCGACCCGGCGGTTATTTTTATATTAATTGGGATGGGCATGTAACTCCTTGTGTGTTTATGCCTTATACCGTGGATAATGTTAATAAAGCTTTTAAAGAGGGACGTGATTTAAATGATATAATAAATTCCGGGTTCTTTAAAGATATAAGGAAATGGCAGTTCGAATACGGGTACAAGCAGTCGCAGGATAAGCACAAGAACTGGATAATGCCCTGTTTTATCAGAGATCACCGCGGAAAATTTCTTGAGGTAATAAACAAACATAATGTAAAGCCGGCGGATGATGATGCGTCTGTTGCTTTAAAAGATGATGGATTTAATAAGGGGCTGATAGATTACGATAAAGAAATGCATGAACTGACCGATCCTGTTTGGAATGACCATTATCTTGGTTCCGAGTAGAAAATTTAATTTTTAGGAGGTTAAGTGTACGATACGATTGAGATTCTTAAAGAGCTAACAAAAAAGAATGATAAAAAGATTGTTTTACTGGTTATGGATGGGCTTGGAGGCTTGCCCTATAAAGGCAAAACGGCTCTTGAGGCTGCGCGAACTAAGAATTTAGATAAACTTGCTTCTAAAAATGAGTGTGGTCTATTAGATCCTGTTTTTCCCGGTATAACTCCCGGGAGTGGTCCAGCTCATCTTGCTCTTTTCGGTTACGATCCTGTCGAATATCAGATAGGAAGAGGAATTCTGGAGGCTCTGGGTGTGGGAGTCGAGGTGAAGAAAGGAGACCTGACCGCGAGGGGGAATTTTTGTATAGTAGAAAAAGGTGTTGTTAAAGACAGAAGAGCGGGTAGAATAGCTACCGAAGTAAATAAAAAAATAATTAAACATTTAAATAAAGAAATTTCCGAAATAGAAGGCGTAAAAATCTCTTTTACAAGCGGTAAAGAACACCGGTTTGTTGTCAGGCTTAGAGGAGGTGGTATTTGTGGAGATGTGTCGGATACGGATCCTCAAAAAGTAGGAGAGAAAATTCTTCAATCAGAGCCGACACATGACTCGAAATCCGCGAAAAAAACTGCCGAAATTATAAATAAACTAACCGGAGAAATACAAAAAGCTCTCGATGGAGTAGATGAAAAACCAAATGCGGCAGTTCTGCGTGGCATTTCAGGTTATCCGGATTTGCCTCAATTTCAGGAAATTTATAAACTCAAAGCGCGATCCATTGCCGATTATCCGATGTACAGAGGTTTGACGCAGTTAATAGGAATGGATGTCGATAGAACTCCAACTTCGGTCGAGGAAGAATTTGCAGTGTTTAAAAGATCATATAAGGATTACGATTATTTTTATATTCATATTAAAAAAGTGGATTCATACGGAGAGGACGGAAATTTTGATGCAAAAGTGGAAAAAATAGAAGAAACAGATAGTTATATTCCCGAAATTATGAATCTCTCTCCGGATGTTTTAGCAATTACCGGAGACCATTCTACACCCGCTGCATATAAATCCCATTCCTGGCATCCTGTACCCCTTTTAATTGTATCCAAGTGGGCCCGAATAAGCGGTGTTTCCGCGTTTAGCGAGAGAGAATGTTATAGAGGAAGTATGGGGCGAATGCCCTCTTTATATTTAACATCTCTTCTCCTTGCTCACGCGGAAAGGCTGGATAAGTTTGGGGCATAATAAAACGGTAAAGACACTCTAAGTACTCTCTCTTCTCTATGGGGAAGATAAATAGTTTAACAGTATTATTTTTATTGTTTAAAAGGAGGCTATTATGTCTTTTTTAAGAAAAAATTTGGTTACTATTTTAGTGTTATTTCTTACAATTGCAGTTATGGGGCAGGTTTCTGTTATTAATACGATTGATATTGGAGGTGTTCCCGCTGGAATCGAGGTGAATCCGGCAACAAACCAGGTCTATGTAAGTAACGGGTATTGGGTCATGGAAATTGATGGCGCAACAGACGAGGTGATTGATACTATTGGGTTTGCGATAGGTGTTGACGATATTGACGTGGATACGGTAAGAAACCGGATTTACGCAGCAAGGAGATCAGATAGCGTCGTTTATGTAATTGATGGGTCGAATAACTCTATGATTGCTGATATTTCAGTCGAGTATTATCTTGGTCTTGCTGTTAACCAAGTTACAAACAAGATATATGTGGCAAATGTCTATTTCGACAGCGTTTTTGTTATCGACGGCAGCACTTATTCTGTTATTGATGCTATTTCGGTTGAAGACTAACCTCTGGATGTCGCCGTTAACCCTGTAACGAATCGTATTTATGCAGCCAATAATAATGATGTAAGTGTAATTGATGGAGAAGGGGATTCGGTAATAACCACTATTTCTGTTCCACCCGGCCCGGGAATGATTGGTGTAAATTCGCAGGCGGACCGCTTCTATGTACCAAGAAAAAATTCTGAAGACGTTGTTGTATTTGATGGCGCAACAAATATCGGAATCGATACTATTGAGGCTGGAAATTACCCTATGGCAGTTGGTGTAAACCCGCAGATAAACAGAATTTATTTAACGAATTTTGATGACGATAGTGTTAGTGTTATCGATGTGGGTGCCGGTTCTGTTGTTAGCACTATAGGAGTTGGGGATGGGCCGCGGTATATAAGTGTTAACCCTAAGACAAATAAAATATATGTGAGTTGTTATTATGACGGGACCGTCTGGGTTTTAGAGGATTTAACCGGAGGAATTGAGATTTCTCCGCATGAGCCATCCCCGTTAAACTTCACCGTTTCCCCCAACCCATTCAGTGGTAGTACGGAGTTTGTTTTGAATGTACCTAATGGTGCCGAAGAAGTTAGCTTTTCCATCTATAATGTGACTGGAACACTTGTTAAATCTTTTCCTATAGGCAGTGGATCAACTTCGCCAATTACTCTTTCCTGGGATGGGGAAGGAGATAACGGTAAGAAATCCGCATCAGGGGTTTATATCGGCGTGTTAAAAGCAGGAGATAATAAACCTTCGCAGGGGAAAATTCTTTTAGTTAATTAACGTTTTTTATTGATCGTTTAATTGGTTGTCAAACATAGCTTTTAGCCTTTGGCCATTCGCTATTAGCTTAAAAAAACAAATAAAAGACTTTGCGTTCTTAACCCTCCCTGTAGGGAATAATTATAGTACTAGGATCTATTTTGTAGTAAAATTTAGTTGGGTGTTTTGGGGTGAGTTTAGCGCGAAAGGCAAACAGCTAATAGCTTAGGGGTGTTGTGTTTCTGAGGCATACAAAAGGAACAAATGAGAGTTTTTATCAGTCTTGACAGTAAAAGGGTTTATTGTATATTTTAAATGATATTACGCCTGTAGCTCAACTGGACAGAGCAGCGGACTACGGATCCGCAGGTTGGAGGTTCGAATCCTCTCAGGCGTACTTGTTGACGAAAAAATTTATATGAATAAGGCGGAAGACGAGAAATGGATGCGGGAAGCTTTGAAGGAGGCGGAGAACTCTTTTAGCAATGAGGAGGTTCCCGTTGGTGCTATTGTTGTTAGAAACGGTGCTATTATTGGCAGAGGAGCAAACAGGAAGGAAGCCCTTAAAGATCCTACTGCTCATGCCGAAATTATAGCTATTACTGCAGCAGCCAATTCTATTGGAGATTGGAGATTAGATGGCAGTGTGCTGTATTCCACTCTCGAACCTTGCCTTATGTGTGCGGGAGCTGTGGTTCAGGCAAGAATAAGCAGGGTAGTGTATGGGGCGAGTGACGAAAAATTCGGTGCTTTTGGTTCTGTGATCGACGTAAGAAATAAAGATTGGAACTGGAAATTTGAGGTAGAGAGCGGTATTTTGAAGGAAGAATCTGCAAATTTGCTGAAAAAGTTTTTTAAAGATAGGAGGGATGGCTGAGCGGTTGAAAGCGCACGATTCGAAATCGTGTTTTCGCGAAAGCGGAACGGGGGTTCAAATCCCTCTCCCTCCGTGGTA
>CAZHNS010000027.1:0-29950 GCA_964534175.1 uncultured bacterium | reverse complement strand
AACAGGATTAAAGGTTGTATATTGAATTTTAGAAAAGGAGAATAGAATGCCTTGGGTAGATGATAGTAGATGTACCGGTTGTAGGGTCTGTGTGGAAGAATGTCCCGTAGGGGCAATAGTTATGGAAGATAGCAGAGCAGAAATAAAAATGGAAGATTGCATACGTTGCGGAATATGTCATGGTGTTTGCACCTTAGAAGCAATACGACATGATAGTGAAAAAATACCCGAGTATATAAAAATAAACGTGGAAATGACAAAGAAATTTATGGAAGATTGTGCAAAATATCTTGGTAGTGAAGAAGAAAAAAATAAATGCTTGATAAGAATGATGAAGCATTTTAATAAAGAAAAAATTATTGCCGAAAAGACTTTGGAACGACTTGAAGAGCTGAAGAATTAAGATAAATTATGCTATAGGAGATATCAAATGTTTAAAGTAAATAAAGAAAAATGTACGGGATGTGGAATTTGCGTTAATGCCTGTCCGGTTGGGGCTATATCTATGGTAGATGGGAAAGCCCGAATTGACAATGATAAATGCACAGATTGTGGAAACTGTGTTCAGGTCTGTCCACTAAATGCGATTTATTCTGATGCGGATTACAATGAAAAACCCCAGCGAAGTTTCCCTCCGGGTCAAAGTCAAGGTTTTCCTCTCCCCCGTTCCGGAAGAGGTTTGGACAAAGGAAAAGGCAGAGGTTTAGGAAGAGGTCCCCGTGATGGAAGAGGAGGCGGTAGAGGCGGCGGAGGTAGAGGGTGGTAAAAAATAGGATAAGCATTGCTATTTCCAGCGGAAAAGGCGGAACAGGGAAAACTTTCATAGCTACAAATCTGGCAAAAGTTTTATCCGAAAAGCATAACAAAGTTCGTTACTTGGATTGCGACGTTGAAGAACCAAACGGGCATTTGTTTCTAAATCCCGTTATTACAAAACAGGAAGATGTTACTTTGCTCTCACCCGCGGAGGTAGATCGGGATAAATGTACTTTATGCGGTTTATGTGCCGATATATGTCATTATAATGCCATAGCAGTCGTCAAAAATAAAGTTCTCATATTTAAAGAATTGTGTCATGTATGCGGCGGTTGCACGATTGCCTGTCCTGCAGGTGCTATTATAGAAAAAGAACGAAAAATAGGAATCGTAAAAGAAGGTATGAGCGCAAATATTAAAGTTTTTTATGCCCTTTTAGAAACTGCCGAGGGAGGAATGTCTCCCAGGTTGGTGAAAAAAGTAAAAGAATATACAGGAGAAGGGATTAATATTTTAGATTCATCCCCCGGAACGAGCTGCCCTGTTGTAGAAACGGTTAAGGATTCGGATTTGTGTGCTTTAGTTACCGATCCTACCCCCTTCGGTATAAACGATTTAAAGCTTTCCGTAGATATGGCTCGGGAAATAGGAATAGAACCTGTTATAATAGTCAACCGGGCAGAATATATGGATAATGCTTTAAAAGAGTATTGCGAAAAAGAGCAGCTGGATATTATCGGAGAAATTCCGGATGAACGCAGAATAGCAGAAAGCTATTCCAGGGGTGAATTGGCTGTAGAAAAATTTCCGGAAATTAAAACTTTATTTGAAAATATTTCCGATAGAATACTTATTCTGGCGGAAAGAGAAAGAAAAGCGATAAAAAAAGCATGGAAAGAGAAAATGTCGGGCAAAATAGTTCCCGAAACGGCAAAAAAATATGATGCTTCAGCGAGTAGGGGACTCAAAGAATTGGTTGTCATCAGCGGTAAAGGCGGAACAGGTAAAACTTCTCTTACAGCGAGTTTTGCCGCTCTTGCCAAATCTACAGTTATTGCCGATTGTGACGTGGACGCGGCGGATTTGCATTTAATTTTATCTCCGAAAATAAAAGAAAAAGGGTATTTTAGCGGAGGAGTGGGAGTAAAAATAGATCAGGACAAATGTACTCAGTGCGGTGAATGTGAAAAAGCCTGCAGGTTTTCTGCTATAAAGCTGAATGAAGAAAAAGGGAAAAAGAGATATGAAGTAGATGAGCTCGCCTGCGAAGGCTGCGGAGTATGTGATCTGGTTTGTAAGGATAATGCTATAAAAAGCAAAAAAGTTGTCAACGGCGAATGGTTTATTTCCGATACACGCTTTGGTCCGATGAGCCATGCTGAGTTAGGTGTAGCTGAGGAAAATTCCGGAAGATTGGTAACATTAGTTAGAGATAAAGCAGCTTTGCTTGCGCCGGAAGTCAGTAAATCTGATGCTATAATGGATGGTGCTCCCGGTACTGGATGTCCTGTAATATCTTCTATTTCAGGAGCTTATTATGCACTGGCGGTAACTGAGCCCACTGTGTCTGGCGTTCATGATTTAGAAAGGGTTTTACAGGTAATTAAACATTTCGGAGTTAAGTCCGGTGTGGTAGTAAATAAGTTTGATTTAAATGAAGAGTTAACGCAGAAAATTAAGAAAATAGCAGAAAAATACAATTCAGAGTTTTTAGGAGCTATCCCTTATAGTAAAGAAGTTACCAAAGCTCAGATGAGGAAATTGTCTGTGGTGGAATATACTAACAGTCCTTTAACTGAAAAAATAAGGGAAATTTGGAGAAAAATCAAAAAAAGATTTAGCGACTGATCGTTTAAAATATCCTAAAGGTCTTGCCAAACCGGCAAAATTCCAGTATATATTATATATTATCTCGATCGCGCAAAAGAAGTAATTTTCATAATTGCAAATCCCGCGTGGATCGACAATGAAATACAGGTTTATTTGCTGGTAGATAACTTGAGCTGCTAATCTTATTGGTTTAAGTGTTATTTGGACAAAAAAATAAGGAGTAAAAATGAAAGGAAAAGCAATAAATAGAGGTATCTCGCAGTTAAGGAAAAAAGGAAGCAGGGTTTATAGAGAAGGAGTTCATATGTTGCCCTGCGCCAGTCTTATGATTGCAGAAGGCGTTATGGAATCCTTAAAAGATTTAAAAAAACCTTTTGTGACTATAGTCAATTCCTATACCAACCAGATCCCCGGACACGCCCATCTCGATAAATTAGGCGCTATTTTAAAAGAAGAGTTAGAAAAACTTGATGTTAATGTTTGGTATACGAATATTGGTGGAGCTATCTGCGATGGAATAGCCATGGGACATTTTGGCATGAAATATTCCCTACCCTCGAGGGAGTTAATCGCCGATCAAATAGAAACTATCATCGGTGCGCATCCTCCCGATGCATGGATAGGCCTTGGAAACTGCGATAAGATTGTTCCTGCTATGTATAATGCAATGGTGAGAATTAATATTCCTTCTATATACGTTAGCGGCGGTCCGATGTTATCGGGAAGAAATAATACAGATTTGATCTCAATTTTTGAAGCTGTGGGAGGATATAGCTCGGGCAAATTAAAAAAGAAAGAATTAGAAGGATTGGTTGAAGTAGCCTGTCCCGGTTATGGGAGCTGCGCGGGTCTGTTTACCGCGAATTCGATGAATTCTCTGGGAGAAGTGTTAGGTTTTGCTTTGCCGGGTAATGGTTCCATACCGGCTACTAAAAGAGTAAAAGGCAAAAAGAGACAATTTGACATAAATCCCAAAAGAATTAATCTTATAAAAGAAGCCGCAAAAAAACTTATTTTTCTCATGAAAAACAAAATTAGACCTCTCGACATCTTAAGCAGGAAATCCTTCGATAATGCTTTTATTTTAGATATGGCTATGGGAGGTTCTACAAATACCGTTTTACATCTGTTGGCGTTAGCGCACGAAGCTGGCATAAAATACAACTTGGACGACCTTAATAAATTGTCAAAGACAACCGCGAATGTGGTTAAAGTTGCGCCTTCACGTCCGGAAATCCATATGGAAGATATAGATAAGGTAGGAGGAATGGGTACTATTTTAAAAACTGTTTATGATAGCGGACGTTCGAAATTAAACCTTAAAGCTAAAACCTTTTACGGAACTTTAGGGGATTATGTTTTGAAATCTCCCGGTCCCGACGGAGAAGTCATCCGCTCCGCAGATAACGCTTTTTCTCCCGAAGGGGGTCTTGCTATTCTTTTTGGAAATATAGCAAGGAATGGTTCGGTGCTTAAGACAAGCGGAGTCGATGAAGATATGTTTAGTTTCGAAGGAAAAGCTCTGGTTTATAATTCTCAGGAGGAAGCTTTAGAAGCTATCTTAAAAAATAAAGTTAAAGATGGGAATGTAGTGGTTATTCGATACGAAGGTCCGAAAGGAGGGCCCGGAATGCAGGAGATGCTTTCCCCAACCTCGGCGATTAGCGGAGCGGGTATAAAAGCCGCCTTAATCACCGACGGCCGATTCTCGGGAGGTACCAGAGGTCTTTGTATAGGACATGTGTCTCCAGAGGCAGCCAGCGGTGGAGAAATAGGATTGATTAAAAACGGCGATGTAATAGAAATAGATGTTAACAAAAAGAAAATAAATGTTAGACTTTCAGAGAAGGAGTTAAAAGAAAGAAGAAAGAAAAAAGCTCCTTTTAAATCTAAAGTGACGGGAGGGTGGCTGGCGAGATATTCGCATTTCGTACAAAGCGCTGACCAAGGAGCAATCCTATCCTTTTAAGAATGAATAAAAACTAAGGGGTTTAAAAAAAAGTTTCAGCATAAATAAATTAAATCACCAGAGATTCTCATGAACATTTTTGACAAATGTTAACGGCCTTTAATATAGACTACGAATACAAAAAAAAGAAAACCTTATATTAAAAACTCTGAAGAGAAGGATTGTTAAACCACACCCCTTGACAATAAAAACTCTTTATATTATATTTGTTAATGAAAATCATTTTCAATAAACACAGAGGTTATAAATGAGTGGAAGACACGGTATGGGTCCCAGATGGTGGGACAGTAATTTAAGAAAACATAGATGTAGAATTACGGTACCGAGACAGGCAATTCTAGATGTTTTGAGTAAGGAAGAAAAACATTTGAGTGCTGAAGATATTTTTTTCGAAGTACATAAGAGGTACCCCGATATAGGCCTAACAACTGTTTACAGGACTTTAAATTTGCTAACTCAGATAGGTTTGGTTTTAAAATTTGATTTTGGTGATGGAAAAGCGAGATTCGAACTATCTTCGGGTCCGGGAAAAGAAGGACATCATCATCACCTTGTCTGCACAAAATGCAACAGAATTATAGATTATAAAGATTTCATTGATGAAGAGGAAAAATTATTCAAAAAAATCAAAAAGGCGCTTGCCGGGAAATATAAATTTGAAATCACCGATCATCTCGTCCGTTTTTACGGAATATGTAGTAAATGCAGAAATGACAATTAAAAAATCTTTTAAAGTCAAAAAAGGAGGCGTTTATGCCAGGTGGAGATAGAACAGGACCAGCAGGTTTAGGACCAATGACTGGAAGAGCTGCAGGTTATTGCGCGGGATATTCTGTTCCGGGATACATGAATCCGATTCCAGGAAGAGGTTTCTTCGGCAGAGGCAGAGGTAGAGGTTGGTTTAGTCGAGGTCGAGGTTTTGGAAGAGGATGGGGAATGGGTTATTTCTCTAGAGGATTTTCCCCTTGGGGATACTATGGAGGTTCAGAAAGTCCTTACCCTCCAGAACTCAGCCCTGATGAAGAATTGGCTCTTTTAAAAGAAGATGCTAATGTCTTAAAACAGCAACTTAAGGAACTCCAGAGCTATATAAATACGTTGGAAAAGGCAAAGGCAGAGGATAAAAAATAAGTTTAGCTTAAGAGATAAAGCATAGAAACTTTATCCCAATTTCTCAAAAAAGGAGGAATCTAAAAATGCGAATTGCTATATCAACAGATGGAGAACAAGTATCTGCACATTTCGGAAGGTGCCCTTCTTTTACGATTGTTGATATTGAGGAAAACGAGATAAAGAATATAGAAAGCGTAGGCAACCCGGGTCACCATCCGGGATTTATACCCGAGTTCTTGCATAAAAGGGGTGTTGATTGTATTATTGCGGGCGGAATGGGTAGAAAAGCAGCGGGGTTTTTTAACCAGTTTGGCATAGAAACAATTGTGGGAATAACTGGAACGATCGAAGAAACGCTAAAAAAGATAAAAAGCGGAACTTTAAAAGGCGGAGAAAGTTTATGTGAACCGGGTTTGGGGAAAGGCTACGGCATAGAAAAGACAGAAAAATAGGAGGAATCTCAAAAAATGAAAATATGTATAACAGCAAAAGACGATAATCTTGACGCCGAAATAGATCCAAGATTTGGCAGAGCCGCTTATTTCATTATTGTCGATACAGATAATATGGAAAGCGAATCTGTTCAAAACCCATTTATCCAGGCACGTGGGGGTGCCGGAATTCAGGCGGCTCAATTTGTAGCAAATAAAAACATCGATGCGGTCATCACTGGAAATATTGGCCCGAATTCTTTCCAGGTACTAAAAGAAGCTGGCTTAAATATAATCCCAGGTGTATCGGGCAGCGTAAAAACTGCTGTCGAAAAATACAATAAAGGAGAATTAGAATCTACCGAAAACCCGACAGTAAACGAAAAATTCGGTATGTCACCAGGAAATTAAAAGGAGGAATAATGGCTGTTAATATAGATAAAGGAAAATGTATAGGCTGCGGAGACTGTATCGATGTTTGTCCTGTTGAAGCGCTTTCTTTAGAGAATGAAAAGGCTGTTGTTAACGACGAATGTATCGATTGCGGGGCGTGCGTTAGCTCTTGTCCTAACGATGCTATCTCCCTATAAAAATGTTTTCTAAAGGGTCAGCCGGTAGAGGTAGAAGGGGGGGGAATCGTCCCGGCTCGGGTCCAAAAGGTAAATGTGTCTGTCCTAAATGCGGTGCAGAGAAACCTCACCAAGTTGGAATTCCATGTTATGAGCAAAGTTGCCCGAAGTGCGGATCCGAAATGGTCAGAAAATAGCTATCTCAACTTCAATAGCCGTTGCCACTAACTTCACCTTTTTCTGTTATTGGGTCAAATAAGATTGAACCATGGTTATATCTAAAGTGGTAATTGATATATAAAAGGGAAAAGATGTAATGAAAACTTACCTGGAATGTATATCTTGTTTTTTCAAGCAGGCTCTCGAAGCTGCAAGAATCGCTGGGGCAAACGCAAAAACCCAGAAGAAAATTCTGGACGAGGTAGCTAAAACTATTCCTGGGATTAAATTGTCATCCACTCCTCCTGAAATGGGAAAGACTATACATGATGTCGTAAAAAAGTTGACCGGAAAAGAAGATCCCTATAAAGACTTAAAAGTAAGAGCGACCGAGCAAACATTAAAAATCTACCCAGAGCTAAAGAAAAAGATAGAATCAGTTGGTGATAGATTACTCATGGCGGTCGAATTAGCAATTGCTGGGAACATAATAGACTACGGGACAAAGAACTCTCTTAACGTAGAAAAAGAGCTTACAAAGATACTCAAAAAGGAGCAAAGAGTCATAGAAGACGAAAAAGAACACATTTTCGATTTTCAATCTTTTAAAAATGCCATAGAAAAAGCTCGGAGTATTCTGTATATAGGGGATAATGTCGGTGAAACCGTTTTCGATTGTATACTTTTAGAAGAAATAAAAAGAACTGACCCCAAAAAAGAAATAGTGTACGCAGTAAGAGAGAAACCAATAATAAACGATACCTTAAAAGAAGATGCGGTCAAGGCTGGTATAGGTAATTTTGCAGAAATTATATCCAGTGGGTCAGAGGTTCCTGGAACTATTATTTCTCTATGTTCAAAACCTTTTATCGAAATCTTTAAAAATTCCGACTTAGTAATTAGCAAAGGACAGGGAAATTATGAAACTCTATCTGACGAAAAGAGACCTATCTTTTTCCTATTTATGGCAAAATGCCCCGTGATTGCTAGAGATGTAGACTGTGGAGTGGGAGAAATAGTTTTAGTTTGTAATCATAACTCATCTTCTGAGAAAAATAAATGTCTGATAAGTTAGGTCTGTCTAACTTAAAAGAAAAAATAAAGAATTGTAATAAATGCCCATTATCTAAAACAAGAAAAAATGCACTCCCCGGAGAAGGCAATCCGAATGCCAGGATTTTGCTGGTAGCTCAAGCACCCGGAGAAAAGGAAGATGAAGACGGAAAAATGTTTGTCGGACCAACAGGAAAGGCCTTGGATGAATTATTTAATGAACTTGATATAGAAAAAAATAGCCTCTACTTAACAAATCTCGTCAAGTGTATGCTTCCCAACTATCGAAAACCCAGAGAGAAAGAAATCGATACCTGTTCGGAATACCTCAATCAAGAAATTGAATTTGTCGATCCTGAAATAATATCTCCACTGGGATATTATGCTACGCGTTATATTTTATATAAATACAATTACTCTATACCCGAGCAGAAAGAAGACTTAAAAGATCTCTACGGGAAACTCCTCCTAATTCAGAAAAAGAAGATATATCCTCTCATTCATCCAACCGCTCTGGTTTTTGATAAAACTGATAAAAAAAAGATAAAAAAGGATTATAGCAAACTCAAAATTTTGCTTTCTGAATGTAAATGGTATACAGTGTGTCCCATGAAGAGATCATATGAGAACGGCACACTTGACAGAAAATGGGTCGAGCTTTACTGTAAGGGTGATTGGAAAAGCTGTATAAGATATAAAATGGAGGAAAACGGTGAAGCACATCCTGATTGGATGTTACCCGACAGCAGTATTGATATAGTTTTAAAGAAAAAACAGGAGAAAATATAGAATGGAAATAAAGATAGTCTTTGATAACACTAATTTAAACGAAAAATTTATACCAGGCTGGGGCTTTTCCTGTTTGGTTAACAAAACTGTGTTATTCGACACGGGGGAAAAATCAGAATATCTATTTAAAAATATGGAAGCCCTTGATATTGATATTTCTAAAATAGAAAAGGTGGTTATTTCACACGACCACTGGGATCATACCGGAGGTTTATGGGGCTTACTTGAAAAAAAAGATGGCATCGACGTATACGGATGCCCTAATTTTAGTGAAGAATTTAAGAAAAAAGTTGTTTCCCTCGGAGGGAATCTTATTTCTGTAGAAGAACTCACTGCAGTTAAGAGTGATATTTTCGCAACCGGGGAAATTGAAGGAAATTATAAAGGTTCATTCATAGCAGAACAGGCCCTGGTGATAAAAGGGAGTGAAGGTATTATAATAATTACCGGATGCTCTCATCCAGGTATTGTAAAGATTGTAAAAAATGTAAAAGAAAATTTTCCTGAAGAAACAATTTTCCTTGTTTTTGGGGGTTTTCATTTAATGAATATGGACACAAGAGAAATAGAACTTATAGTTGAAAAATTTTTAGAATTGAAAGTCCAAAAAGTCGGTCCGACGCACTGCACCGGGTATGAAGCGCAAGTGATTTTCGAAAAAGCTTATAAAGAGGATTTCATAAATATTGCGGCGGGGAAAATCCTTGAGGTTTAAAGAATGTTCAAAGAAATCCTGAAAGAACTAGAAGAACACGCTCCATTTACCACATTAGGCGCATTTAGTGGTATTGCCATAATGTTTCTTTTCAAACAAATACCATCCGGAGTCTCTCATAATATTTTTTATACTTTACATCCTATGCATGTAATTTTAAGTGCTTTCGCGACCGCGTCTATGTACAAACTACACAAATGCGGTCTACTCAGAGGCAAATGTAAACTTTTTATTTTGCTAGTTATAGGTTACGCAGGTTCTGTGGGAATCGCCACAATCAGCGATTCTGTTATACCCTATGCTGGTGAAATACTGCTCCGCATGCCTAACAGGGAAATACACCTGGGTTTTATAGAAAAATGGTGGTTAGTTAATCCTCTGGCAATAACAGGAGTTATATTAGCTTATTTTAAGCCCGAAACGAAAATACCCCACATGGGTCATGTTTTATTGAGTACATGGGCTTCTCTTTTTCATATAATTATGAGTTTGGGGGGCAAGATATTATGGTTTCAATATTTATATATTTTTATTTTCCTTTTTCTAGCTGTATGGCTTCCCTGCTGTGTTAGCGATATTGTTTTTCCTCTTTTATTTGTAAAAGAGTACCAAAATGAAAAATAAAATCAGTGAGAAACGAACAGGAAACAACTCAGTAAAAACATTCGAAATGAACATTGAAAGATACGAAAATTGGTTTATTAAAAACCATTTTGCCTATAAAGCAGAATTAAAAGGGTTAAAAAATTTATTGCCCAAGGGAAGAGGCGTTGAAATTGGTGTTGGAACGGGCAGGTTCGCGGAACCTCTAGGAATAGAACTCGGTGTCGATCCATCGATTGCTATGCTTAAAATCGCTCGTAAAAGAAAGATTATTGTTATCGGAGGAATCGGGGAATATCTGCCAATTGCCGATAATTCCTTTGATTTCTCTTTAATCACCACTACTCTTTGCTTCTTAAAAGATATAGTAAAAACTCTCAAAGAAATAAAAAGAATTCTCCGGGAAAATGGCTTTATTATTTTAGGTTTCGTCGACAGAGAGAGCTTTCTCGGAAAAATATATATGAAGAAAAAAGAAAAAAATCCATTTTATAAGTCCGCGAAATTTTATTCTGCAAAAGAAGTTATAGAAAAGTCTATAAAAGCAGGGTTTTCTAACCCTGAAATAAAACAAACACTTTTTACCTTTCCTGAAAAACTAAATTGTATTGATGATATTAAAGATGGTTATGGTAAAGGGGGTTTTGTAATTATAAAAATGAGAAAAAACCGGGAGGTTTAGATGGCGGTAATGGAAATAAGTGTTGTTCCGATTGGAACAAATGATCCCTCCTTAAGCAGTTATGTCGCAGGAGCAATAGAAGTCTTAAAGGAAGAATCGGATATAAAATACCAGTTGACTTCTATGGGCACAATTATCGAGTCTGATTCTGTTGAAAAATTGTTATCAGTTGCGGGAAAAATGCACTCGTGTGTTTTTAGTCAACAAGTTAAAAGGGTCGTAACCACAATAAAGTTGGATGAAAGAAAAGATAAGCAACTTACCATGGACGGAAAAGTAAAATCCGTCGAGGAAAAACTTAGTTAGGTCTTATTTGCTAGGTCTTGGGTTTTAGTGAAAACTTTGAAAAATCTTTGTGTACTTTGTGCTCTTTGGGTGAAACTGCTTTGGAGGCGGGTGGAGCTAATATTTACAAAGACAAAGAAAACTACTAATTATATAAACATAAGGGAGAAAATATGCACAGTAAACAAAAAGATGATTTGATTTTGATACGCCTTTTCCCGGATGAAAATATTCATGAAAAACTGGAAGAGGTTTGCAGGAAATATCAGATCAATGCCGCTGTAGTAATATCCGGTATTGGTCAATTAAAGGATTTCAAACTCGGTTATTTTAAAGAAAAGGGGAATTATTCTCCGGAGCATTTTAAAACTCCTCACGAATTATTGTCTTTGGAAGGAAATATAGCTAAAAAAAACGAGGAATACATTCTTCATTTACATGCAATTTTAGGTAATAAAAATAAAGAAACGGTTGGAGGACATCTGATCGAAGGTGTAGTAGAAGTAACTAATGAGATTGTTTTATTAAAAGTAAATGTGAAGATTGAAAGGAAGACAGAAGATACTACAGGCTTGGAAGGTATGTTTTTAGAATAATAGAATGTTAGATTTTATCTTAAAGATTGATTTATTACTGCAAGTACGGAAAGTACTTATTTGATTTTCTTGAGGTATAAGAAACAAAGTTATAATAATTGACTGAAGGTTCATAAGTATAAATACAGATGTTTTCGTGTTAAGTTCCGGCAGTTAAATCAAGATACTGAGTTTAAACGCAGTTAAATATAGGTTTTTTATAGTGAAGTTAGCCCTTCTCTTATAGCTATTTTAGTCAGCTCGGCTACAGTATTTACCTTTAGTTTGCTTTTTGTGTGTCGTATGTGAGCTTCTACTGTTTTTAGGGATACAGATAAACTACTCGCAATTTCTTTTGTGGTTTTGCCTTCGGCTAATAATTGCAAAACTTCTATTTCTCTCGATGTTAATTTTGAATCAATCATAGCTTTTCCCTCAGATTCTTTTCTGATGTATTCTTCGATCAGTATATTTGCAATCTCGCGGCTTAAATATTTTTTACCTTCCATGACTGTATTTATCGCTAGAACAAGTTCATCAAATGTGCACTGTTTTATAAGATAGCCTGAAGCTCCTGCTCTTATCATACCCAGAACAAATTGCCTTTCGGAATGCAGCGATAGCGCTATTATTTCAATTTCCGGGTTTTTTGATTTAATCCTACGGGTCGCTTCGATTCCATTCAAATTTGGCATGGTAACATCCATTAAAATCAGATCGGGAGTTTTTCTTTCGACTAAAGCCAAGGCTTCTCTTCCATCTGTTGCTTCTCCTACTATTTCCATATTAGGTTGTTTCGCAATTAATGTTGCTAAGCCTTCTCTTACAATTTTGTGTTCGTCAACAACCATTATTTTTATACTCATATAAAACTCCTTTTAAATCTTTAGAGGGGCTTCTAGTTTTATTTTTGTTCCTTTGTTTTTATATGATTCTATTTCAAAATGTCCCCCTACAACGTCGATACGACTTCTAATATTTAAAAGTCCAAATCCGATATCTCTTTCCACATACGAATCCAGAGTTGAAGTGTCGAATCCAATACCATCATCTTTAACTTCTATCTGTATATTCTTGTCGCATCTTTTTATGAAAATCTTGACATTTTTTGCCTTTGCGTGTTTTCTTACATTTACGAGTATTTCTCGTACCGCTTGAAACAATAGAACGCTGAGGTCGTTAGTAAGTGGTTTTTCTTCTCCATCGTCCTTGAAGCTATATCTGATATTGTTTTCTCTTAAAATGTGTTCTGCTATCCAGTCGACTGCTGGTACAAACCCGAGTTCATAAAGAATGGCCGGACTTAACTGCCTCATCAATAAACGAGTAGAAGTCATGGCCTTTTGTGCAAGGTCATAAACTTCTTCTAATTCCTCCTTAATATTTTTAGGGTATTCTTTCCCTTTTAATTCACTCATTTTAAGTGTTAAAAAGGCCAATGTTTGACCGACTTCCGCATGGAGAGTGGTTGCTATTCTTTTTCTTTCATGTTCTTCAGCAAGAGTTAATTTATGGGACAAATTCTTCATTTTTCTCTTGTAGTTTTGTATATTTTTTTTCTCCATATTCTTTCTTTCGGTTATCTCTCTTACGGATATTACACTCTTAGGATTTTCTTCGCTATAATTTGGAATTGGATAACACTGAATATTGAAATATCGGATTGTGCCGTTCTTTGATACTTTTGTTTTTTCAACCACAGGGAAATCTTCTCTTTTTTTAAATAGCTTTTCAAGAGGACAATTCTCACATGTTTCTTCCCAGGGACCGAATATGTGGTCACATTTTTTATTTATGATATCTTCTCTTTTTAGTCCAAATAATTTAGAAAGAAATTCACTTGCTTCGAGGATTACATGCTTTTCATCTACAATTGCAAGACCTTCACTGACAGCATTTACAATTGTTTTTAATTTGTTGGCGCTTTCTTCTAATCCTTTCTCAGCGATAACTTTATCTGTTACATCTCTAGATATACCAAGGCTACCTATAACTTTGCCTTTTTCATCGTAACGGGGAATTTTAGTGGTTGACACCCAGGTTATTCTACCGTCTGGGTGAGTTTCTTTTTCGACTTTTGCCTTGATTGCTTTACCCGTTTTCATTATTTCTTGTTCATCTATATAAGCTTGCTCTGCGTGCTCTTTTGTGAAATAATCGAAGTCTGTTTTGTCTATTACTTCTTCTTTTGGAAGGCCAACCTGCTTTGCTTTGGATTTACTTAACTCAACAAAACGAGATTTTCTATCTTTAAAGTAAATTAAATCAGGTATATTATCGAGAAGAGAAGTAAGCAGTTCACTTTTGAAATGAAACGCCTTTTGAGTTTCCTCTAATTCCGTCATATCTTGTGCAAACAGTACCGATCCCTCATTCCCTTTCTTTTTGTCGCTGACGAGTAAAGTCGAACAAGTAACATTAATATCTTTTTTATCTTTAAATATAAGATTTAGCTTTCTTTTTGCTTTTCGCTTTTTTGATAGAATATGGAATTCATCATTGAATAATTTTTTTGAATCACTTTCAAGAAACTCAGTTAAGGATTTGCCCTTAATTTTATTCCTATCAAATTTAAGTAATTTAATTGCGGCAGAGTTTATATCTTTGATTATCCCTTGCCTGTTGAGCAAGAAAATCGGGTATGGAGAGTTATCGAAAATCAGGGAGAAGGATTCCTTATCTTCTAAAAGTGGATATTTTGATTCTTTTTTTGTGTCTTTGACTTCCTGTTTTGAGTTTGTTAAAATTTTATCTTTAATCATATCTGATTATGAAATTTAACAGAACGAAAACGAAACGCAAGGTTTTATATTTACTCACTCATAAATTTTAGTTTTTGTCTTTTCGTCAAGTTTATGTAGGGCAATACCTTATAAGTGATACCATGTAAATTCAAATGTTCAAAAATAAAAGGTAAAAAACTTTAGGATTGTGGAAATTCGCTTAAAACGGGTAATTTAAGTTAAAAAAACTACAAATTTTGCATGTGATAAAAATAGCACTTAGCTTTTCGCTTTTGGCTATTAGCTCGAAAGAATATATAACTTTGTGCTATTTATGGTTTAAAAAGATTTTTTGTGTTGGAAGGGGATTCCAACTGCCAACTTCTAAATTCTTTCTTTGTGTAATCTTTTGCCTGTCCCTCACGCTTGACAATAAATAAAAAAATATTAAAATTTATTGAAATGAATAGAAGAGAGTTTTTGAAAACGCTCGTAGCCCTTCCTTTAACTGCATTGGCGAAATCTTCATCCAGAGGATATTACGTTAAGCCAAAAATAGCTTCATACTGGATTAAAAAAGAAGGCTCAACCGTGAAGTGCCAGAATTGTCCACATCAGTGCGTCTTAAGAGACGGTCAGAGAGGTTTTTGCAGGGTTCGTGAGAATAGAGGAGGGAAATTATATACTCTGGCTTATGGTAATCCCTGCGCGGTACATATAGACCCTATAGAAAAGAAACCTCTCTATCATTTTTTACCCGGAACAAATGCTTACTCTATTGCCACAGCAGGATGCAACTTAAGATGCAAGCATTGCCAGAATTATCAGATATCTCAAGTTGCACCCGAAGAAACAAGCAATTATAAACTTCAACCAAAAAGTTTAGTTAATGAGGTTATACACCGTAAGAGGCTATATAATATTAGTTCCATAGCTTATACTTATACAGAGCCTTCGGTTTTTATCGAATATATGCTGGATTCAGCAAAAATCGCAAAGAAAGAAGGAATTAAAAATGTTTATCATTCTAACGGTTACTTAAACAAAGAACCTCTTCTTGAACTTATTCCATACCTCGACGGGGCCAATGTCGACCTGAAATTCTTTAACAATGACTCATACAGGGAAATAGCTTCCGGCAGTCTTGAACCCGTACTCGATACCTTAAAAAGACTTAAATCTGGAGGAGTCTGGCTCGAAATAACATATCTTATAATACCTACTATAAATGACAGCAAGAAAGAAATAAAGGAAATGACAAGTTGGGTTTTGAATAATTTAGGAGATGAAATTCCTATACATTTCTCTCGATTTTATCCCACCTACAAGCTTGAAAATCTACCCGGGACTCCACTTGAAACAGTAGAAACAGCCAGAGAGATTGCTCTAGAAATGGGAGTTAAATACGCTTTTGTGGGAAATGTGCCTATGGGGCAGCCGGGTGAAAACACTTATTGCCCTGCTTGCAAAAAACTGTTGATAAAAAGAAGAGGTTATTACGTTCTCGAGAATAATATTCAAGGAAGTAGTTGTTCTTATTGCGGCGAAAAGATTGCGGGAGTTTGGGCATGAGAATACTTAACATTAATTCACTTGTAAAAGTTTATCGTTCTCCTTTCCTGATGAAAAAATCCGTAGGATTAGACGGGCTTGACCTTGAAATCGAAGAAGGTGAGATATACGGATTGCTTGGGCCGAACGGTGCGGGTAAAACCACAACGCTAAAAATAATAACTGGTCTAATCAGGCCAACTTCAGGCGAAATTAAGATATTCGGCGAATTAGACCCTTTAGAAGCCAGAAAAAAAATAGGGTTTTTACCGGAAAATCCGTCCTTCTATCCACATTTAACAGGAGTAGAACTTCTTCGGTTTTATTCTAAGCTTTATAATATAGATCTTACTAAAGACAAAGTTAAAGAATCATTAGCCATGGTTGGATTGGACGAAAGCGTTGGCAAAAGAATCTCCGGTTTCTCGAAGGGAATGATTCAAAGAATAGGTTTTGCTCAAGCCATAATTGGAAATCCTGATTTTGTTGTGCTCGATGAACCTCTTTCGGGACTCGACCCACTGGGTAGAAGAGAAATAAAAGATTTAATTACTGAAATTAACAAAGAAGGAAAAACGGTTCTTTTCTCGTCTCATATTCTGTCCGACGTGGAAGCGATTTGTAGCAGAGTCGGAATAATAATCAATGGGAAAATGAAACAGGTCGGGAATTTGCGAAATATACTAAAAAGCGAAGTTAGATATGTGGAGATAGAATTTGAAGGAATTGATAACATAAAAAGTCTCAGTAAATACGGAAAAATAAGAACCGAGAAGAGCGTTAATTATCTACGGATTGAAAATGAAAAAAATAGAAATGAAGTGATCAAGGAGATAATAAAGAAAGATGGAAAAATACTTTCTATTGTACCTGTTAAAAGAACTCTTGAAGAACATTTTGTGAGAGTGATAAATGAATAAAATCTGGGTTATAGCAAAAAACACATTTAAAGAGGCTGTACGCGACAAAATTCTCCTGTCGATAACAGCGATCGGATTCTTACTTATAGCTTCATCCAAGATTTTTATACCAATATCCATAGGAGAGGCCCCAAAGATAATAAAGGATTTTGGAATCAGTCTCGTTGAAATCTTTGGCTTAATGGTAGTAATTTTTGTCGGCTCGAGGATATTCAATCAGGAGATTGAAAGAAAAACGATATATTCTATAATGTCTAAACCCGTAAGCGCTCTTGAATTCGTTACCGGAAAGTTTTTAGGATTGTATTGCCTCATTGTAGTTGTCCAGTTTCTATTGTTTGCTATTTTCATAATATTTTGTAAACTATATTTAAGAACTGTTGATATATATTTGCTAAATATCTTTTATTTTTTCTTATTTGAATTCTTATTGCTAGACGCTTTAGTTATATTTCTCTCCTGTTTTACCTCGCCACTAACCTCAGGAATCTTAGCCTTGCTGCTTTTTTTCATAGCACATCTAACCTTTTATCTTAAAAGTCTTATTCAGATTTTAAAAGTTCCAGTTCTGGCAGCAATTCTCAACTTTCTTTACTATGCACTACCAAATTTTTCTGTATTTAACATAAAGGCAACTGTAGTTTATCACCTACCAATCACAATAAACTCTTATCTTTTAGCGTTTTCTTATTCGCTTTTATATTCTTTAATTTTAATAATTTTTTCATCTTTTCTATACTCAAAAAAAGAATTCCTATGAAACGATTATTGTTGGCGTTGGTTTTAATTACACTCCTTGCTTTAACCGAAAAAAAAGGCTTTAAATGGATTCCAAAACAACAAAGAGATGAACTGCTTTATTTCCCCTCTAATAAATTTGTGAAAGCAACCACAGGGGGATTCGATCTCCTTCTGGCAGATTTCATATGGATTGAGACGGGAGCCTATTTTGGCAAACACCGCCTGAGTGACAAAAGATATCCCTATCTTTATCACATGTTTGACATTATTACAGATCTCGACCCAAAATTTATACCTGTATACACACTTGGTACAATACTGCTTACAACTGACGCAAAAGAAAGCGACCTGGCTTTAAAGTTGCTTGATAAAGGTATGGCAGATAATCCAAAACTCTGGCAGATACCCTTTACCAAGGGTTTTATTTATTATATACATAATAGAAATCCTAAAGAAGCTTCAAAATGGTTTCTTCTTGCATCATATAAGGAAGACGCTCCCGAGATTGCAGGAAAATTTGCGACCTGGACATTATATCGTAGTAAAGGAGTTGAACTGGCTCTGCGTTTATATTTAAGGTTATATGAAATTTCTTCAAGTGAAATATTTATAGAAAAATCCATAAAGGGAATAACCAAGGTCCTCTCGGATCAGTATCTACTATTCCATAAGGATAAGGGTTACTTTGCCGGGTCCCTCTTTGATTTATATAAGGCTGGTTATTTACCTTTTATACCACAACTCCCCGGTGGTAAATTTACAATCAAAAATGACAAAGTCATCTTTCAACAACTTCAATAAGCCTTACAGCAATATAGCCAAGTACTACGATATTCTTATGAAAGATGTCGGATATGAAAAATGGGTAGAATACATAATGGATACTATCGATCTTTTTAATATCAAACCAACACCATTACTTGATCTAACTTGCGGTACGGGAAACTCGATGTTGCCATTTGTCAAAAGAAAAAAGAAACCCCTCTTGGGAGTGGATAACTCTATCGAAATGTTAAAGGTTGCAAAGGGAAAACAGCCTGACCTGGCACTAGTCCAGGCTAACGCAAGAATGCTTCCATTTTCAAACCATTTTAACCTAGTGCTTTCCATGTTTGACTCTTTAAATTATATCCTTAAATCAGACAATCTCCTTGAAGCTTTTGGTTCAGTTAAAGAAGCCCTTAAAGACGGAGGACATTTCCTCTTTGATATGAATACCCCATATGGCCTAAAGTGTGTCGCAGGAAGAGACGTCAGAGAAGAAAACAAAAATCTTATTAGTGTCTGGAGGAATGTATACGATAAAGACACAAAAATGCTAACTCTTCATTTAACTCTTTTTGTAAAAAAAGACACAAACTGGCACAGAATTGACGAAATACATAAGGAAAAAGGTTACAGTGAAGAGGAAATAAAGTATGGTCTAAAAACTTTAGATTTTCAAGTTATAGATGCGTTTAGATGTTTTGGACATTCAAGACCCGACAGATTTACCAAAAGAATTTTATATATAGCCAGAATAAATAAAAAAGGGGCAGACTAACTGCCCCTTTTTTATTTATAAATACCCCCTCACTTACATTGGAGGCATACCTCCGCCCGGCATTGGGGGAGTATTTTCTTTTTCTTCCTTCTTCTCTGCAATCAAAGTTTCAGTGGTTGTAAGAAGGGAAGCAACTGAAACAGCATTCTGAAGAGCAGTCCTGGCAACTTTGGTGGGATCAACAATTCCAGACTTCATCAAATCTTCAACTTGAAGAGTCTCAGCATTAAAGCCTACGTTAGTATCCTTCTCATTCAAAACATGTTCCACTATAACTGCGCCTTCTTCTCCGGCATTTGTAGCAATCCATCTTAAGGGTTCCGAAAGGACTTTTCTGATTATTTCAGCTCCGAGTTTTTCGTCACCGGAAAGACCGGATGCGAATTTTTCAACAGCAGCTTTTGTTCTAAGGAGTCCTACTCCTCCACCAGGTATAATTCCTTCTTCTCGAGCTGCCCTTGTAGCATGAAGAGCGTCTTCTACTCTCGCTTTCTTTTCCTTCATTTCCACTTCTGTTGCAGCACCTACTTTAATAACCGCGACACCGCCTGTAAGCTTTGCAAGTCTTTCCTGCAATTTTTCTTTATCGTAATCGGAGGTCGTAGATTCTACCTCTGTCCTGATTTGCTGGATTCTGCCTTTTATCTTATCACTCTTACCTTTTCCGCCAATTATAGTTGTATTATCCTTATCGATTTTTACTTTATCGCATTTACCAAGATCCGCTATCTGAACAGCATCCAACTTAATCCCAATCTCTTCGGAAATAAACTGACCTTCCGTCAGAATAGCAATATCTTTTAACATCTCTTTCCTTCTATCTCCGTATCCCGGAGCTTTAACCGCAGCTACATTTAAGGTTCCTCTGAGCTTATTAACTACGAGAGTCGCCAGTGCTTCACCTTCAACGCTTTCTGCGATTATGAGTAATGGCGCGCCCTGTTGCGAAATTTTCTCCAGTAAGGGCAAAAGTGGTTTCATTGCTGAAAGTTTGCCATCATGTATCAATATATATGCATCTTCCAATTCTGCCGACATATCTTCCTGGTTTGTAATAAAATAGGGAGAGATATAACCGCGATCAAACTGCATACCTTCGACAACTTCCAGTTCAGTCTTTAAGCCTTTCCCTTCCTCGGCTGTAATAACTCCGTCCTTTCCGGCTTTTTCCATAGCATCTGCGATAATTTTTCCTATCTCTTTATCGTTGTTTGCTGAAATTGTGGCCACCTGTTCTATTTCTTCTCTTCCTTTAACTTCTGTAGAAAGTTTTTTAAGCTCTTCGATCACTTTATCAACGGCCATGAGCATTCCTCTCTTTAAAGCCATAGGATTTGCTCCAGCTGCCACGTTTTTCATTCCTTCAAGCAAAATAGCTTCTGCAAGAACGGTCGCGGTTGTTGTACCATCTCCCGCAACATCACTGGTTTTGGACGCAACTTCTCTTACCATCTGTGCGCCCATATTCTCAAAAGCGTCTGCCAATTCTATTTCTTTGGCTACAGTAACTCCATCTTTTGTAACTGTAGGTGCGCCCCAACTTTTTTCCAGAGCAACATTTCTACCCTTAGGGCCAAGAGTTACTCTTACAGCTTTAGCAAGCTTAGTTACCCCTGCCCTTAAAGCATTACTCGCCTCCTGTGAATATATAATTTCTTTTGCTGCCATTTTTTTCTTACCTCCTTTTATCCTATTTTCGCAAGAATATCATCCTCACCAAGTATAAGATATTCTTCACCATCATATTCTATTTCGGTTCCACTATACTTGCCAAAGAGAATTTTATCGCCCTTTTTAACTGGGAGAGGATCATCGTCCTTACCGACTTTCGCCACATTCTTGACAACACCTTCTTGAGGTTTTTCTTTCGCAGTATCAGGAACAATAATGCCGCCCTTATTCTTCTCCTCTTCTTCTAATCTTTGTACCAAAACACGTCTACCTACCGGTTCAATCATAATTACCTCCTTTTTGTTGTTGTGCTTTTTTGTTTTTTTATCTTAAACCAAACTTTAATCAGAGTAAGTTAAAGTGCTAAATTTTATTAATAATAATACAACGATTATCAGATTTGTCAAGGGTACGAAATTGTGTTTATCCGCAAATGCTATGATAAGTTTTTATTGAAATAATTAAACAAATATTAACTCTTTATATAAATTGTAAACGCGGTTTAATGAAACTTCTGTAATGTAAAAATGAAACATCAAAATGGAAAATTACAAATAAAAATTCAAAATTTGATTTTGAGAAAACAGAAAAAAGAACAAAGAAAAACCCTTTTTAATCTGCGTTCATCTGCGTCCTATTATTTTTTTTACATTTTACTTTCTCATTTTACTTTTTAATTTTTAATATTTAATTTAAAAGAATCCCCCTTGACAAAAGAGGAAGAAACAATATTTATTCATATGGGTTTTATGGTCTGTTAAGTTTTTAGGACTTTACGCATTTTAAATCAGAAAATCCCCCCTGAAATAATTGTAAAAATAAAAAGGAGTTGTTATGTATGAAATAGCAAAAGAATTGAATAATATTTTAAAGGAAAAATCACCTGTTATTTTTTCGCTTTTGAGCGATTTTGGGAAAGAGATATATATGCCGAAGGGTATAATCTCTCAAAGTGCCGAGGCAAAATTGCATGCATATGAGTGTAATGCAACAATCGGTATAGCAAAGGAAGACGGAGGCCCTATGCATTTTTCCTCGATAAATAAATACTTCAACAATTTAAAACCCTCCGAAATTTTCCCTTATGCAACTCCTTACGGACTTCCTGAGCTTAGAAACCTGTGGCGGGAAAAAATAATCTCAGAGAATGGGCTCGTAGATAAAAACGTTAGCCTTCCGATCGTAACCCATGCTATTACTAATGGCTTAATGTTGATCGGCGACCTTTTTATTGACGAAGGAGACGAAATTTACCTACCGAATATGTTGTGGGGAAACTACAATCTGATTTACAAAGTGAGATATAAAGCAAATATCATGAATTACGATTTCTTTGACTCTTCTCTTAAAGGATTTAATATTGAAGCTTTAAAAAAAGCCCTGGATGATTGCAATAGGGAAAAAGTAATTCTACTTTTTAATTTTCCAAATAACCCTACAGGTTACACCCCAACAAAAGAAGAAGCAAACGCTATAACAGAGCTTATTCTTGAGCTTGCTGAAAAGGGAAAAAAAATTCTAGTTGTGGTCGATGATGCATATTACGGACTTTCCTTCGAAGATAATCTTCTTGAAGGTTCATTTTTTTTCAAATTTGTAGGATTACATCCTAACGTGGTAGCCGTAAAACTTGATGGTTCCACGAAAGAATTTTACGCATGGGGCTTTAGAATTGGATTCCTTACATTTGGCGATTACAAGCAAAACAAAGAAGCATACGATACCATGGAGACAAAAACGGCCGCTTCTATTAGATGTTCTATTTCCAATTGTTCTCACCCTGCACAGTCTATACTCCTGAAGGTGCTGAGGGAAGGTACTTACAAAAAGGAAAAAGAACAAAAATTTAAAGAATTAAAGTCCCGAGCAGAAAGAGTAAAAGAAATAGTCTACGATGAAAAATATAGGAATTTATGGGATGTTTATCCTTTCAATTCGGGTTATTTTATGTGTTTAAGATTAAAAGATGTAGACAGCAACAAAGTCCGGGAACACGCACTTAAAGAATATGGAATAGGAACAATTTCTATAGGAAATAGTGACTTAAGAATTGCTTTTTCTTCAGTAAGGATTGAAAAACTTGATAAACTTTTCGATTCGCTGGCTAAATCGATAAGAGAACTCAAGGGTTAAAATTTTATTTTTTCAATGCCGTCAGATATCCGGCAGATGTAGAATTCTCCTTTAATATTGGTTCTATCCTCGTATTCCTGGCTCACTCTGTTTATTATTTCAGACTGCGATTCCCTTTCCACTAATGCGATTACGCAACCGCCGAACCCGGCTCCCGTCATTCTCGCTCCATAAACGCCATACGATTTCAGAAAAGCGTCCACCATAATATCCAACTCCCTGCAACTTACTTCATACAACTCTTTAAGCGAATTATGAGACTGTATCATTAGTCTTCCTAATCCATCCGGGGCTCCTTTTTCTAAAAAATCTACAGCTTTTTCTACTCTTTCGTTTTCGAAAATAACATGCTCGCATCTTTTTTTTATGCCTTTAGGAAGTTTATCTTTGTGTTCTTCAAATTCTTCTTTTTTTATATTAGATAAGTTTTTTATGTCATCGCGTTTTATATAACTTTTAAGTAGTTCTAAACCTTCCTTGCACTCAGCTAATCTCTCGTTATATGCCGATTTTACAAGTTCTCTTCTTACTCTGGTATTACCTATTATTATGGCTTTATCATTCATGCCATAAAAAGGAATCAACTTACGCTCTAATGTTTCGCAATTCAAAAATAAAGCATTATTTTTTTTACCGAAAGTTATCACATATTGATCCATTATTCCGCTTTTTACGCCGATAAATTCATTTTCTCCTTTTCTGCAAAGTATCGGAATTTTTTCCTCCTCAAGGGTTTTTCCGGATAGCTCGAGCAAGCATTTCATTGTAAGGACTTCGATTGCGGCTGAAGAAGAAAGTCCGCTTCCAAGAGGAATATTACCTGCATAAACTATATTCGCTCCTTTTAATCTAATACCTTCTTGCTGCAGAGCCCAAGCTGCGCTAAGAGGATAGTTCGCCCAATTCATTTTCTTACGATATCGAAAATTGTCTAGGGACACAACAAATTTTTGTGGAAAATTTAACGATTTAAGATAAAGCTTGGAGTCTTCTCTCTGACTCACAACAGCAAGAAGACTCAAGTTTATGGCTATAGGTAAAACATACCCTCCATTGTAGTCCGTGTGTTCACCTATAATGTTTACTCTTCCGGGGGCGTTGAAAACCTTAATGTTTTTAGTATTGGCAAACGTTTTCCTAAATTCTCTTTTAAGATTTGCAACCCTTGTCTGTAAAAATTTGTCAATTACCATAAATCTCTTTCATTTTTTTTCTTAACTCTTTCGCCTTATCTTCCGGAGAAGTAGGATTCCCATGTGTCCAGGAACCCGTTTCGGAACTGGCATTAAATTTCTGCGTTTTCTCGTTTCTAAGCGGAGGATAAAATTCGATGTGAAACTGGTAATAAGAATAGTCTTTCCCATCCGTAGGTTTTTGATGGAAACACATCATGTAGGGAAAATCCCTTTTAAACAAATTATCGTAGGTGGCAACGATCCTTTTTAAAGATTGCCCAAACAGTACTTTTTCTTCGCTGTTTAGCTCATTAATAGACAACCTTTTTTCCCTCGGAACAATAAAAACCTGATAGGGATAATCCGCAAAGTAAGGCACAAAAGTTACAAAAGAATCGTTTTCATCAACAACTCTTATTCTCTGCTTTAATTCCTCTTTCAAAATTTCAATATAGAGGTTTTTATTATTTGCGTCGAAGTATTCCCTGCAGGAAGAAAGTTCAAGTTCTATTTTTTTAGGGATAAAAGGAAAACCGTAAATCTGACCGTGGGGATGATCGATTGTCACCCCAACTTCTTCACCTCTGTTTTCAAATATAAAAACATATTTTACAAAGTCTTCATTCCCAAGTTCAATATATTTTTTCACCCATAATTCTATTAATTTTGCAATGTTTCCTTCTGAAAGTTCTCCCAGTGAACTTTCATGCTCAGGAGAATAAAGTATAACTTCACACTTACCGTAAGATTTCGTGTTTTTAAAAACCGGAGAACCGGTAGGGGTAACTTCGGGAGGAACAGGACTTAAAATAGGCCAATCATTATCATAAGACAGCACATCATATTCATCCGGAACCTTATCTGAATCGGGGCAGAAAGGGCAGTAATCTTTCGGGGTAAGCGGCCTATTTTGTCTTTCACTCGATACCATTACCCACCATTTTAATACAGGATTCCATCTCAATTCGTACATTTAGCTGCTCTCTCTTTGATTTAAAGCTTGAATAAAAACAGGATTCATCTGAACGCCCTGCTTTTTACCGCTTATCCCATCAATTGCTTCGAAATTGAATCTGTTTCTCTTTTTATAATAACAAACCCAGAAGGGATAGTATATTTTTTCTCCTTTACTGATCTCTTTTAATTCTGCGGGGTTCTTTTCGATTAAACCGGATTTCAATATTTCTCCTTTGTATTCGGTTCTGGCTATTTCTTTCGCTTCTCTTTCTTCTATTTCAAAATAAAAAGACTTCTTTCCCTCATCTAAAAAAATAACATTCTTAAAATCCAGAAAGGAAAAAGTCCCTCTTATTCCATCGACTGAAACATAATTTTTCTTTTCCCCTCTTCTTGATTCCGCTGTAATTTCAAAAATGTAATAGGGAAAATTTATTAATTCTATTCTTACAATTTCGCCTTTTTTTCTAAGCAGTGTATTTCTTTTTTGGGAAAAGATTTCTCTAGCTTGCCCTTCGGAAATCACCGGCTGTACAAATTTCAATCTTTTATTTTTTATCCCTGGAAGCTTTTTTCCTGTTGTAATTTCCCTTTAAAAATGCCCCTACCCCTGAGAAAAGCAGTATGGCGCCACAAACACCGTTAGTTATCTTTCCCAAATTTGTGGCACTAAAGAAGATTCCGACCAAAACAATAATTCCAAATATTGACCAGAAAAGCCCAATGGCATGTAAAGGTTCAAAAATCTCTTTTTTATCTTCCATTATTTACCTCCCCAGGCGATGTGAATTATAATCTGTATTATAACTAGAATAACAGCCCAGATTCTCAAATCTCTCCAACGAGCTTTATTAGGAGCTCCTTCGTATACATATTGTTTAGGACGAAAGATTGCCCAGAGACCAATACCAACGTAGAGAATTACAGTAACGATAACTCCCCAGTATAACGGAATTCTCGACAAATCCATTATTTACCCCCTTCTGCTCTTTTTCTTAGAGCTTCCTGAGTTGAAGAATCATCTAAGACTAAACCGTAAACAAGTCCTCTTATTTTTTCGAGAGGTTCGGGTTTGGTTAAAAGGCTAACTATGATGTTTAATATTAAAGCTGCGACGAACGACCACCAGGCAACGTACAGGAAGTTTAATCCTGTTCTTGGTAAATTCATCATTGGTTGCCATATCTTTGCAAGTGAGAGTGATACAATAACTCCTCCGATGAGTCCGGTTAACGCTCCCCATTTATTTGCTCTTTTCCATGCAACACCAAGCAATACTGTTGCGAAAGTCGGTCCCTGGAATATAGTTAAAAGCTCCTGCATAGCCCTGTATATACCTGGGAAACGTTCAGTATAAGGCGCGAACCATATTCCGAATCCCACAAGAGCTAAAGTTATTATTCTGCCTAAAAGTAAATAGTGTTTATCCGAAGCATTCTTTATAATGAATTTCTGATAGATATCTCTGGTGAACAATGCTGCGGTCGAGTTAATCGTAGAGTCCATCGATGAAAGTAAAGCCGCGATAAATCCTGCAAATACCAGTCCGCTTAAGCCCACAGGTAATAAATTGCGCATAACCCATGGAAAAGCTTGATCCGGGTTTGTTATTTGGGTGGGGTCAGTGCAAAGCGCAAGAGCGAAAAAGCCGGGAAGTACTACCAGGAGAGGAACAAACATCTTAAGAAATGCCGCTCCCATCATGGATGCTTTCGCGTCCCACTCGCTTTTTGCGCCGAGAGTTCTCTGGATAATAGCCTGATGACAACACCACCAGGCAGGAGATAGCACAAGACCTAACCCGAGAATTATTCCAAGCCACGGAAAATCAGGACTATCGAGAGGCTGAAATAGTTGGAAATGCTGTGGATGTAATGGCTTTATCATATTTACCAGACCGCTCCAACCACCTGTCAGATTAAATCCAATTACCATTACCGCAAGCCCGCCTACAAGCATTACAAGCATCTGGACAACGTCTGTCATTGCAACAGCCGCGAGTCCGCCTGTAACAGTGTAAATTGCAACTACTGCAGCGACAATAATTATGCTTAATCTTATAGGCCAACCCAAATAAGTATTCAACATAATACCACTTGCCCAGAAGAAGACTCCAAGAACAGCTGCGAGAAAGAAAAACCACAGAATAGCTTCAATGGTCCTTACAGGAGTGCTATATCTCTTTCCTAAATATTCAGGCACAGTATAGGCACCGCTTCTCCAGTAAAAAGGGATAAATAACATTGCTGAGAGAATCATAGCCGGAATTGCCCCAAGCCATTCGTAATTTGCCTGAGCTAATCCGAAACGGTAAGCGCCTCCGGCAGCACCCACATAATCGTATGCACCTATGTTTGTTCCTATAAGAGACATTCCAATCACCCAGAACGGCAACATTCTACCGGCCAAGAAATAGTCCTGTTCAGTATGCACATATCTTTTAAAGAAAATACCGAAAAGTGGTATCGCGGCGAGATAGATAATTATAACGGTTAAATCAAACCCTCTAATAAGTTCCACAATTCACCTCCTTTAAAACTTTTCTAAAAAAACTATAAAACACAAATGTCAAACTTTTTTTATTATACAAAACAATAAGAAAAAATCAAGACTTAAGGGGTTTTCTTATCCCAGGGACTCGGCTTGTTTTTGCAATTCAATTAATTTTGTGGAAATTTTTCTGGATATTTGTCTCATTTCCAGAAAACCTATAACTTCATCGCCTACGGAAACAACTGGCAGATATTCAAGATTATACCGGCTTAATATTTCCTGCGCTTCCCTCATCGGTAAGGAAGCTGAAACTTTTGCGATGACTGGTTCCATTAGGTCGTGAGCCAGAAGGAATGTATCCAATCCACTTGTTGTCAGGGAGTTTTTTATGTGATCTACTGTAATGACTCCAAGCAATTTCCTTCTTTTATCCACTACAGGATAATAAAGATTATCGGTTTCGCTAAAAGTTTTCAGTATCTCTGATAAAGACATATTTTCATATATGAGAGGAATATTTTCGTCCATAATGTCCTTTACTTTACTTTCTCTGATTATATCTTCTTCGGTAATATTTAAACCTGCTTCGCCTGCTTTAGTTATTGCGATTCGCATAGTCAAAGGTCCAATGATTTGGACAATGAAGGTTGTGGCGGTTACGATTACGACTATTGCACTACCTATCTCTCCAGGGAAACGTTCACTTGCAAGTATAGACAAACCTATAGCCACACCCGCCTGACTGAACAGGCACCAGGGTAGGTATTTCTGGACCGTTATAGGAGCCTTTGATATTCTAGCACCTAAATTAGCTCCGAGTCCTTTGCCTGCAGTTCTACCAATTAGATATACTACGGCAATAAGTATTATCGGTACAGTCAGGTTCTTCAGGTTTAACTGGGCTCCGAAAAAAGCAAAGAAAAGTATATAAGGAATTGGCATCACTTCGTTCGTTAATGCAAAAACCTCCTTACTTTTTCTCGGAATAAAATTTGTTATAAAGATTCCTGCGGTCATAGCCGCTAATAGTATATCGGATTTAAATAAATTCGAAATGCCAAGGATTAAGATTAGAATTCCAAGAGAAAAAGTTATTACTCCGTATTCGTCATTAATTTTTTTTACAATCAAAGATAAAAGGAGCCCTCCGAAGACGCCTATTCCAACGGCACTGCCAATGTCGTATAAGATATGGAAAACCATCGATGATATTGCCTGTGTTCTTGTACCTGTAATTGCAAACGTAATGCTTGAGGCCACGGCAAATAAAACAAGCCCCAATCCGTCATCCAACCCTACTATTCCTAAAATGGTTGTGGTCAAAGGTCCTCGGGTCTTGTATTCCCAGAGGACATCTGTTGTTGCGGCTGGAGCTGTTGCCGCTGCAATTGATCCGAGTAATAAACCCAGAGCCCAAGTAAAGTGAGAATTGCCAAAAAACAAATTACCTATTAAAACTACAAAAAGAGTGACAAGAATAAAAGCAAGAAGTCCCTCCGAAAGTAATATGTTGATAAATTGTTTTCCATATTTTTCAAAAATCGCTTTTTTTAACTCTCCTCCAATTAGAAAGCCTGTAACTCCCAGTACAAAAATATTAAAAAAAGAAAATGAGGAAAGCATCTGTTTGTTTATGACTCCTAAAACAGAATCTCCAAGAAAAAAACCAATTATAATATAAGCTATAACCTGAGGTATCCTGAATTTTTTGAACAGGCGAGATCCGACCGTTCCCAACAAGACAGTCAAACCTATAAGTATTAAAATGTCTAATTCTAATTCAATCGTCATTTTATTTTCAGGAGCTTAGAATTTTATAAATTTCCTCTTCGTTTTCGGCCTTGATTATTTTTTCTCTGATTTCATTGTTTTTCAGTTTTGAGACGACAAGAGAAAGAAATTTAATGTATAGCTTATGTTCCTTTTCGCCAGCAACTATCATTACTACTATTTTAACAGGTATATTATCAATAGTTTCGTAGTCTGCGATACCCTGTTTGTCAACACCAACAGCTACAATTAAGTCTTTTATTCCTTTAATTCTTATGTGCGGAACACCTATACCGAGCCCGATACCTGTACTCATCAGTTGCTCCCTGTAAAAAATAGCATCTTTTATTTCTTTTTTATTATCAAATTCTTTGTTTTTACAGATTAAATCTATTAAATCGTTCAGGACTTTTTTCTTCTTTTTTTTCTTAAAAACAAAGATTAAATTTTTATCTATATAGTCTTTTAGCTCCATTCCCCCTCCTAATTTATCAATCTCAGTAAAGACTTTATTCAATTGATATAAATATACAAAGACACCAATAACAACCTTAAAATCTTTTCCTTCTTTGTGTCTTGGTGTTCTTCGTGTTTTTGCTTTTTAAAAAAAATTGCGTCAGGGAGGCTTCGAACCCCCGACCCGCGGATTAAGAGTCCGCTGCTCTACCAACTGAGCTACTGACGCATATTGGGTGAATGAGGGGATTCGAACCCCCAACCCCTGGAGCCACAGTCCAGTGCTCT
>CAZHNS010000026.1:0-32900 GCA_964534175.1 uncultured bacterium | reverse complement strand
AAGCTCTATGAGCTCTTCCTTCTGAGCCTCTATTTTTTTCTCCCTCTCCTCTTCCCAGAGCTTCTTGTCGGTTATATCTCTGGAAATACCAAAAGTACCTGCTATCTTACCTTTTTCGTTGTACCTGGGAACCTTCGTGGTTTCGACCCATTTCTCACTGCCGTCGGGATAAACCTCTTTCTCAACTTTCTGTATAGATTCTCCGGTTTTTATTATTTTTTGTTCATCTTCAAAAGCAGGTTTCGCATGTTCCTCATCGAAAATATCAAAATCAGTCTTACCCATTAGTTTCTCAGCACTATCAAAACCCAAATAACCAACAAAAGCTTTGCTTACTCTGATAAATCTGCTCTCTATATCTTTAAAATATACATTTTCCGGCATAAGTTCTAAAAGAGAATTTAGCAATTGCCTGTCTAATTTTAATTCTTTATTCTCCTTTTCCAGAACCTTTAATTTCTTTTCTAGGTTTGCTTTACTTATTGCTTTTTTAGCCATTATATACCTCTCTTTTTTTTACTCCCATTATGGAATTCGCGCAATTAAAAGCGTAGCGTCATCCGAACTTTTCTTATGTTCTTCAAAAGCTTCCTTTGCTATTTCTATTACAGGTCTGTACACAATACGCTTATCATCAAAATTAAAAGAAGAAACTCCATCAGAATGTAAAACTAATAAGCAGGGCGTACTAAGAGTAAGTCGATCGGTCCTGAGCGTTCTAATGTTACTGCCTAACAAGCCGTCAAAAGAAACCAGTCGTTTATACCTTTCAGTCGTATAAATCTGAGTTCGAATATTACCAACTCCAAGATATTCTATTTTACCTTCTTTATTCATGCGAACAATTCCTATAACACAACCCCTGCTACCATGCAATCTTCTATGAATTGTAAGAACAACCTGTTCAAGCTCATCTCTATATTGATTTTCAATAACTTGTAAAGCAATTTTACTTGCCTCGTTAGCCTTATCCCCGTGTCCAATACCATCCACAACCGCAACTACCGCAGAATCTTCATATCTTTTTATAAAATATGCATCTCCATTACTTTTAAAACCCGGTTTAGGACGGCTAAACACACTGGTTTGTATAACGCTATCTTTCTTCTCGGAAAATATTTTTTTGCCGGTTAAAATAAACTTCCCCTCTTCTACTTTCACTTTAACATCCGTAAGCAATCTTTTCACGGCGCCCAAACCTATTCCAAGAGTATTCGCGGTACTGTAACCATCGTCAAAAATTTCAGCAGTGTTATGATTATTGGTCGGGTTTTCCGCCATAATATACACACCCTTTTCTTTTCCTTCTTCTCCCAAAGTGATACTCAATTTACCTGAAGAACTATGCTTTATAATATTTTTTGAAATCTCAGTTATTACGATTCTAAGTTCTTCCAATTCTTTTTCTGTTAATTTAATTTCTCCTGCGAATTTAGTCATCTCGGAACGAGCTCTATAAATATCCTCGTCAGAACTAACAATAAACTCTATTGAAGGAAATATTTTTTTTATATTCATTTTAACTTCTTATATGTAGTTATTTTTGTCCCCTTATCATCACTCTCGATTTTAAAATCATCCATAAGATGCTTGGCTCCAATAAGTCCAATACCAAGGGAATTCGTAGTGCTGTATCCCTTTTCTAAAGCTTTTTCGACATCCGGAATTCCAGGTCCTTCATCCTGACATATAATTTCTATTCCTCCATCATCTTTACTTACTATTACTTCCCCTCTATAAGCATGTTTTATTATATTTCTTGTAAGCTCTGAAACAGCTGTGGCAATTCTGGTTTGATCTATCCAACGGAAACCAACCCTTTCTGCTTCACTTTTAATCTCGCGCCTGGCAATCAAGACGTCTATCTCTTTATTTATAGGAATCCGTAAAATTTCTTCTTTCATGCAGTGCCTTTATTTATCTTTTCTCTTAACTTTTCCAAAGCCGAATCTAGTTCAAATGCAGTATCTATTTCCTCGAGATACAAACCAAGCTCCACAAGAGCAACTGCCACTTCCGGCTGAATACCAACAAGTATAACATCCTTGCCCATAGCCCTAAGACCCCAGGCAATTTTCTGCAGGAGTCTTCCAAGAAAACTATCCACGATATCGAGAGCAGAAATATCTATAGCTACTCCTTTTATCTTAGAATTATCTGCCTCTCTTATTATCTTTTCTCCTGCTTCCTCTGCAGCAGTATCATGAAGCTCCTCCTGAATAGGAACAACGAGAATATCTCCTAAATGCATACGAGTTAATCTTGCCATTTTACCTCTCTTCTCCTCTTAGTTCTTTTTTTTGTGATATAACATACTTTAAGCCATCTTTCAAGGTAGACATCGTCTTAAGATTTTCCATATCGATTCCAAGATCGGCGATCGTCTGGGCTATTTCTACACCCACTCCGGTTAGTATCGCCTCAGCACCCACCAATCGTACAGCTTTAGCTGTACGTATCAATCGATCGGCAACAGCACTATCCACAGCACTTATACCTGAAATGTCTATAATAGCAGCAGTCGCTCTCTTTTCTACTATCTCGGTTAACAAAGCCTCGGAAATCCTCGATGCCCTCTCACTATCCAGAGACCCTAATATGGGAACCGTAAGAACCCCTTCCCACACATCTATTACAGGGGTTGAAAGCTCCATGAGTTCTTCTTTCTGTGCCTCTATTTTTTCCTGTTTTTCCAATTCAAGGATCTTGAGCCTGGTAACATCTCTCGTGATACCTAAGGTACCCATAACATTCCCATCCTTGTCATAGAAAGGAACTTTGGTAGCAGAAAGCCACTTCTCTTTACCATCAGGTAATTTTATTTTTTGCACCTTATCAACGACAGTTTCTCCGGTTTTCAACATTCTTTCTTCGTCTGCACGCATCTCTCTTGCTTCTTCCTCAGAGAAAAAGTCAAAATCGGTTTTACCTCTAAATTCCTCTCTTTTTAGCCCTGTTCCTTCCGCTTTTGATTTGCTAACTTCCAAAAAACGACTTTCCTTATCCTTAAAATAAATCCGGTCCGGAATGTAATCTAGAAGCGAGTTTAATAAACCTCTCTCGAAAATAAGATCTTCTTCCAATTTAACTCTTTCTGTTACATTATAGAAAAAAACAAACGAACCAACAAATTTGCCCTTCTCATCAAATTGCGGATTCGACCTTGTCAACAAATAGCGCTTCTCACCGTCTTCAGCATTAACCTCTATCTCAAATACACTCTTTTTTTTCTCACTTTTTTTAACCCTCTTTTTTACCTCTTTAAAAGATTCGGCACTCAAAAAATCCTGCAGTTTTCTCCCCATCAATTTACCTTCGTCAACCCCAAAAGTACCATCACAGGCGGGATTTGAGAAAGAGAATGTCAAATCTGCTTCCAGATAAGCAAAACCCTCACTCATTTCCTCTATCAGTTTCTTATACTCTTCATTCTCTCTTCGTAACTTCTCTATTTCTTTTTTATTGTTTTTCTGCGCCAAAATATTACCTCGCCGATGAATCTTCCTTCCTCAGATTAATAACATATTCTAAACCACCTTTCAATGTAGCCATCGTTTTGAGTCCTTCCATATCTATTCCGAGATCGGCGATTGTTTGGGCTACCTCCTCACCCACTCCGGTTAATATTGCTTCAGCACCCACCAATCGCACGGCTTTAGCTGTACGTATTATTCTATCGGCAACAGCACTATCTACAGCGCTTATACCCGAAATGTCTATAATAGCAAACTCGGCTTTCTCTATCACTATCTGTTTTAACAAAGCCTCGGAAATCCTGGATGCTCTCTCACTATCCAGAGATCCTAATACGGGAACCGTAAGAACTCCCTGCCACACATCGATCACAGGGGTTGAAAGCTCTATAAGTTCTTCTTTCTGCGCCTTTAATTTTTCTACTCTTTCTAACTCTAAAAGTTTTCTCTTTGTAATATCCCTTGAAATGCCAAGTGTGCCGGCAATCTTTCCCTTTTTATCATAAAAAGGAACCTTAGTCGCAGAAACCCAAATTGTTTTACCCTCTGGCAATTCTATTTCTTCCTCTTTGTCAATTACAAGTTCCCCTTTCTCCATTATACGTTTTTCATCTTCAAACATTTGCTTTGCATCTTCTTCAGGAAAGAAATCAAAATCACTTTTTCCCACCAACTCATTCCTAGAAAGGTCTAACTCATCCAACTTCGCTTTGCTAACTTCTAAAAATCGGCTTTTCTTATCTTTAAAGTAAATCTTGTCCGGAATATGTTTTAAAAGAGCGTCTAGCAAAGTTCCCTTGAACTGAACTTCATCAAATTTCTTACGAAGTTTTTCAAGTTCTTTCTCAAGGTCTTTTTTACTCTTATCTTTTTTGCCCATAGCTCTCCTCCTCCAACTTATAAAAAAATTTTTTTAAAGAACACTTTCTGAAATTCAGATTTACGCGTAAAATAGTTATTCATAAAACGCTCAAAACCTTACCATAGAAGAAATTTAAAGTAAAAAAATTTTTTGTCAAGGTATTTTTTTCAGCTTGACTCCTTTAAAATTTAAAGCTACCAAACGCTAAAAACCTAAAGGTAAATAACTATTATAACAAACGCTCCGCTAAATTTTCAAAAAGCCATTCAAATAAAGTACAAGAACTATTCCAAACCTTAAATAATTATATATCAAAAACTTAGCAAGAAATTTTTTCGCAAAATAAGAAAGTTTTTTGCACAATGCAAGACCCCCTATTTTTCACAATTTATAAGCTACTTTTTCTACGACCTCTTCTCCCACCCTATTTGAAGATCAGACAGCCTTAACACCAAGATCCGGAGCACAAATATTGGAAACAAGAGCTCAACAACAGGCATAATTTTAGAAAGAAATTTTGAATTAAAAACTTACTTCTCAGACCAAAATTCCTTTTCTTTCTTTTTCTTTCTGAAAAACATACTTTAAGCCATCTTTCAAGGTGGATAGAGTTTTGAGTCCTTCCATATCTATTCCGAGATCGGCGATCGTCTGGGCTATTCCTTTTCCCACACCGGTTAGCACTGCCTCAGCTCCTACCAATCGTACAGCTCTGGCTGTACGTATTATTCTATCGGCAACAGCACTATCAACAGCATTTATACCGGAAATGTCTATAATAGCCACCTCGGCTCTCTTTTCTACTATCTCTGTTAACAAAGCTTCCGCAATTCTTGCCGCCCTTTCGCTATCCAGAGCCCCTAGAACGGGAACCGTAAGCACTCCTTCCCACACATCTATTACAGGGGTTGAAAGTTCTATGAGTTCTTCTTTTTGCGCCTCTATTTTTTCCTGTTTTTCTAATTCAAGGGTCTTGAGCCTTGTAACATCTCTCGTGATGCCCAAGGTACCCATAACATTTCCGTCCCCATCGTAAAAAGGAACTTTAGTTGCAGAAAGCCACTTTTCTTTACCATCAGGTAATTTTATTTTTTGCACCTTGTCAACCACAGGTTCTCCGGTTTTCATTATTTTTTCCTCGTCCTTACGCATTGCCTTTGCTTCTTCCTCGGAGAAGAAGTCAAAATCGGTTTTACCTTTAAACTCCTCTCTTTTTAGTTCTGTTCCTTCCGCCTTCGATTTACTAACTTCCAAAAAACGGCTTTCCTTATCCTTAAAATAGATACGATCCGGAATGAAATCTAGGAGAGCGTTAAGTAAGTTACTTTTAAGCAGAATCTCTTTTCCCAGTTCTTCAAGTTTCAATTCAAGTTTTTCTTCTAATTCCTTTTTTTTAGTAATATCTCTTGAGATACCTAAAATACCAATTATATTTCCTTCCCTATCGTACCTGGGAACTTTAGTTGTTGAAACCCAGGTTACTCTACCATCGGGATGGGTTTCTTTCTCAACTTTATTCAATACGGGTTTTCCGGTCTTTATTATTTTCTGCTCATCTTCGTAAGCGGGCATTGCATGTTCATCGGTAAAATAATCGAAATCTGTTTTACCCATTAGTCCATATATATCATCAACTCCAAACTGCTCCACAACCGATTTACTAGCCAGCACAAAACGGCTTTCCTTATCCTTAAAATAAATTCTATCCGGGACGTGCTCCAAAAGAGAATCAAGCAAAGTTTTCCTAATTTGAATTTCTTCAATATCATTACGGCACTCTTTAAGGTCTTTTTTACTATTATTTTTTTCGCTCATAATTTTCCTCCTTAATTAAAGTTTTGAAATTTTGATTTACGCGTATAACAATTATTCATAAATCCTCAAAAAACCCTATCATAAAAGTAATTCACGGTGAAAAATTTTGGTAAGTTTATCTCCTGCATACTTTACTCCTTTAAAATTTAAACCCTCCGAAAGCTATAAATTTTAAATCATCCAAAAACCTTACTATATGCTACTCCAAATGCTCGAAAAGCCATCGGAATTAGGTGCGAAAATTATTCCAAACATTAAGATACTGTCAACTAAAAGCTTAGTAAGAACCGTTTTCGCAAAAAAGGAAAACTCTTTGCAAAATGCAAGAAATGAACCTACTTTTTACAATTTAGAAATACTTTTTTAGGACTTCTATACTCAATTTATTTGAATGCCCGATAAGCCTTAGTAACAAGATACGGAGTAGAAATTACTTACAAAAAAACACTAGCAGACAGAACTTTTGAAAAAGGTCAAATTAAAAACTTATTTCTCTGAGGTATTTTCCTTTCCTTCCTTTCCTTTTCTAAAAACATACTTTAAGCCATCTTTCAAGGTGGATAGAGTTTTGAGTCCTTCCATATCTATTCCGAGATCGGCGATCGTCTGGGCTATTTCCACACCAACGCCAGTTAGTATCGCCTCAGCACCCACCAATCGCACAGCTTTGGCTGTACGTATCAATCGATCGGCAACAGCACTATCCACAGCACTTATACCTGAAATGTCTATAATAGCAGCAGTCGCTCTCTTTTCTACTATCTCGGTTAACAAAGCCTCGGAAATCCTCGATGCCCTCTCACTATCCAGAGACCCTAATATGGGAACCGTAAGAACCCCTTCCCACACATCTATTACAGGGGTTGAAAGTTCTATGAGTTCTTCTTTCTGCGCCTCTATTTTTTCCTGTTTTTCTAATTCAAGGGTCTTGAGCATGGTAACATCTCTAGTGATGCCTAAGGTACCCATAACATTTCCATCCCTGTCGCAAAAAGGAACTTTAGTTGCAGAAAGCCATTTTTCTTTACCATCAGGTAATTTTATTTTTTGCACCTTGTCAACGACAGCTTCTCCTGTATTCATTATTCTTTCTTCGTCCTTACGCATCACTTTTGCCTCTTCTTCGGAGAAAAAGTCAAAATCGGTTTTACCTCTAAATTCCTCTCTTTTTAGTCCTGTTCCTTCCGCTTTCGACTTGCTAACCTCCAAAAAACGGCTTTCCTTATCCTTAAAATAGACGCGATCCGGAATATAGTCTAGGAGAGCATCAAGTAAAGCTCCCTTAAACTTAAATTTTTCAAGTTCCTTTTCAATATCCTTTTTCTTGCCCAAAGTTTCCTCCTAAACATATACATGCAAATATCTTATTAAAGAAGCTATTAGAATAAGATACAAAAATCATTCCAAATATTAAGACATTATAAAACAAAGACTTAGCTGAATTAATTTTCGCAAAAAAGTAAAATTTTTGCATAATGCAATAAACTTCCCCGCTTTTACAATTTAAAAGCTACTTTTTTGACAACCTCTTCGCCCACTCTATTCGAAGACTCAACCGCCTGAGCCCCCAGGTGCGGAGTACAAATAAAATTGTTCAACTCCATCAATTTCAAATCTTTTGGAGGTTCCTCTTCAAAAACATCCAACGCGGCACCTCTTATTCCCTGACTTTTAAGTGCGTCGTAAAGAGCATCTTCATCAACAACTCCACCTCTCGCGCAATTTACAAGATAAGCACTCTCCTTCATTTTGCCAAATTCCTCTTTACCGATTAAATGATGCGTCTCGTCGGTATGAGGCAAATGAAGTGAAATTATGTCCGAAGAAGTGAGCAATTCATCCAACTCGACTATTTTAACGTCAATTCCCTGAACTTCCTTCACATAGGGATCATATCCAACAACGGACGCTCCAAAACCCTTTACTAATTCAGCAGTTCGCCTGCCAATTCTTCCTAAACCAATAATACCAACCGTACAGGAACCGAGCTCATTACCCTTAAGTTGTTTTTTAGGCCACTCGCCCTTCTTCATGCTGGCAGTTGCCTGTGGTATATGCCGCAGGAGCGCAAGCATATGGGCCACAGATAATTCTGCAACACCATTTGTTGAAGCTTCAGGAGTATTAATGACTTCGATCCCCTTATCTCTTGCATATTCTACATCGATATTGTCAAGTCCCACACCTGCTCTAACTATAAATTTTACACTCCCCGCTGCTATATCAATAAGATCTTCTCTTATTTTTGTCCGGCTTCTCACTATAACTCCATCAAAGTCGGCTATAACACCAGCCAGTTCTTCCTTTTCGATCGAAGTTTTCTCGACAACCTCAATCCCGAGTTCCTTCAAACCGTCAACAGCGTCTTTCGCTATCGCGTCACAAATCAAAACTTTCATCAAACCTTCCTCCTTCCTAATATAGTATCACCTATATTTTTAAGTTTTTCACAAAAAAGTATTAATCAACTTCAACAATCGTTCTCTACGTTAAATGAAATATCAAAAATAAAAAAGCAAAATGACATATTAAAATGTAAAATCATACCTTACCCTACCTCCCAAAACTAAAAAATATTTGTTTTATTTGTGCTATTCATTGTTCCTTGTTTATATTTTTGAATTTTGATTTGCAGTTTTGCATTTTAATATTTAATTTTTACATTTTAGCGGCTTTGCCGCGTTAGGTTATTCCGGTAAAACATCAATTACAATTCTACGATTCTTATTTCTTCCCTCTTCAGTATCATTATCCGCAATAGGGTTATACTCTCCAAAAGCCACGGCAGCCAACCGGGAAGGCTCAATATCCATCTTTGATATTAAAAATTTAACGACATTAACAGCTCTCTTTGAGGACAGATCCCAATTGGTAGGATATTCTTTCTTTAAACTGCCGGATATTCCGACATTATCGGTATGCCCTTCAATTCGAATATCCCTTTCAGGCATTTCTTTCAACACATTAGCAATCCTGAGTAAAGTCTCCTGGCCTTCCTCGCTCAATTCCACCGAACCTGGAGGAAACATTTTCTTACAGGGCAGAGTAATTGAAATTTCTTCTCTTTCTAGTTCCACCTCTATTCCCTCAACCATGTCTTTTATATCCTGAACTAAATAACCGGTTTTTTCTTCTTCACTGAGGGTATCGATACTTTCCATATTTTCCTTTAAATCGTTAACTATAGAAACAAGAGTCTTATTTTCTTCTTTATATTCATTTAGCTCATCATAAAGTGGAGCGTGTTTTCTCACATAAAAAAAACCAAATAACAACAATAAAAATAAAATAAAAGAAAAGTAAAAAATATCTCTTTTCATAAAATCCTCCTAAAAATCAAAATCATCGAACATCTCAATTGGTTTCTCAACAGTGTGCTTTTCTTTACCATGAAGTTCACATTGACGCTTGGGAATGTTTCCCTTTCTAAATATTCCCTTAGTAATATTAGGACATCTTGAAGTAGCAAGATCTCCACTTTCGGAACAAATATACCTGAATTCTATATCCTCGGGTACAGTAAATTCATAATCCATAGTGGTGTCGCAAACTGTTTTCATAAATTCAGTCCATATAGGCAGAGCCAGCGCCCCACCACTTGCACCTTTTCCAATAGTCTTCGGGTAATCAAACCCTACCCATACTCCGACATTCAATTCTTTAACAAATCCGATAAACCAGGCATTTTTAAAATCATCTGTAGTACCTGTTTTACCGGCCGCGGGCTTTTGGAACCCAGTTCTTCTTGCGTAATAAGCGGTACCCCCAGGGTCAAAAACACTCTTCAGCATATCTAAAACTATATAAGCAGTAGGTTCCGAGAGAACTCTCTGTTTGACAATTCTATTTTCATATACTGTATTACCATATCTATCGACGACCTTCCTTATAAATATAGGTGTAACCTTCTCTCCAAGGTTTGCAATTGTAGAATAAGCCCTTACCATTTCCAGGAGCGATACTCCTGATGAACCAAGGGCAACCGAAAGAACAGGTTGAAGTTCGCTTTCTATTCCCATTTGATAAGCATACTCAACAACAGAAAAAGGTCCAACCTCCTGACATAGATTTAAAGAAGCAACATTCCTGGACATCTTCAAAGCTTGTCTCAAGGATATCTTGCCCATAAAAGTTTCATCATAATTTTTAGGAGCATATACTTCTCCTCCTAATTCTTTAATCATCGGAAGATCGAAGACGAAATCCGAAGGTAGGAAACCATTGTCGATAGCTGCAGTATAAAGAAAGGGTTTGAAAGCCGAACCAGCCTGTCTTCTTGACTGGACAGCTCTATTAAACAAACTATGTTTGTAATCTCTACCTCCAATCAGCGAAAGAACATAACCGGTTGCCGGATCCATAACAACCATCGCTCCCTGAATGTACGGGATATTTGCATAATGAATTAAGGAATCAGGAATTTCTTCTTTCTTTTTGAGATGCCAGTATAATTCAACTCTCCTGAGGCCCCATTCCATAATACTATCTGCGATCATCTGCATATCTTGATCCATAGTTGTATAAACTTTATAGCCCCCCCAGGTTATATAAGCCCTGCCAAAAAGCTCTTCCATCCGTCTTTTAACTTCATTTATAAAATAAGGCCCTGTAATTTCCTTTTCTGAGCGATCAACAACATGAAGAGATTCCGCAACAGCAGAATCAAGCAGAGCTTTTGAAATCTCTCCTTCTTTAAACATTTCATTTAAAGCGAGATTACGTCTATTAATAAATCGCTCGTAACTATTGTAAGGAGAATAATATCCGGGGGAACGGATCAAACCCACAAGAGCCGCTGCTTCAGAAACAGATAAACTATCCGGAACCTTCCCAAAATAGTACCGAGAAGCGGCACCGACACCATGATTACCATAACCCCAGTAAATTTCATTTAAATACATCTCGAGTATTTCTTTTTTTGTATACCTCCTCTCAATCAAAAGAGAAAGGTATATTTCCTCCACTTTTCGCAGAAGAGTTTTTTTCAAAGTTAGAAATATATTTCTCGAAAGCTGTTGAGTAATTGTACTGGCACCCTGCCCCCACTTCCTTCCACTTATTTTTCTGATCATATTTACCCAAATAACTTTTGTCAATCTTTTTAAATCTATACCGAAATGGTCATAAAATCTCTTATCTTCAAGGGAAACAACCGCTGCTGGTATATATTCAGGAATAGAATCAAGAACTATCTGAATCCTTCTATGTTCGAATACTTCCAGAATAAGTTTATCGTTAATATCGTAAATACCTGTCGAGAGTTTTGGTTCATAGTTCGCCAGAGAATCAACATCGGGCAAACTGCTCAATATAGCAAAATTCATACCAATGACTGAACCGACTAAAAAGAATAGTATATTTAATATAACAAATCTACGTTTTCGTAAAGGAAGATGTTTCTTCAAAGAACGTATTTTATCCCGGAAATTTTTCCTGGGAATAGTACGTTCCTCTTTTATAGGATATTCTTCATCCCCGGACATCATTTCGTTTAAGTCCATCATGGGATTATATTAATCCCCTTTATCCTAAAGTCAAGCCACCACCCCCTATCCCAAAATTATTATCACACTGAGCCACAGAGAACACAGAGAAAGAAGATAGTCCAAAGTCCAATGTCCAGAGTCCAAAGTCTTTCTAACCCGCAAGCTGACAAACCAACAAAACAAGGAACAACAAATTAAACGAATAGCACGAATTGTTCGCGAGTATAAAAGAGTGAAGAGGTACCGTTCATAAAAAATGCCTCGCAGACTGAGCGGGCATGGACTTTTTACGAAGTAAAAAGGAGCGAAGTCGAGAGACAAGAAACAATTTCCTCTGCCGGGGAAATTGATTTCGGTTTTTTAGAACGGTACCTCTTAACGATAATCACTGAGTAAATTAATTGAGTTACCTTTTATATGAAAATTCATCTAATCCGACTGGTTGACAAAAACAATTCATCATAATAATATATAAACATGAAATTACTTTGTGACTATAAAAGTTCAATTGAAAATAATTACACTCCCGCGCTTGATATCAAAGAAAAACCTCTGCATAATTTTTTTAAGACTTCCCAGATAAGAAAAAATCCGATGCAGTTCTCTCCTATATCAGAAAGAGAAGTAATAAAACATTTTACAAAGTTATCTGAAATGAATTATCATGTGGATAAGGGGATGTATCCTCTCGGCTCCTGCACAATGAAATACAATCCAAAAGTATCCGAAGATATAGCAAGTTTTAATGAATTCCAAGGACTACACCCCCAAATTCCTGAAAGTGAAATGCAGGGTGCCCTTAGAATAATGTTCGAACTCGGAGAATTTTTAAAAGAGATTTCCGGAATGGATGCAATAACTCTTCAACCCCAGGCCGGTTCTCATGGCGAATTGACCGGGCTTTTAATCATCAGAGCTTATTTTAATTCAAAAAAAGAAAACAGAAAAACAGTGCTAATTCCCGACACAGCACATGGTACAAATCCCGCATCATCAACAAGAGCGGACTTTAAAATTAAAGAAATCAAATCCAATAAAGATGGGATTTTGGACGTAGAAAACCTGGAAGAATCGATGGATGAAGATGTGGCAGCTCTTATGATTACCAATCCCAATACCCTGGGGGTTTTCGAGTCCAACATAAAAGAACTTTCAAATATACTGCACAAAAGCGGCGCTCTCCTTTACATGGATGGAGCTAACCTCAACGCCTTAATGGGAATAGCTAAAGTGTGCGATTTTGGCGTGGATATAATGCATTTCAATTTGCATAAAACTTTTGCAACTCCTCATGGCGGAGGTGGACCGGGCAGCGGACCTGTGGCAGTAAAAAAGAATCTTTCGGAATTCTTACCTGTACCTACAGTCGAATTCGATGGCAAAAAATATAAATTTAACTGGAACCTCACAAAATCAATCGGAAAAGTATCAACCTTCTATGGGGCTTTCCAGGTAGCATTAAAGGCTTATACATATATTAGAATGTTAGGAGCGGATGGCCTACGGCGTGCCTCGGAACAGGCAATAACTAACTCGAACTATTTACTTTCAAACCTTAAAGAAAGATATGATATACCTTATAAAGAAAACTGCATGCATGAATTTGTTATCTCAGCTTCCAAATTTAAGAAAAACGGAGTGAGAGCACTCGACATAGCAAAAACTCTTTTAGATATGGGGTATCACGCTCCGACAATTTACTTTCCACTCATTGTAGCGGAAGCTATGATGATAGAACCGACTGAAACTGAATCAAAGGAATCTCTGGATGGCTTCACATCCGCAATGGAAATAATAGCAAAACAAGCAGAAGAAAATCCTTACTTATTAAAAAGTAGTCCTAGCACAACTCCCGTCGCAAGGCTCGACGAGTTGAAAGCGAATAAAGAATTAAATGTTAAATGGTAAAAATTTCATAAACTTACAAAAACGTAAAGGAGGTATAGTATGGAGTTTTTAATTTTAGGCGGTTTAATTCTAACAATGGACCTTATAAAAAAGGTCAACAAAAAACTTAAAGACTCGGTAAAAGCCCTTTCCGGACTAAAGATACCAATCGGTATAGTTGTAATACTTACCAGTATTGGTTTCTGGGGGGCCCACGGTGCTGCCGGGACTATGCAGGGATTAGTAGGTATTGCTGCAGGCTCAGTATTAATACTCGACTTGCTGAAACTCATTCCCACGAAGAAAGAAACTGAAAAGAAAATTGACGACCTTATGACAATAATAACAGTACCCGTCGGAATAGCAGCAATAATCGTTGGAATTATAGGACTCTTCTACAGATAAAAAAGGTTGCTTCGACCAATAAAAACATCCCCCTCGAAGCAATCTGAGGGGGATGTTTATAAAAATGTTATTACTAATAATATCTTTATCTGTTGAGGTTTTTTTTAGTCCAAATGGCGGAGCACGAGCCGCAATTTTAAAGGAACTCACCCACGCAGAAAAAGAAATAGATATAGCAATGTACATACTAACAGACCGAGAACTGTCAAACGTCCTTGTTTCAGCTCGGAGGCGAGGTGTAAATGTTAGAGTCCTTTTAGACGGTAAAAGCGCTGAAGAAATAGGATACTCAAAACATCACTTTTTAAGTGAAAGAAATGTAAATGTTAAGCTTGACAACACTCATAGAACATACGGAGATAAATACGAAGGTATAATGCACAATAAATTTGCAATAATAGACAACAAGATTCTGATAACGGGCTCTTACAATTGGACCCACTCAGCCGAAAAACTAAACGACGAAAATCTTTTAATAATAAAAGACGCAAAAGAAATAACCGGTAAGTTTTCAGATAAATTCAAGGAGCTTTGGAACAGGGGGAAAATCCTACAAGAACCTTTAAAGATTAACCCATATAATTTAGAAAAGTTGAAAGATAATGTTGGAAAATGGATAATTGTTTACGGAAAACCTACCAGCTGGAATGTTTCAAGATCAGGACACCTTTTTATCGATTTCGGCAAAGAAAAAGAAGACTTTACCTTTGTGTTGTGGAAAGAAGGCTTAGAAAAACTAAAAGAAGAACAATTTAATCTCGAAGAACTAAACAGCAGAGAAGTAGAAATTAAAGGCAAACTCATCGACCACAAAAAATATGGACTCGAAATAACTACATCTAACCCGGAAGCGATACGTATCATTAAGTAATTATATTAAATATGGATAAGTTGGTTAGTGGGATGGTTATTTGGTTGGTTTTTTACTATAAGGGGTTGAAAATTTCTTATGTTAGAGTAAAATTACGTTTATGAAAGATTTGAACTTTTTCGTTACAAATTTTATCAAATCAATAAAGAACCATAAATTATACCAGAAGGTATCTGAAACAACAAAGGAATTTATAGGAAAATCTTACCTTAGTTTACAAAAAGCTCAAGAAGAGATAGGTCCGGTAATTTTAATGATCAATGAAGATAAAATCATGAACGATTCAAAAGTATTACATTCTGATCCCAAAAGTCTCACATCCATTCCCCTCTTCCTGTACCGTAACGGAGTTCGATCGCTAACATTCCTTGAAGGAATAAGCGAAGAAGAACTTGAAGCGCTCGTAACAATAATTGCCAGCAAAGAATACTCCTCTCAAATAGGTCTATTAGAAGATCTGTGGGCATCAAAATTCCCCCACATAATCTACCATGCTGTAGAAAAAACAAAGAGCCTTGATGAATATGAAAGCGATATTAAACCCCCTTCAGGAATAAACGGTCAGGATGTTACCATACTTCCGGTTACCGTAAAGAAAAAGAATCCTCCACAAAAAGATAAAAAGGGAATAGGTCTCAAATATGAACAAAAAGTTTCAATAAACAGAGAACACGCTTCTTATCTACTAATTGAAAGCATAAAAGATCTTCTTTCTTACGAAATAAATCACAGAAAAAGAAAAAGTATATATATGATTTTAAAAGATTCCATACCAAAATTCCTTCAAACCGGCAACATTTCTGCTTTATACCAAACAAAAAGACTAATTGAAAGTCAAAAAGAAAACAAACCTGAATTCATCAAAATCACAAATGAGATAAAAGAAATTTTAAACTCCAAAGCTGCTATACAACTATACATTCATGCATTAACTTCGTCTGATTCAAATAGAACAAAAAAAGAGGCAGGAGAGCTACTTGAATATGTTGGGATTGCGACTGCAGATGAATTAATAAACGAACTGGAAATTACAAGTGATTTTATTTTAAAAGACTTAATAATATCTTTATTAAAAAATATTTTCTCCGAACACAATGAGGAACTTGAAGTTCGCCTTGTTAATTCTACGGGAAAGACTTTTTCTAATCTATTACTCATTATAAAAAAACTAAAGGATCCATATTTTATTCCTTGTTTAAAAGAACAATTCAAAAAAAAGAATTTACCTCAAATAAAAGAAGTCCTTTTCTCTCTATTATCAAGAAAAGAAATGATTTCATACCTGGACCATCCTGATGCTTCTGTTAGAATTATTTCACTTGGAAAATTAAAAGCAATATGGACTCCGGAAGAATTCGAAATTGTCCGAGACAAGATAATGTCTAACGGTTTCTATAATCTTTCTGAAGACGAAATTAAAGCACTATTGCAATTACTTTCTACTCTTAAAACCGACGATACAATAAAAATTTTCAGCACAATACTAAGTAAAAAACATCTCTTCAGAGGCAAAATATACGATATAAAAAAAATGGCTCTCGAAGCTCTATCTAATATTAATAACGAGAAAGCGGCCGAACTTATATCCCGATATAAAAATTCCAGGGTTTTAAAAGAAACAGTAGCAAAAATTTTAAAGAAATATGAAACAAAGTGATATAGCGAGTCTTATACTTTATTTTTCTTCTTCTATCCATATAGCAAGGGTCTTTCAAACCAAAAGTCAAACTCTACTTCAGCATGCAAAAAAAATGCATCAATTCTTATCAGATATAATTAAGGAATTAAATACGATAGAACTGTCAGTCTCTGACAATCATCTTTTCTTCAATGAGGAGAGAGCAAGCGTAGAAATGGGAATAGTAGGCAGGTACAGATCCTTAGTTCACGATTTAAAAACTCTATCGATCGGATCGATCGTATTTAAAAAGCTACCTGAGCTTGAGGAAATTGTCTCTTTATTGGTCTGCATTGGTACGAATCTTGCCACATCGAAGCACTCTTTTGAAAATATCTCTGAATGCATAGCAAAAGAGGAGATTAAAACCATAAAAATAGCTCAAATACAAGACTCTGATCAGAGAGATGGCATATTGCGTTCAATAAGAAAAGAAGCTCTTTCAAGCCTTCTTGATTCGATAGGATATTTAAAAAAAATAACCATCGAAGAAGAAACAAATATTTTTGAAGCCAGGAAAATAATAAGAAAATTTACGGAATTATTGTTCAAGGAAAGAAGCTATCTTATAGCTTTAACCATAATTAAAGATATAGGTTCATATACCTTCAATCACTCGGCAAATGTCTGTATACTATCAATTGCTATGGGTATCGAGTTAGGGCTCTCCAGAAAAGACTTATTAGAGCTTGGAATAGCAGCACTATTCCACGATTTAGGGAAGATAGACATTCCCGGTGATATTTTAAACAAACCAGATACACTTACCAACATTGAATATGAAAAAATCAAACAACATCCTTTCCTTTCCGCCGAAAGAATAATTTTTCTGAAAGGAATAGAAGAAGTACCCGTATTTGCTCTTCGTGGTGTCCTGGAACATCATCTCGACTATTCCGGTACGGGATATCCCACCTTAACCACAAATAAGCCAACTCTTTTTGCCCGTATAATACGAATAGTCGACTCTTACGATGCAATGACAACACCCAGAATTTACCAAAATGTAAGAAGTCCCTTTGAAGCGCTTAAGTACATCGTAAAAAGCAAAGATATTTATGACCCTTCTCTGGTAAAAGTATTTCTCGACATTATGGGAATATATCCACCCGGAACGATAGTCCTCCTAAAAGGAGGTTTGAAAGGGGTTATGATTTCCGAAAATGAAGTCGCCGTGGTAGAAAAGGGTAAAGTTGAAAAAAGCGCACCTAAAGAAATAACGGTTATTAAAGCTTTGTCTCCTAATCAGGTAGATTTCGATGCTGCCTCAATATTAACAGCAGTAGCTTCCGACAATCCTAAATAATTACCGCGGATTTTTTCTCGCTATCATCTGTCAAACTTTCAAATTTCGAGCAATAATTCACAATGTATAACTCCTGACCAGATTACTTTTTTTAGCCACTCTGTTAACAGAAAAATGCTTGTTTCATTAAAAACACAAAACAAAGATTTTTAACAAATTTCAAATAATATACAAAAAAACCCTTGACAGATAGGTAAAAATGCTTAAACTTCCTATGTAACAATAAAAGGAGGGTATTAATGAACAAGAAAGAATTAATTGACGCAGTAGCAAAGGATTGTGGTTGCAAAAAGTCGGAAGCTAAAGTAATGACGGAAAGTCTCATCAACAATATTACAAAAGCATTAAAGAAGAAAGACAGAGTAGTTATTGTTGGCTTCGGAGTTTTTGACGTAAAACACAGAAAGGCAAGAATTGCAAGGAATCCCCAGAAACCCAATCAGACAGTTAAGGTTCCAGCCCGGAACGTTCCTGTTTTCCGTGCCGGCAAAAGCCTAAAAGACGCTGTAAAGTAGAAAGTACCGCAAAAAATTATAGATCTGGAACAACAAATAATCCAATCTCTTAGAAAAAACAGGACGTGGATTGGAGATGATACAGTAAAAATCAGCAAAGACCAGATCGCAAGTACAGATTCATTTGTAGAGGGAGTGCACTTCACTCCCTCTATCTTTTCTTATTATCAAATAGGTTATAAGTCACTCTGTGCTGCTTTATCCGATATTGCAGCTTCCGGCGGTAAACCCCAGTGGTTTTTACTAAACCTTGGCGTAAAAAAAGAGAATAAAATCGAAGAAATTAAAGAAATTCTCCGAGGGCTGAAATATTTCGAGAAAAAATATTCTATTAAATTACTGGGTGGAGATATAGTCCGGGCACCTTTTTTGTTTCTTAGTATTACAGTGGGAGGTACGGTAAAGGACCCTATCTTACGATCCCGTGCAAGAAAAGGTGATAGAATCTATCTTACGGGCAATATTGGCGGAGCTTTTATGGGGTTTTTTGCTCTTCAAAAAAAGATTAAATCTCCCATAACGAAATACCACTTAACTCCGGAAATAAGATGCAAGGAAGCGTTAAAACTTACCAGTAAATACAGAATAAATTCTATGATAGATATATCAGATGGCCTACTAATAGATTCCAACCATATAGCGGAAGAAAGCAACAAAAAGCTCAATATAAACTTTAAAGACCTGCCAATTTGTCCCGAGTGCAAAAAATTCGCAAAAGAAAATTCTCTTGACTTAAAAGAGTTCATTTTGACATCCGGAGAAGAATTCGAACTCCTATTTACCTCTTCTGATAAAGTAAAAGAAAAATTTGTACACGAAATCGGTTATGTATCGAGTGGTAAAGGAGTCTACATAGACGGCGAACTCACTCCCCCACGTGGATATAGCCACTTTGAATAAAATGTTGAATTATTAGCGTTGAGTTTTGAATTAACAAAGGATTCAAAATTTAAAATTCAAAATTCATAATTACTACAGTGTCTTTGTGTTCTTTTTGTGAGAATAATTTGGTGGTGGGTAGTGTTTTAAACAACAAAAAATCTTTGTGTTCTCTGTGTGTTCTTTTTTTCTCTGTGTACTCTGTGGTAAAATTATAAAAACAATCTCGGGTTTGCTTTTAACCCGTAGTCCGAACGAATTCCTTCCCTCAGAAGTTTATATCCGAGAAAACCAACCATTGCTCCGTTATCAACTGTAAATTCTGACTCAGGTACAACCCACTCTACATCTAATCTATCCAGGCTTTCCCGTAACAACTTATTGGCTGAAACCCCACCCGATACTGAAACTCTATTAATATTAGTTAATTTAATGGCTCTTTTTAATTTAGTAATTAACGACTTTATTGCAGATTTCTGGAAAGAAGCAGCTATATCAGCTACTCTATAGATCCTCTCTTCCTGTGACATATCGCGATAAGTATATAGAACACTCGTCTTTAAACCAGAATAGGAGAAATCCAGACCTTTAGGATCGGGTACAGGAAAATCAAAAGCGTTCTCATTTCCCACTCCTGCAAAACGCTGGATTGCCGGTCCTCCCGGATAACCAAGCCCAATCAGCTTGGAAACCTTATCGAAACTTTCTCCGCAGGCATCGTCAAGAGTCGAACCGAGAACCTCATAATCTCTAAAACCACTAACCCTAACAATTGAAGTATGCCCCCCCGAAACCAAAAGAGAAAGAAATGGTGAAGAATATTCATCTGTAGTAATAAAAGGAGAATAAATATGAGCCTCGAGGTGATTAACGCCTATCAAAGGCACTCCGAGCGAATAAGATAATCCCTTCGCAAAATTTAAACCTATCAAAAGGGAACACAGTAATCCCGGGCCATAAGTCACGGCAATACCATCAATATTTTCTAATTTAACGTTTGCCTCACGCAGAGCGTCTTTCGTCATCCCAAGAAGTCTTTTGGTATGTTCACGTGAAGCTATTTCAGGAACAACACCTCCAAATTTACTGTGAATATCCTGAGAAAAAATTTTATTACATAAGATTTTGCCGTCTTTTGTAAGTGCGACGGCAGTCTCATCACAGGAAGTTTCAAGACCTAAGACTATCACTATCTAACTCTTATTTTATCCGGAAAAACCTCAATTAATGGGTTTTCTATAGTAACAGTTGTAAAAGACCCTTTAGGAATAGAATCCGGTGATAAGTACTCAATATTAGAAACCAGACTCTTAGGGCCCAGGAGAGTAACTTTATCAGGTTCGAAAATCATACCTTGCAGGGCGGTTATACTCACTTCGGTTTTAACCAGTGAGTCAAGCTCTACTTGAATAGAATCAGGAAACAGAATATCATAATCTTCCAGCCCCAACAAAAAAGGGAAAGATAGCTTACTTTCATCTAGCATAACATTATAAGTACCCGGAAGATCATAAGAAAGCTCAATAATCGGAGAAACTTTCTTTAACATATTATGCTGTCTTTTTTTTGCTTTAATTTTTACGTTGATTGAATCTGGCATAACGTTCTTTACAATCAAACCCTTCCGAGTTTTTATCTGCAAAGGAAGATTTCTTTCTATTACAACAACCTCGTTAGTTCTTGCCAAAAACCAAAGGGCAACAGCAATAAGTAATGACAATAAAAGTGTTATTATATTTTTTTTGTTCTTAATTAACTCAAATGCCATCAATCTCTACCGGAACATCACCTTTCTTTATTTTTCCTATTTCTATACCTAAACCAACATCTTCCCTGCAGACCAGAATCATCCCTATGCCCATATTAAAAACGGAAAACATTTCTCTCTCCGGTATATCTCCTTTTCTCTGAATAAATCTAAAAAGCTCCGGAACCTTGAAACTGGACGGATCTATATGGCAGGTAAGACCTTGAGGCAAAACTCGAGGAATATTACCGTAAAAACCACCACCAGTAATGTGACACATACCTTTTATTTCTCCTAAAAAGGGCGAAACCTCTTTATAGTAAGACCTGTGCGGTGTTAACAATAAATCACCAAGAACTCCATTCAAATCTTCTATATGATCATCCAAAGAAAGACCGGCTTCTTTAACTACAGCTCTTATAAGAGAGTATCCGTTAGTATGAAAACCTGAAGAAGGAAGGCCAAAAACTTTATCTCCTTCTTCTATTTTACTTCCATCTATTATTTTATCCTGTTCAACTATACCTGTTATTTGAACAGCCACATCGAAAATATTATCACCATACAGATCGGGCATCTCGGCAGTCTCCCCTCCAATAAGGGAACATTCATTTTCTTCACATGCCTTTGCCATACCTTTTACAACTTCAACTATCACACTTTTATCAAGTTTTCCCGCCCCAAAATAATCCAGAATATACATGGGTTTGGCACCCATCACCAGAATATCATTAACACAATGATTAACAATATCACGACCTAAACCTTCATAATAGCCGTGTTCAATAGCTAAAAGTATTTTTGTGCCAACTCCATCTATAGACGAAACAAGTACGGGATTCTTATAACCATCAGGTATTTTGTATGTAGCTCCGAAATGTCCGGGTAAATTTAGAACATTACTCGTTAAAGTCTTTTTTATTAACGATTTAATATCAGAAAGTGCATCCTCTGCCTTTCGGATATCTACACCTGCATCTTTATACTGCATTAATGTTTTTTCGCTTCTCCGAGGTAACGTTTTGCCTGTGCGTGAGACGGGTCTGCATGAAGAACCTGCTCGAAGTATTTTATAGCTTCTTTATAATTCCCGTCAAAATACGCGCTCAAACCCTTTGTATAAAGATCGGCAATCTGTTGTTTTGATAAAGACGGTTTTTTCGGAGCCGGGGCTTTCTTGGTAACTTTCTTAGGTGCTGTTGTAGTATGGGCAGGTTTTTTGCGACTCGCAGTCAATCGATCCCGTAAAGATTGAATGTGTTTTCGGGTTGCAGAAGGATTCGTCTCAATTGCGGCAACCTGCTCCCAAAGATTTATTGCACCATTTATATCACCAGAATTTTCTTTAGCCCTCGCCTTACTCTTCAACGCACTAATATTCTTTGCCAAAGCACTTCTGACCAATTCCAATCCCTTTTTTGCTTTCTGGTTATTGGGATACAAATTTAGTGCTTCGTCGAGTTTTTGTTTTGCCTCTATAAGGAGCCCCCTCTTGTAATAATCGGCTCCTTCTTTGGTTAAATCCATAGACTCCTTAATTGCAGGATTTATAACCTTGGACAAACTTAACGCGAAATCCAAATCTCCACCGGCTTTAACCGGTATTTGAGCTGTTTTCATTTTATAGCCGGCTGAGAAAACAGTAACTTTGTAAACACCGGGCTGTAATCGTATTATAGCTTTCTGAGTAGGCAGAATATTAAAACTTCTTTCAACATTTCCCTTTGAAACAATAACCTTACCAGGAATATGCGCTCCGCTTTCTTTATCCGTAAGTGATAATTTTAACTTTCCAATTTGAACCAATAATCTTTCAGCACCTCCTCCCGAAGGACTAAAGGATAAAGAAAAATCTATCCATGGAGCTTTACCAACAGTACCTTCACCTGCCCAAAAATGCTCAATTTTACTCAAACTTAAAGTACCCTTCCACATACCAGCCGCATACTGAATACCCGCATTTGCGTCCCTGCCATCAGTTTCAATAATAAATGCCGCTCCGACAGGAGTTGAAAATTTCATTCCTCCAAAAAGACCAACAGCATAATCTTCATGTTTCTCATCAAAAAAAGCGTCCATATTTAAGTACTGGCTGCGAGGACCATAACCAACAAATCTCCCACGTCCCAAACCAAAAGTCACCTCTAAATTACTGGAAAATTCTTCGGTAGCGACCAGATAAGCCGAAGCAATCTCCGGCGGTCTCGGAACATACATTTCATCTACCAAATTTGCCTCCCCAAGCGGAGACACATAACTGCTGTTAGTAATATTCTCAAGCCCAATCGATATACTCGGAACAGAACCACCCTGACTAACAATTTGATATGCTAAATCGAGACAAAAGCTCTTTTCTGTATATACCTTTAAACCCGCAATGAAACCGGCTATACCGTATTCAATTGAACCATTAATGTCGAATTGAGTCGTTGCATCACTTGCTAAAGAGTAACCTGTGTTCAAGTTTATGAAAAAACCGTCTGAAACATTAGCAGTAGGACAGTCTATGTAATTTTTCCAACTGCAATTCTGGGCATAAAAATCGGGAACAACAACAAAAAATGAAAACAATATTATAATAATACCTGAATATTTTATAAATTTTTTCATGTTATCTATAATATAACCGACTTTTAAACAGTTGTCAAGGGTAATTCCGCTGTAGTTACATTAAAAATTCTAAATATATCATCAGTATAAGTTCAAAAATAAAACACTAAATTCAATTTTTTTTTGTATTGACATAATCTATTTAATTTATTATCATTATTTTAAACCTACAAATCAGGAGGAAAAATGGTCAAAAAAATCTTTACCTTCCTACTATTTGCCTTAATTATAAACATCAATTCAATCTCCGCGGAAGGCAACAAAAACAACGACCCTGAATTAAGTAAAATAGAAAACTTATCTTTCCGTTTAGAAAGACTTTATAAACTTTACACCGAAGAAAAAGAATACTCGCAACTCGCCAGAAAATCTGATATAGAGATTATACAAGATAGAGTTGTGGTTGCCGTTTTAGCAAAACCGGGTCTTACAACCGCTGATATCGACGAAAACGACCTGGAAGCCTTTGGGGCACGGATTCAAGCAAAAGCGGGACACTCTATGAGAGTTGAAATACCAATAAGCGAGCTTGTAAATGTATCAACCGCGCTAAAAGACCTTGCGGAAATCACACTCCCGTTAAAACCAGTAATGGATGAAACAAGCGAAGGTGTAGCTCTCATGAATGCCGATAACTGGCAAGACTGGGGCTATGATGGTACAGGTGTTAAAATTGCTGTCATCGATGCGGGGTTTATTGATTTATCAGCAGCACAGGCTAACGGAGACATACCTTTATCCTATGATAGCTGCAATTTTACGGGCAGCGGATTTCAAGCCACCACCAATCATGGTACAGCTGTAACTGAAGCAATCTTTGATTTAGCCCCTAATGCAGAATTTTACTTATACAAAATAGAGGATAATATCGATTTTGAAATGGCAGTAGACTCCTGTGACAGCAATGACGTAGATATTATAAACCATTCTATGAGCTGGGTTAACACAGGAGGTTATTATGACGGAACAGGGCGGTATATATGTGAGATAGTTGATACTGCATTAAGCCACGGGAGAATATGGGTCAACTCAGCGGGCAACTACGCAGAACAACATTACAGAGCACAATTCAATGGTGGGGGTTACGGTAGTTACCACATTTTCGACTACGGACCACCACCACCAGACGACACTATAAATCCGACTGGCCCCTATGGTGATGGAACGCAGGTCATAATAGCCTTGAACTGGGACAATTATCCGGGTACAGATCAGGATTATGATCTTTATCTGGCACAGGATACCGGTAATATTACTCCAAAATGGGTACTTGTTGACAGTTCGGTAGCCGATCAAGGTGGGGCGGCAGATCCTCCACAAGAATTGATAGTCTATACAAATCCCGACGCAGGGGCAATGTATGGGGTATTGGTAAAAAACACCCATGCTGACGGTAACGCGGATTTTACAATATTCAGCCTCAATGGAGGTTTAGATTATTATGTAGACTCAAGCAGTATAGCTGACCCCGGAACGATAACCGATGTGGTAACTGTCGGCGCTATTAATCGATTGGTATACAATACTACCGGAGCTATAGAATATTTCAGTTCCCAGGGACCTACAAACGACGGCAGAATAAAACCCGATGTTGCGGCACCCGATAATTGTGACAGCCATTCAAAAGGACACTGGTACGGCACCTCCCTATCATCTCCTCATACAGCCGGAGTCTGCGCATTGATTAAATCGCGTTACCCTTCATTTAGCAATGCCGAAACACGAGCATATTTATATAATAATTGTACGGTCGATTTGGACCCACCAGGAAAAGATAATATATACGGCTACGGAAAAGTTGTTATGCAGAATCTCGACATTACGGTAACTTTTCCTAACGGCGGGGAAAATTTGTATATTGATAGTACATACAGTATTGCCTGGACTTCAGACACCACCAATGGAGGCGTTAAAACCGAGTATTCGTCTGACAATGGGGCGAGCTGGTCAGATCTTATTACAAGTATGCCCGACACAGGCGCTTTTCCATGGGTCATACCTAATACACCCTCGGACACCTGCCTTCTCAGAATCACCGACACACTCGGAAGCCCCTGTGATACAAGTGACGCGGTATTCGAAATATCCGAGCCAATACCAGATATAACTGTTACAAGCCCAAATGGCGGTGAGGTCTGGTATATAAACAGCATCTATAATATAACATGGACTTCATTTGCTACAAGCGGAGACGTACACATCGAATATTCTACAAACAATGGTTCTAATTGGTCTGACGTAATCGCGAGTACCACGGACGACGGAACTCATCCCTGGACAATACCGGATGCGCCTTCATCGAATTGTCTGGTTAGAATAAGCGAAACGGATGGAAATCCTTCGGATACAAGCGACGCGGTTTTTGAGATAGCCCCAACACCGTACATCACAGTTACATACCCTAACGGCGGAGACAGCTTGTATGCCGACAGCAGTTACGATATCACCTGGACAACAAACCTTACAACAGAAAGGATTAAAATAGAATATTCTACCAACCTTGGAACGGACTGGTCAGAAATAATTGCAAGTAAACCGGCAGACACTCTGGCTTACTCATGGACAGTACCAAACACACCTTCGGACAGCTGTCTCGTTAGAATTAGCGACTCTGCTACCGGATTCCCATCGGACGTGAGTGATGCGGCATTCACTATATTACCCATTCCTTACGTAACAATTACAAGCCCAAACGGAGGTGAAGTCTGGTATATAGACAGTACGTATGATATTACCTGGACTTCGGAAGGTACAAGTGATTTTCTGTTTATCGATTGCTCAATAGATAGCGGGGCAAACTGGTCGGAGGTTACCTCCTATGTACACCCTGATTCAGGCTCTTACTCCTGGACAATACCAAACACACCTTCAACAAACTGCCTTGTAAGAATTGGCGATTCGACATCGATAGATCATACCCCTTTAGATACAAGTGACGCGGTTTTTGAAATATCCCTCGCCCCATACATAACTATTACAGACCCCAACGGAGGCGAAACTTGGTATATAGACAGCACATACGATATTACCTGGACGACAAACCTTACAGAAACAGAAGGTGTTAAAATTGAATATTCAACCAACAATGGCGCGGACTGGTCGGAAGTGGTTGCAAGTAAACCAGCAGACACTCTGGCTTACGCCTGGACAATACCCAATACACCTTCGGATAGCTGTCTCGTTAGGATAACAGATACAACTACAGGAAACATTTCTGATGTAAGCGATGCAATATTTACTATAACCCCTGCTTCAGGTATTCCTGCTTCCGAGGGGCCCAGTGTTTACTCAATGGTTGTAAAACCTATTACAGCAGGCAATCAGCTTGAAGTTAAATATGGTTTACCTGAAAAAACTGATGTTAAATTTGAGGTTTATGATATAAAAGGAACAAAGTTAGGAGAGATTTCGGAAGAACATACCTCCGGGTTCTATTCAATACAAATAAAAATGACCGACAAGCCGGCAGGCGTCTACTTCATTAGGATGTCAGCAAATGCAAAAGCATTTAACGAAATACGTAAGGTTGTATTGGTAAGATAATCTTCTAAAGACTTACTAAAGAGAAGAAAGAGAGAAATTTAGTCCAAAGTCCAGAGCCAACAATCGTTAGAGGGTTAGAGCGTTAATATTCCAAAATTTAAACGCATATACGCATTAACTAAATCTAAAACCTAAGACCTAAATCAACCACAGAGCACACAAAGATTCTTTGCCGTCAGCTGTCGGCTGTCAGCTGTAAGCTTTATTGCCGTAAGCGGTAGGCCGAGAGCGGTTTTGGTCTTGACATAATCTATTTAACTTCTTATCATTCTTTAGATATTAAAAATCAGGAGGGAAAATGTTTAAAAAAATACTTATCTTTCTAATTTTTGTCTTAATTATAAATATCGATTTAATGTCCGCGAAAAAAAACGACCCTGAAACGAGTCAAACGAAGTACCTTTCTTCGCGTTTAGGTCGACTTTATAAACTCCATGCCGGAAAGAAGGAATATTTGCAATTTGCCAGAAAATCTAATATCCGGATCATAGAAGACAGAGTGGTGGTTACTATTTCAGCCAAACCAGGCATTACAACCGCAGACATCGACGAAGAAGATTTAGAAGCCTTCGGCGTACGAATACAAGCAAAAGCGGGACACTCTATGAGAGCTGAGATACCAATAAGCGAACTCGTAACCGTATCAACCGCTTTTAAAGACCTTGCGGATATCAGACTCCCTATCAAGCCGGTTGAACATGATGTCACAAGCGAAGGCGTAGCTCTCATGAATGCCGACGAATGGCAAAATTGGGGGTATTATGGTGCAGGTGTTAAAGTTGCCATTATCGACGGCGGATTCGACTCATTGACAGAAGCACAGGCTGCTGGCGATATACCTTCAACTTATAAAAGTTTCGATTTTGAAGGTAGCGGTCTTGAGGCCTCAACTCCTCACGGAACAGCCGTAACTGAAGCAATCTTTGATTTAGCACCTCAGGCAGAATTTTATTTATATAAGATATCAGACGATACCGATCTCGAAAATGCGACGGACTCCTGCATAAGCAATGGTGTGAATATTATTAATCATTCTATGGGCTGGTTCAACGCATTAGGTTATTATGACGGAACGGGGGTTATATGCAGTATAGTTGACAGCGCGATAAACCATGGGATAGTATGGGTCAACTCAGCGGGTAATTCCTCAAGACACCATTATAGAGCAGTTTTCTCGGATAACGGCCACAATTACCACATCTTCAATGAACCGGATGATACTATCAATCCCACCGGCCCCTATAATGCGGGACAGAACATAAACATTTGCATGAATTGGGATAAATACTTATTCACAGATCAGGACTACGATCTTTACCTGGCAAAAGATACCGGTAATGTTACTCCAAAATGGGTACTCGTTGACAGTTCGACAAATAGACAAGCAGGCGGTTTTACCATACAGGATGTCCCGCAAGAAAGTATAACCTTTGAAAATTCAGAAGATGATGCAATGTATGGTCTATTGGTAAAAAAATTACCGACTACCGTAGAAGATGTCGATTTTACATTATTCAGCCTTGAACAAAGAGGCCTAGATTATTATACAGAATCAAGCAGTCTGACCGACCCGGGAACAATTACGGACGTTGTGACTGTAGGCGCTATTAATCGAACCGTATACAATACTACCGGAGTTATAGAATCTTTTAGTTCTCGGGGACCCACGACAGACGACAGAACAAAACCCGATGTTGCCGCACCTGATGGCTGCATTAGTCACGCCTATGGACCTTGGTATGGAACCTCTCTGGCATCGCCTCATACAGCCGGGATTTGCGCACTGATTAAATCAAGATTCCCCTCATTTAGCGACACTAATACACGAGAGTATTTATATTCTAATTGCACAGTCGATCTGGGAACCTCCGGGAAAGATAATATCTACGGACACGGAAAAGTTGTCATGCCCGATATCGCTATTGCTATCACTGTAACTTCTCCCAACGGCGGGGAGGTCTGGTATATAGACAGTACCAATAACATTACATGGACTTCGAGTAATACAAGCGGAGGTGTACAAATAGAGTATTCTCTCAATAATGGGTCAAACTGGTCGGATGTTATTGCAAGTATGCCCGACACAGGCGCTTATCCCTGGACAACACCCAATACAACCTCGGATAGCTGTCTCGTTAGAATTACAGACACAACCGGAAGTCCTTCTGATGTAAGCGATGCAATATTTACTATAACCCCTGCTTCAGGTATTCCTGCCTCCGAGGGGCCCAGTGTTTACTCAATGATTGTAAAACCTATTACAGCAGGCAATCAGATTGAAGTTAAATATGGACTACCTGAAAAAGCTGATGTTAAATTTGAGGTTTATGATATAAAAGGGACAAAGTTAGTAGAGATTTCGGAAGAACATACCTCCGGATTCTATTCAATACAAATAAGAATGACCGACAAGCCGGCAGGCGTCTACTTCATCAAAATGGGAGCAAACGGGAAAAAGTTCACTAAAACAGACAAGGTTGTATTGGTAAGATAATTTTTTAAAGACTTACCAAAGAGAATAAAGAAAGAAATTTAGTCCAAAGTCCAGCGCCAACAATCGTTAGAGGGTTAGAGAGTTAGAGTGTTAGAGTGTTAGTATTCCAAAATTTAAACGCATCTACGCATATACGCATTAACTAAATTTAAAACCTAACACCTAAGACCTAAATCAACCACAGAACACACAAAGATTCTTTGCTGTCGGCTGTGGGCCGTCAGCTGTAAGCTTTATTGCCGTAATCGGTAGGCCGAGAGCGGTTTTGGTCTTGACATTACACAATATACTTTTATAATCTAAAAATGCAAAAAGGCAGCATAAATATCAAGGAGGTTTGATGATTTCGAGATATAAAATTGAGGAAATTGACAAAATCTGGTCAGACGACAATAAATTTAAAAAATGGTTTGAAGTCGAGCTTGCCGTTCTTTCCGCCCGTGAAAAACTCGGAGAAATTCCAAAGGGTACAGCTAAATCTTTAGAAGGAATAGAAGTCTCTGCGGAAAGAATAAAAGAAATTGAAAAGAAAACCAGACATGACGTAGTATCTTTTATAACTGCTGTAGGAGAGAAAGGCGGCGACTCCACTCGATTTTTTCACCAGGGGCTCACATCATCGGATATTGGCGATACTTCCTTTGCTCTGCAGATTAAAGAATGTTCGGCAATTATAAAAAAAGAACTCAAAAACGTCCTCGAAATCTTAAAAGAAAAAGCGCTCGAATGTAAAGGAATACCAGTTATAGGTAGAACCCATGGTATCCACGGAGAACCAACTTCCCTTGGACTTAAATTCTTATCATGGTACGCGGAAATGAAAAGGGCTGCCATGAGATTTGATACCGCTGCCGAAAAAACTGAATACGGAAAAATATCGGGAGCAATGGGCAATTTTGCCCATCTCGATCCTGTGGTAGAAGAAATTGCTCTAAAAAAACTAAATTTAAAACCAGAACCAATCTCGACTCAAATCGTGCCGCGCGACAGATACGCCGAATACATATTTGCTCTGTCTACCATAGGCTCCACAATCGAACATATAGCGCATGAGATAAGACACATGCAGCGCACAGAAATAAGAGAATTGGAAGAGCCATTTAAGAAAGGGCAGAAAGGGTCATCTGCAATGCCGCACAAAAGAAATCCTATACTATGTGAACGCTTATCCGGCATGAGCCGCCTGCTCCGTTCATATTTAATAACTGCAATGGAAAACATAATTTTATGGAATGAGAGAGACATTTCCCATTCCTCCACGGAAAGAATTTACTTTCCGGACGCAATAACTCTTACAGTTTATATGTTAAGAAAACTAGCCTTTATTCTTAAAGATATAAACATATACAGAGATAATATAGAGAAAAATATCTGGCATACAAGAGGTCTTGTCTTTTCTCAAAGAGTACTAATTAAGCTGCTGGATAAAGGAGCAAAAAGAGACGAAGCTTACAATATCGTGCAGGAAAACGCCATGGAAGTCTGGCAAAAAGGCGGTAATTTTAAAGAAAAAATAGAAAACGATAAAAGAGCGAAAAAGTATATAAATAAAAAGGAATTAGAAAGTATATTTGACCCGAAAAGTTACCTAAAAAACGAAGAAAAAATATTCAAAAGAGTACTTGAATGATAATTTTTACAGATCTCGATAATTGCCTTCTCGATTCATCATATTCGGCAATTCCAATTCGTGATTTTACCCATAACCTAATAGAAAGGGGAATAATAATCTCTGTTATTTCAAGTAAGACATCACCGGAAATCGATTTTTTCTTCAAAGAGATGGAATTTTCAGGTCCATACGCGGCAGAAAACGGAGGAGTTGTTGTAATTAACGGAGAAAGAGAAGAATTGGCAACCAGATCCGAAATAATAAAACGTGATTTACGAAATATTTCAAAAAAAATGAATGTAGAAATAGAGCTTTTTTCTCTGATGGAAGAGACAAAAGTCAAAGAACTTACCGGATTACCGGACCATTTAATTCCTCTTGCTAAAAACAGAAGTTTCTCTGAACCTTTCCGCTTTACTCAAGCTGTAAATCAAGACTTTCTCGAAGAATTAAAATCGCTTGGTTATACAATCTTCTGGGGAGGCAATTTTTACCAGGCATACAGAGGTTCCTCGAAAGGTATGGCGGTCAAAATCATCAAAGAAAAGAAAAAGAATGGCTTTTCAATAGGTGTCGGAGACTCCGTGAACGATTATACTATGCTCGATGAATGCGACTATCCTATTTTACTCGGAAGTAAAAAAAATAAAAAATATAAAAGCTTCGAAGGTTTCGGACCTTTAATCTGGAAAAAAGTTGTAGAACAAGCTTTGGAGGGAAAAAATGTCTGATTTTTTTCAAAATGGTATTATTACATCGTTACACAAACTCCCAAGTTATTCTCTTGAAAAAATTGAAAATAGTCTAAGAGAAATCTCTAAAGAAAGAAAATTTGCCCTGCTACTGCCTTCACTGTATTTGGAACTCGAAGGCAAAGGGCTTCCGGGAATTGTCGAACAACTGAAAGAAGCCGATTATATACATGAAGTGGTTGTCTCCCTCGATAAAGCAAGTAAAACTCAATTTAATCACGCGAAAAAATTTTTCTCCAAATTACCTACAAAAACTACTATCATCTGGAACGATTCGCCCCAAATTCAAGCAATATACAGGCGTCTCAAAAACAATGGCCTCGATCCCGGAAAAAGAGGAAAAGGGAGAGGAGTCTGGACAGCAATGGGTTACATTCTGGCAAAAAGCGAAGTATATATGGTAACGTTACATGACTGCGATATAAGAACTTATTCAAGAGATATCTTAGCCCGTCTTACATACCCGGTGCTTTCCAAACGTCTTAATTACGATTTTGCAAAGGGTTATTACGCGAGATTTGCGGACGTGCTGCACGGAAGAGCAGTCCGTCTTTTCTTCTCACCCTTACTGAAAGCACTTAAAAAGATTTTTGGGGACAGGGAGTTTTTTGACTACCTCGAATCTTTTCGCTATCCACTTTCCGGAGAAGTCGCAATGATAACCGAACTGACAAGAAGGGTCCGTTTTTCTTCTGATTGGGGACTCGAGATAGGTCTTCTTCGTGAAGTTTACACAAATCTTGACCTATCCAGCATATGCCAGGTAGACTTAGTAGACCGCTACGACCATAAACATCAAGAATTTGATGCCGATAACATCACTTCAGGAATAATGAGAATGGCAATAGATATAGCAAGAACTTTCTTCAGAGTACTCTCTCAGGACGGAATAATTTTTTCCTCTGAAACTATACGAACTCTTAAAATAACATATTATGATTACGCCATGGAATTTGTAGAAAAAT
>CAZHNS010000025.1:0-33148 GCA_964534175.1 uncultured bacterium | reverse complement strand
ATGCTAAGTATCAATGGATGTATACTACCTTCACATGTTGGGGGAGAGCAGATGGCTATTTCGGATACCCCTGCTACCTGTGCGGGTATTCCACACATCAAGAGAGTTGAAACAAGTGGAAAATTACCTCCCGGTACGTAAATACCAACTCTTTTAATTGGTTTAATTATTTGTCCTGTGAATACACCTTTTTTTATTTCAAATTCAAAGTTTTTAAATTGTTCTTTTTGTTTTTGTGCGAAAATTTTGATATTTTCAGACGCTTTTTCTATAGCGTTTATTTCTTCTTTTGTGGCTTTTTTGTATGCATTTTCTATTTCTATTCCGCTTATTTTTATTTGGTCAAGTTCAACATTATCGAATTGCTTAGTATATTTCTTGAGAGCTTTATCGCCGCTTTTTTTGACCTCTTCTATTATTTTTCTTAACACTTTTATTTCTTCTATTTCTTTGTATTTGAAGAAATCTTCTTCTATTTCATTATATTTTATAACTTTCACTCTATTTCCCTTCCTTTAATAAAGTTTTTTAAAATCTCCATCCCGACCCCCGTTAATACTGATTCTGGATGGAACTGTACCCCTTCTATATTGTATCTTTTATGTCTTATTCCCATTACCGTATTGTCCTCTGTCCAGGCTGAGAGTGTAAAACAATCCGGCAAACTTTTCCTTTCCACAATTAAAGAATGATATCGCGTCGCCGTAAAAGGATTTTCTATGTTTTTAAATATTGTTTGGCCGTCATGATGAATTTTAGAGGTTTTTCCGTGCAATATGTTATTTGCTATTGCGACCTCACCTCCGAAGACCTCTCCTATTGTTTGATGCCCCAGACAAACGCCCATTATGGGAATTTTCCCCTTAAAATGAAGTATAACTTCAGGACTTATACCTGAGTCTTTTGGAGTGCCGGGGCCCGGGGAAATTATTATAGATGTTGGGTTCAATTTCTCGATTTCTTTAATAGAAGTTTTATCATTTCTTTTTACCTTGATTTCTGCTCCCAGTTCTCCCAAAAATTGTGCAAGATTATACACAAAAGAATCGTAATTGTCTATTAGCAAAATCATTGTGATAGCTCTATTGCCCTTTTTAGGGCACTCATTTTATTTAGAGTTTCTTTATATTCTAATTCTGGTACAGAATCTGCTACGACTCCCCCTCCTGCCTGAAAGTAGATAATATCTTTATATATTACTATAGTTCTGATACCTATACATAAGTCCATATTGCCGGCAAATCCGAAGTATCCCAATGCTCCGGCGTAAATACACCGTTTTATCGGTTCCAGTTCATCAATTATCTCCATTGCTCTAATCTTCGGTGCACCGGAAACGGTTCCGGCGGGGAATGTAGCGCGCACTAGATCGAAAGCATCTTTGTCTTCTAGCAAATTACCGTTCACTATCGAGATATTGTGCATAACCTTAGCGTATTTTTCGATATGCATGAAGTCGGTTACTCTGATACTTCCGTATTCGCATACTCTGCCAATATCGTTTCTGGCAAGATCAACAAGCATTACATGCTCTGCGAGTTCTTTTTCATCGCTTAAAAGTTCTTTCGCGAATTTGTTATCCTCTTCTTCGTTTTTACCTCTTCTCCTTGTACCCGCGATAGGATTACTGGTCACAAGACCTCCAGCCTCAAGCTTGATGAGTGTTTCAGGAGAAGATCCCAGGATATAGAGGTCGTCAAACCTTAAGTAATACATGTACGGAGAAGGATTCGTAAGACGGAGAGCTTTATAAATATTGAGAGGATCTTTCTCGTTTGGAGCTTTGAATCGCTGGGATGGTACAACCTGAAATATATCTCCGGCAAAAATATATTCTTTGGCTTTTTTTACAGCTTCGCAGTACTCTTTTTTGGTGAAGTTTCCAGTGAATTCAACTTTGCTCCCTTCGCATAAATTATAGTCCACTTCTTCAGAAGTTTTTATTATTTTTGTGAGTTCTTCGATTCTTCTGTTGTCGTCATTATCTGTGTATAAAATTATATCTACTGTATCATTCTTATGATTGAAAAGTATAATTTCCGAAGGAAACATAAAGTAAGTTTCGGGTGTTCCCATTTCATCGGGATTGTTATCAGGAATTTTTTCGAAAAATCTGACAGTATCATAAGAAAGATAACCGACCGCTCCTCCGGAAAAACCCGGGATATAAGGATAATTTTCGACTAGAGACATCAATTCTTTAATTTTGTTAAGTGGATTTCCTTTTTCCCTGCGTTTTTCTCCGAAAATCTCAATGTCGATATTTTCTCCGGTGCTTTTTAATGTTATAAAAGGCCTTCCACCTAGAAGTGAATGTTCCCCTCTTTTCTTGATATGTATCATGGATTCGTAAATAAAACTAAATGGGTCGTCCTTGTAAGTTCTTTCGAATACTGCTTCGGGTGAAGTCTTTACTTTTATCTTCTTATGTAAAAATTTAATTTTTCTCTTTGACGTGGTTTGTTCCACATATCCTCCTGAGTAAAGATGTGAATTCTGGAAAAGAAATGCCTATACATTCTGATTCTAAAAGTGTGGTTTTTCCTTCTGCAATGACTCCTGCTACAGCTAGCGCCATTCCGATTCTATGGTCATCAAAGCTTTCACAGACATTACCTTTTAGTTTAGTGGGACCTTCTATTATAAGTCCGTCCGGTTTCTCTTCTATTTTTGCCCCCATTTTCTTTAGGCCCGTAGCTATAGCGTAAATTCTATCTGTTTCTTTTACTCTTAATTCCTCCGCATTTTTAATTTCGGTTACTCCTTTTGCTTGAGTGGCAGCCACAGCTATTATAGGTAATTCATCAATTACTTTAGGTATAATATTTCCTGAAATAGTTACTCCCTTTAGTTCATTACCCTTTGCCAGTAAATCAGCTATAGGCTCATAACTTTTATTTCTTTCATTCTTAATAGAAATATCGGCACCCATACTTTTTAAAACTTCGAGAATACCTGTCCTGGTTGTATTTATTCCTGTATCTTTAATAAGTATTTTTGAACCTTTAATGACGCTCGCAAGTACAACGAAGAAAGCCGCCGATGAAATATCTCCGGGTATAGCTATTTCTTGTGCCTTTAAATTATTTTTTTCTTTTAGGGTTATTTTGTTTTGGGATGATTCAACTTTTGCTCCGAATAAATTCAACATTCGTTCTGTGTGGTCGCGGCTCATAGAGGGTTCCGTAACAGAAGAATTTCCTTTCGCGTACAGTGAAGCCAAAAGTATGGCAGATTTTACCTGGGCACTGGCAACAGGAGTTTTATAATCTATGGCTTTGAGTCCTCCTCCCTTTATCGTGAGTGGTGCAAATTTATTGTTGTCTCTTCCCGTTATTTTTGCCCCCATTAAGTTTAGAGGTTCTATAATTCTTTTCATTGGACGTTTTAAGAGTGAACTGTCACCCGTTAGTACTGAAAAGAAATTTTGACCCGCCAGTAATCCTGATAGTAATCGCATGGAAGTCCCAGAATTATTACAGTTTAATATATCGTTTGGCTCTTTTAGTCCGTTTAAACCTTGACCTTCTATCCTTATAACCGATTCGTTTTTCAGGATTGTTATACCCAATTTCTTGATAATTCCGAGAGTTGACATACAATCGTCGCATTTAGAATAATCTTTAAGTATAGTTGTTCCGTGAGCTATTGAACCCAGGATTAAGCCTCTGTGGGTAATAGATTTATCTCCACCTACCTTGATTTCGCCCCTTACTTTAGAAGATTTCGATAAGATCAGTTTCACTTTTTATCCTTTACCATATAACTTCCCAGAAGTTTAAAGTATTTTACTACTTCTTTTAAAGTTTCAACCGCGTGTTTACAATTTTCATCTTCCATACTGCCTTTAAAATCTATGTAAAAAAGATATTCGTAGGGTTTTCCCATAACTGCTCTAGATTCCAATTTGGTAAGGTCTATGTTTCGGAGGGCAAAAATACTAAGGCATCGGAATAGCACTCCAGGCTCATTTTTTACACCGAAAACAAACATTGTCCTCGCGTTTTCCCCCGTATATATTTTTCTATCTTTTGATATAATAAGAAATCTTGTGAAATTGTGTGGGTTTGACTCGATATTCTTTTTTAATTTCTTGAAGTTGTATATTTTTGCGACTTGAGGTCCTGCTATTATGGCCACATCTCTGGCTTCTTGTTCCTTTACGATTTTTGCGGCGCCTGCGGTATCGTAGACTGATACCACTTTATATTCAGGGTGAGATGATAAAAAATCTCTGCATTGAGCAAGCGCTTCCGGGTGAGACCAGACTTCTTTAATTGATTTTATATCTGTGCCGGCTGGTGCCATTAGATAATGCTCTATTCTAAGTTTTACCGCGCCTATAACCCAGACGTCATACTCGAGCAGTAGATCATAATTCTGATGAATGCTTCCCGTAAGAGAGTTCTCGACCGGAACGACACCATACGTTTCTTTCTCTTTTTTTACCTTTTCGAAGATATCTTTAAACGTTCTTACTCCTGTTCTCTTTATGTCTTTTGGAAAAAATTTATTGGAAGCAACGTCACTATTGCAGCCCGGTTCCCCCTGATATATTACTTTTTTCATATTTTCCTTCCCACTACTTTTGCTATGCTTTTTAAGTTGTCCATTAATTCGTTAAACACTAAAGGCTTAATGGATTGTTTGCCGTCGGAAAGCGCATGTGAGGGTTCAGAGTGGACTTCAATCAATAAGCCGTCGGCTCCTGCCGCTATTGCTGCTCTTGCCAGAGCTGGTACATATTTACTGTTGCCAGCCGGGTGGCTTGGGTCTACAATGATAGGAAGATGACTCAGTTCTTTTATAACCGGTACGGTACTTATATCGAGAGTATATCTTGTATAAGTTTCGAAGGTTCTAATTCCCCTTTCGCAAAGTATTACGTCGTGATTACCTTCTGATTGTATGTATTCAGCAGACATGAGCCATTCTTCGATGGTCGCCGATATGCCTCTTTTTAGTAGAACAGGTTTGTTAAATCTTCCGACTGTCTTAAGCAGTTGGTAATTTTGCATGTTTCTTGCTCCAATCTGGAGAATATCAGCGTATTTTGCAACCAGGGGTACATCGACTTCAGATACGACTTCAGTTATTATTGAAAGTCCTGTTTGTTCTCTGGCTTCTGCCAGTATTTTTAAGCCTTTTTCTCCCAGTCCCTGGAAACTGTACGGAGAACTTCTAGGTTTAAAAGCTCCTCCGCGAAGTATTTTTGCTCCTGCTTGTTTGACTTTTTTTGCTATCTTTAATACGATTTCTTCGGATTCTACGGAACATGGACCTGCCATAATTACAATCTCTTCCCCCCCGATAGTTTTTTCGTTTACCGAAATGATTGTATCTTCCGGATGAAATTCTCTGCTGCCCATTTTAAATGGACTTAATATAGGCGTTAATTTCTCTACCCCGGGCAGTTGTTCTATCGATTGGTTTATCATTTCTCTGTCCGTTGCTCCTATCACATGAATAACTGTTTTCTTGACGCCTTTAAAAGTTTTTGACTCGTATCCGAGTTCTTTTATTTTTTCTTTTACCCTGGTAATCTCTTTCTTTGTTGCGCTTGAAGACATCGTTATTATCATTTTTCCTCCACTATTTCCTAAAACACAGAGCCCATTCTAAAATTTTTAACCACAGAGGAGACAGAGGTTTTTATTTTTCTCTGTGTTCTCCTTGGTTTTTTGTTTTTTGACATAATTAAATTTTCTGTTCTCTCTGTGGTATTTTTCTCATGTTGTTTATATATCATTTTATCTTTTTGTTGCTTCCTTAAATTCTGCTACTAGTTCATTTAGATTTTCTTCGTTTTTTATGGCTTCTATTATTCGGCTCCCCAGTATGACACCGTCGACTTTATCCCGGAGGGATTCTATCTGTTTTGGTGTAGATATTCCGAACCCAAGGGCTGCAGGAATATCGCTGCTTTTTATAATATCTTTTAGAAATTTGTTGAGATATGAAGGCATTTCATTCCTTACTCCTGTAGTACCGAGTACAGATACACAGTATACGAAACCTCGTGTTTCCTGAATAATTTCCTTTCTTCTTTTGGGAGGTGAAGTAGGTGTAACAAGAAAAATTAGTTCTATTTTGTGTTCTTTTGATAGTTCAATCCATTCAGATGCTTCTTCTACGGGGAGATCGGGTATAATCAGACCGCTCACTCCGCATTTATTCATATCTCTTAATACTTCTTCTTTTCCATAAGCGAGAAGCGGGTTCAAGTAGCTCATAAAGACAAGAGGTTTTTGGATTTCGAGTTTTTTAATATTATGCATGATTCTTTTTAAGGAAGTTCCTTTCATAAGTGAAGTGTGGGAAGAATCCTGTATTGTTGGTCCATCTGCAATTGGGTCTGAAAAAGGAATTCCTATTTCGATGATATCGGCTCCGCTTTCCGCCAGTGTTTTTATAATTTTCATGGATTCGGCGAGATTTGGGAAACCTCCCGTAGTATAAAGAATTAAAGCTGCTTCGTTTTTTTCTTTTAATTCTTTAAATTTTTCTGCGATACTTATTCTTTTTCGCATAAGATTCCCTCCACGATTTCCAAATCTTTGTCTCCACGTCCGGAAAGATTAACCAAAATTATCGATTCCCTCGACATATCTGACGCAATTTTTATAGCGTGAGCCACAGCATGTGAACTTTCCAGTGCTGGAATTATGCCTTCAGTTTGGGAAAGTGTATTAAAAGCATCTAAAGCTTCTTTATCCGTAATTGCAGTAAATTCAACAACGCCCGTATCTTTTAAATAGGAATGTTCGGGTCCCACTCCTGGATAGTCCAGGCCCGGAGCAACCGAATGTGTTTCTGTTATTTGTCCGTCCTTATCCTGAAGAAGATAACTCATTGCTCCGTGTAGAGTGCCTATTCCTCCTTTGCAAAGGCTGGCGGCATGCTTTTTTGTGTCGAGTCCCAATCCTCCTGCTTCCACACCAATTAATTTAGTTTTTTCATCTTCTATAAAAGGATAAAAAATACCTATTGCGTTACTCCCTCCTCCGACACATGCTATAATTGCATCCGGTAACTTATTTTCTTTTTCTAAAATTTGCCTTTTGCTTTCTTTTCCTATAATTGATTGAAAATCTCTCACCATCATCGGGTAAGGATGAGGTCCTACCACGGAGCCTATGCAATAGTAAGTAGTTTCTACATTAGTAACCCAGTCTCTAATGGCTGCATTAATGGCGTCTTTTAGAGTTTTTGATCCTGTGTCTACAGGAATTACTTCTGTACCAAGGAGTTCCATTCTGAAAACGTTCATTTTTTGTCTTTCTACGTCGGTTGTACCCATATAAACATGACATTCTAAGTCTAAAAGAGCGCAGGCTGTAGCAGTGGCTACACCATGTTGTCCTGCACCTGTTTCTGCTATAATTCTTTTCTTTCCCATTTTTTTTGCCAGAAGTACCTGTCCAAGAGTATTGTTTATTTTATGGGCCCCGGTATGCATCATATCTTCTCTTTTAAGATATATTTTGGCTCCCCCTGTCTGTTCTGTAAGCCTTTCAGCAAAATATAGGAGAGAGGGTCTACCTGCATATTCTTTGAGTAGGAAATTTAATTCTTTATTAAACCTTTTATCTTCCTTAAAAGATCGATATGCCTTCTCCAGCTCAATGATATTGTCCATTAATACTTCCGGTATAAATCTGCCTCCGAATTTTCCGAAGTAACCTCTTTCGTTAGGTAAGTTATAATTCATCTTGTGTTTCTCCATTTTTTATTTCCTTGTTTCTATTCAAACGTTGTTAGTCTTTCCTAATTAAGTACTCTAACGCTAATATGTATCCATACCATCCTAAACCGCTGATTTGTCCTATACAGACAGGAGCACTCATACTCCTGTGCCTGAAGTCTTCTCTCGCGTATATATTACTCAAGTGAACCTCTACAGTTGGGATTTCTACAGCTTCGATTGCATCTCTAATAGCCACAGAGGTGTGTGTATACCCGCCCGGGTTTATTACAATAGCTGAATAGTCTTCGGCTTTTTGAATCGCATCTACGATTTCGCCTTCTTCATTAGATTGCATAATTTTTATATCTATTTTGTTCTTTTCTGCAAATTTTTCTATCTCTTTATTAATTTTCTCTAGGTTCATATTACCATAGACTTCGGGCTTTCTCTTTCCTAGAAGGTTTAAATTTGGTCCGTGGATCACAAGAAATTTTTGCATTCTACCTCCCTAAATACTATTTTTCCTATCTCTGTAGGAACGGGTAATCGGATTTTCCTTTTTCTTACCTTTTTATCTTGAGATACGTAATTTTTCATATCTTCCTTGTTAATATTTCCGGGTATACGGGATGGTAATCCGTATTTTTTTATCAGATTTTCGATTCTTTTAAAATCTTCATTGGAGAGCAATCCTTTTTTTTGGGCTAGCCTAGCTTCTTCTACCATACCTATTGCTACAGCTTCTCCATGTGAATATTTAGAATAACCAGTTAGTGTTTCAATAATATGTCCTATTGTATGTCCGTAGTTTAATACTTCTCTCTTTCCCTTTTCTTCCTTTTCGTCTTCTTCTACAACTTCTTTTTTTATCTTTACGCATTTTGATACGATTTTCTCTAATAAAATAGTATCACGATTTATTATTTCTTCCTGTTGATTTTCAAGAATATTGAACAATTGTACATCATGAGTTATTCCATATTTTATGACTTCTGCGAGGCCATTTCTAAATTCTTTTTCCGGAAGAGTTAATAGTTTTTTAATATCGATTAAGACCATATCTGGCTGATAAAATGTACCTATCATATTTTTTCCGAGAGGATGATCGAAACCCGTTTTACCACCGATTGAAGAATCTACCTGAGCAATTAGTGTGGTTGGAATATGTATAAGAGATACACCTCGTTTTAATGTTGAAGCAACAAAACCTCCCATATCGCCGATTACACCACCACCCAGAGCTATTATACTTGATGATCTGTCCATATTCTCTTCTAAAAGCATATCGAATATTTTTTTAATTGTATCAAAATTCTTGTATTTTTCACCGTCGGGTATTATACATCTATAGGGCTCGATACCTTTATCTGTAAGCATTTTTTCGGTTTCTTCGATATATAAAGCCCCCACTGCTGGATTAGATATTATTGCTACTTTATCGGATTTCAGTTTAAGATCTATACTGGAATTGTTACCCTGTAAGATATTGCGACCGATATAAATTGGATATTCTTTGGATTCAGCTCTCAATTTATATTTTTTAAGGATTTTTTCTTCAGTGATTGGTTTAATTTGTAAATGTTTTAGTATTTTTTCTGCCACCTGAGTTGGTGTAATCGCCGAGGTATCTATTTTTTTATCGGCGAATTCGTAAAAGCCCTTTTTCATTCTTTCGTTATATATTTTAATGATATTGGCTTTATCTTTTATTAGTGGTCGTGTTTTATCTTTATTTAATCTTTGTTTTACAGCATCGAGGCCAGTATATAGATAAATAACTTCTCCCATTTTAGATAATATTTTTCTGTTTTCTTCATCTTTTACAACCCCTCCTCCTGTGGCGACAACAACATTCTTGATGTTTTTAATTCTTTTCAGTGTTTCTTTTTCGATTTTTCGAAAATAATCTTCACCCGATTCCTTGAAGATACTATTTATTATTCTTTTTTCCTTTAGAACGATGTATTTATCCATCGATATAAAAGATAAATCAGTTTTCTTTGATATTTTTTTGCCGACAGAGTCTTTTCCCGAGCCCATGAATCCAATCAGAATTATATTTTCAGGCATTTTTAATCCTTTCTATATAAGAATTGTAATTCGCTTTTATGTCTTTTATGCAGTCTCCGCCAAATTTATCGAGAAAAGCGTTGCTTAATACATACGCCATCATGCTTTCGCCGATTACTCCGGCTGCCGGTACGACGCAATTATCTGCTCTTTCTTTTTGTGCTAAGGTCTGTTTTTTTGTTTTTATATCGACCGATTTTAGGGGAGATGATAGTGTAGGAATTGGTTTTAAATATATTCTTGTCACTATGTCTTCTCCGTTACTCATTCCGCCTTCGATACCTCCGGCTCTATTGGTTAAGCGGTAGAACCCTTTTTTCTGTGAATAGAATATTTCATCCTGTACTTTCGAACCGAATTTTTCTGTGTTCTTGATTCCTTCGCCGATTTCGACTCCTTTAACTGTAGGTATAGACATCATAGCACTAGCGATAGAAGCATTCAGACGATGTTCGTAGTGCGTGTAACTTCCGATGCCCGGGCATACACCCTGCGCAATCACTTCACTTACTCCTCCGATTGAGTCACCCTTTTTCTTTGCCTCGTCTATAAGTTTCATCATTTTCTTTTCCATTTCAGGGTCAGTACATCTTAAGGGACTGTTTTCTATTTCATCAAAACTTTTCACAGGTTTTTTTATACTGATTTTTCCGATAGCAATAGTATGTGAGTAGATGTTTACACCGAATTCTGCCAGAAGAAGTTTAAAAATGGCTCCCGCTGCTACCCTTGAGGCAGTTTCTCTTGCTGAAGCTCTTTCCAGGATATCTCTTATATCGGTACGTCCGTATTTTAAGATACCTGCCAGGTCAGCATGACCGGGTCTCGGTGAAGTAATTTCTTTACCGGAAGATCCTTTAGTAACTTTCATTATATCTTTCCAGTTCTCGAAATCTTTATTTTTTATCTGAATCGAAATTGGTGAACCTATTGTTTCACCGAATCTAACACCGGAGAGTATTTCCGATTTATCGCTTTCAATTTTCATTCTGCCGCCTCTTCCATGACCTTTCTGTCTACGTGATAGTTCATCGTTTATGAATTTAGAACCTACATTTAGTCCAGCCGGTACACCTTCGATTATAACGGATAGGGCTTTACCGTGTGATTCTCCGGAAGTTATTAGTCTAATCATATTTTAAAACCTATTGCTTTTTTCATTATTTCGATGGGAGCATCCTTCTCAGTCCATATAGTAAAAGCACGGGCACCCTGTAAAATTAGCATTAAACTGCCATTTACCACTTTTACCCCCTTTTGTTCCTTTACTTTAAATTTATAATTTATATCGTAGTAGACCGAGTTTTCTTTCATTAAGGTAAGAATCTTGTCCTGAAGATCTACAGGTGTCGCGTTTAAAACAATATCAGATTCCATAGCGTTCTTTTCTACTTCCTTTGAAGAAATTATATCAGCCTTGTAAATTTTAGATAAATCTTTTGCTTTTTCTTTGATTATGTCTGTTATTATAAAACTCGAAGGATTTTTCTTGCTTATTATATATGAACAGGCATAAGCAACCCCGCCTGCTCCTATTAGCAAAACCTTTTTATTTTTAAGACTAATTTCATATTTATTCAAAGATTCCTCAAAGCCGTATATATCAGTATTAAAACCGGTTAATTTATCTTTCTCTATCAGAACAGTATTTACGGCATCAACAGAGAGCGCATCGGGGGAAATCTCATCGAGGTATTTCATTACTTTCTTTTTATACGGGATGGTGACATTGAATCCTCTAAAACCCAGAGCCAACAAGCCGTAAACAGCTTCTTTTAGTTTTTCTTCTTTTACGGGCAGCTGGACGTATTTACCCTCTATACCCAGAGCTTTGAAAGCCGCATTGTGCATTGGGGGAGAGAACGTGGTTTTTAATGGATATCCGATTATTCCTGTTACTAACAAGAGTGCGCCTCCGTGATGAATTTTTTAACCTTTTCTTCATCCTTCTTGCCATGATCTTTCTCGACTCCCGTAGAGACGTCTACTCCATAAGGATTTAATTCTCTGACGACCTGTTTCACGTTTTCCGGAGTGAGTCCGCCGGCTATTATAATAGGTTTGTCAATTTCACGGGCAATTTTCCAGTTAAAGGTTTTTCCGCTTCCTTTGCCCGGGTCGAGAATAAATGCGGATACAGAGTAGTTGCGCATCTTATTTAGCAAACTTTCTTTAGTATCATCTTTGGCTACTTGTATTCCTTTTATAACTTTTCGATTAACTTTTTTACAATAGTCTTCATTTTCATTGCCGTGCAATTGAACTGCGTCGAGCGAAGTGAATTCAGTAATTCTGTTAATTTCTTTTAGTTTTTCATCCACAAATATGCCTACAGTTGTGATAAATGGGGGTAGTTCTTTTATAATTGTCTTTGCTTTTTCAGGAGTTATTCTTCTCTTCGATTCTGCGAATACAAAACCGATGGCGTCGGCGCCGAAGTTAGAAATCATCATTGCGTCTTTTTTATTAGTTATACCGCAGATTTTTACTTTTACTCTGCTTTCTCTATCCATCTTTTTCCTTCTTCCATTATCTTGATAAAATCTTCTTTTTTCCCGTTTAAAACCGATCCTATTATATATTTCATTGCTTGTTCTAATCTATGGTATAAATCATTCTTAAAAGGATTAAAATTTTGTATCGCATAATAAAGATCAGAATTCTCAGTAATAACTTCTTTTGTTGTCCCCATCTGTGAGGTAAAGGTTGTGCTCGCAATTTCTTTTAAATCTGAATAATCATATTCTCCGTCCATTAATGTTTTCATGAATATTATATTTATTATATGAGATAAAGCTAAAACATAGGAAATTATCCTGTCATGTTTTTCTAAAGGAATTTCTACTATTGTTGCGCTTGTATCTTTAAAAAATGTTTTAACCTTTTCAGTTGCTTTTTTGTTGCCGCAGTCACAAAGACAGATAATCCTGTCAGAAAGTGTGCTAACCTTTGGTCCAAACATAGGATGTGTACTTGTATAAGAAATGCCGCACTTTAGCGCTTTTTTAATAGCCTTTTTTGAGTTATCTTTAAGACTTGCAATATCGAAAACCGTTCCTCTAAATGCTAGCTGTATGATTTTTTCAATAATTTCCGGCATAATTTCGAAAGGAATTGCGAGAAGAATACAGGAAGCTTCATTAACTGCGCTGACAAGACTATCAAAGCTTTTAAAATGTTCTGATTTGCCTTTAGTGTCGTGAATGAAAACATTATGTCCCTGGTTTGCAAAGAAATTAGCGAACCAAAGACCCATTTCCCCGAGACCTCCTACAATGAGTATATCTTCTTTATCTCCGCTGTAAGAAGAGTAGTGTAGAATTTCCTGCTGTATCTTAGATTCGGTTATTATATTCTGCATAATTATTTTTATTAGCTCGCTGGACAATCCTTCTTCAGAAGCTACCTCAAGTGCATTCTTTATCACTTCTTTTTCGACTTTCCAATCTTTCAAAGGTATCCCTTTCTTTTTCTTGTTTCCGCCTATTTCTTTTGTTATGGAAAGTCTTTTGGCTATCAATTTGATGATTTCTTTGTCGACCTCTCTTACTTCTTTCCTGAGTTTTTCAATATCTTTCATTTTCCTAGAAGTTCCTTTAATTTATTTCCGATATTTTGTTCTTTGATCAGAGTTTCACCAATAAGTACCGAATCGAAACCTGCTTCTTCTAAAATGTTTATGTGTGTTCTATTTTTAATACCGCTTTCACTTACGGTTACATACTTTTCAGGAATGGATTTTTTTAAATCAACAGAAGCGTTAATGGAAGTCTGAAAAGTCTCCAAATTTCTATTGTTAATTCCAATTATTTCAGCCGAAGTCGAAATAGCTTTTTGAAGATCGTTTTTTGAATCAACTTCTAAAAGGCAATTCATCTTTAATTGACGTGCCAGATTTATAAATTTCTCGAGTTGCTCTAATTCAAGTATTTTCGCAATTAAAAGGATTGCATCAGACCCGATGTAAGCAGACTCATATAATTGATATTCATCTATGATGAAATCTTTTCTTAATATTGGTAGATTTACTTCCTTTTTTACATCGGTTAGGTAAGTATTTCTTCCCCAGAAGAATTTTGAGTCTGTTAGAACTGAAATTGCGCTTGCTCCATTTTTCTCATATTCTTTTGCAATTTCTCTGTGGTCAAAATTTTCTCTCAGGAGCCCCCTGGACGGAGAGTGTCTTTTTATTTCGGCTATAATGGAAATGTTATCTTTTTTTAAAGCTGATTTAAAGTTTCTTCTCTCTTTTGGTATCTTATCGATAAAGGATTTAAGAGGAATGAAGTTCTTTCTTTTTTCGATTTCCACCTTTTTGAATTTTATTATTTTGTCTAGGATTGTATTTGCTTTCATTTTCATTTTGCTATCTCTCTCAGCATCTTTAGTTTTTTTGATGCTTCTCCCGAATCGATCGATTCTTTTGCTTTTTTGATACCATCGGCAAGACTTTCAGCTTTTCCTGCGACATAAATAGCGGCACCGGAATTCAATATTACAATCTCCCTTTTTCCGCCTGTTCCACCTTCCAATAAATTTAAGGCGATTTCTGCATTTATCTTGGGAGTTCCACCTTTTAGATCTTCTGGTTTTCTCTTAATCATTCCGAAATCTTCCGGTGAAATCGCGTATTCAGTGATTTTCCCTTCTTTTAACTCGCTTACGTAAGTTTTTCCGGTTGTTGTTATTTCGTCGAGCCCGTCTTCTCCGTGAACTATCATGCAATGTACTGAATCGAGATTGGCCAGTACGTTGGCAATAGGCGTTGTCAGCTCTTTTGCATAAACTCCTAACAGCTGTCTTTTCGCGTTTGCCGGATTCGTTAAGGGGCCAAGTATGTTGAATATAGTTCTCACTCCCATTTCTCTTCTAGGTCCTATTGCGTATTTCATAGCCGGATGCAGGAGAGGCGCAAACAAGAATCCGACTCCGGCTTCTTCTATGCATTTTTCAACTTTATTGGGAGTATTTTCTATGTTTACCCCAAGTTCTTTGAGTAAATCGGCGCTGCCGCAATTGCTTGAAACACTTCTATTTCCATGTTTTGCGACCACACAGCCTGCTCCAGCCGCTACAAGGGCGCTAATCGTTGAAATGTTGAAGGTGCCGGCTCCGTCGCCACCTGTGCCGCATGTATCTATGAGATATTTCTCCGGGGCGTTTATTCTTGTAACTTTATCTCTCATAGCTTTCACGAACCCGGTAATTTCGTCTACCGTTTCACCCTTCATCCGGAGAGCCGTAAGTAATGAACCTATTTGCGCATTTGTTGCTTCTCCGCTCATAATATCGAGAGCGACTTTATATATGTCTTCCTGGTTTATATCTTCCTTATTGATAGCTTTTTTTATTGCTTCTTTGACGTTCATTTTCTTCTCCTCCTTAATTCTTCAAGTACATCTTTTATTTGTATCTTATTTTTTGCCAGCAGCACAGTCAAAAAGTACAATACATCTGCTGCTTCCCATACAATTTCATTTTCTTCTTTTGCCTCGATAATTTCACCTGCCTCTTCTGTAATTTTTTCTTTTAGTTTTTCTGCATTAAGAGTCGCAGTATAGGAACCGGGTACTGGATTTTTAATTCTGTCCAGTACTATATCGTACAGTTCTTCTAAACTAAATTCCCTATCACCGAAGCAGGAATAATTGCCGAGATGGCAGGCAACTCCTTTTTGCCCCACGGTCGCAAGAAGGGTGTCCTGGTCACAATCTGTTCTTATTTTCATTAGTTTTTGAGTGTTTTTGGAAGTTTCGCCTTTCATCCAGAGTTTCTGCCTTGAGCGCGAAAAATAACACATATTGCCGGTTTCAAAAGCTCTTTTTAGAGATTCTTTATTAGAATAAGCCAGCATCAGAACCTGACCAGTTTCATCTTGTGCAATCGTAGGAATCAATTTGTTTTTTTCCCAGTTTAGTGATTCTATAAAACCTTCTCCGAGAGATATTTTTCCCGTGTAAAGAGCCATTCCAAGCTGGACATCACAGCCCATTTTAGCTAATTTTTTTATCTCGGAAATTTTACTTACTCCTCCTGCTACTGTTACTTTGTTTTTTGTTTTTTTCAAGAGTTTCTTCACAATTTCCAAATTGATTCCTGTTAGAGTTCCTTCTCTTTCCACGCAGGTAAATAAGTATTCAGAAGCGAAATCTTCCAGCGCCTCTGCTGCTTCGTAAAGGGGAATACCTGTTGGATGCTTCCATCCTTTTGTGACGATTTCTTCATTTAAAGCATCGATAGCTATTATTATTCTTTCTTTGCTTATTTCTTTTTTTAAATCCTTAAGGAATTTTTTATTTATTTTGTCATTCTCAAATGCTTTCGAGCCTATTATGACTTTTCTTGCACCAAAAGATATCATCTCTTTAGCGCTCTCTATACTCCTAAGGCCCCCACCGACTCTACATTCGGCTTTTTTGAATATCTTCTTTATGATATCAAGATTATCGCCTTTTCCCATTGCCCCGTCGAGGTCTATTACTGCTGTTTCGCCGTATCTGTTGAATTCTTCTGCTAATCTAAGGGGGTTGTTGTTTTCGAGCATTTTTTCCCTGCCCTGTTTTAACTGGACAGCTTTTCCATTCATCAAATCGATTGATGCAATAATCATCTTACGCAAATCTCCTTTTCTTTTAGATAATCTTTAATATCTTTTATTGTGTATTCGCCGTAGTGTAAGAGTGAAGCGAGTAATACGGCATCGGCTTTTCCGAATTTTACTGCGTCAACCATTTGCTGTGGGTTTCCTGCTCCGCCAGATGCTATAACCGGTATATTTACACTTTCCGATATTCTTCTGGTAAGTTCAAGGTCGTATCCTTCTTTCGTTCCGTCTTTATCTATGGAGTTAAGAAGAATTTCTCCCGCTCCTAATCTTTCACCCTCTTTTGCCCACTTAATTGCGTCGATACCTGAGTTGTTTCTGCCTCCGTGTGTGTAGGCATACCATAAGCCATCTTGCCTTTTTGCGTCTATCGATAGCACGATGCATTGTGAACCGAAAATTTCCGCACCTTCTGTTATAAGTGAAGGATTCTCGATGGCTGAGGTGCAAATAGAGACTTTGTCGGCTCCAGAAGTTAAAGCATTTCTAATATCTTCACTTGAACGCAGTCCTCCGCCGACGGTTAGAGGGATAAAAACTTCTTCTGAAACTTGTTCTACGACTTCTATAAGTATTTTTCTGCTTTTGTAAGATGCCCCTATATCCAGGAATGTTAATTCGTCAGCCCCTTGTTCGTTATATGTTTTTGCCATTTCGACGGGGTTCCCAACGTTATCGAGGTTCTTAAATTTTATTCCTTTCATAACTTTTCCAAAGTCTACATCGAGGCAGGGAATAATTCTCGTTGCTAACATATTTCCACCCAGTTATTTAACAGTTTTAAGCCCATTTCACCGCTTTTTTCAGGATGAAATTGGACGCCGAACACATTTCCTTTTTCTATCATTGAAGTATATGTAATAAAATAGTCCGTAGTTGCAGTTACAATCTCGCTATTTTCAACTTCTACATAGTATCCATGCAGGAAGTAGAAGAAAGATTCGTTAGGTATTCCTTTGAGTAGGGGAGATTCTTTTGTTTTGTTTATCTGATTCCAGCCCATTTGAGGTACTTTCCCTTTTTTAAAACGGGGACATTTCCCTTTAAATATAGCAAATCCTTTCTTATCTTTAGATTCAAGGCTTTCTTCGAATAGCATCTGCATACCGAGACAAATACCCAGAAAAGGCTTATCTTTGGAAAGCCATTCCAGAGTGGCGTCATAAAAGTTAGTTTCTTTCAGTTTTTCTATTGCTGATCCGAATGCCCCTACTCCGGGTAAAACGACTCTATCTGCTTTCTTCAAATCTTCCGCTTTAGTCGCAATTATACTTTTTCTTTTTAAGTGATTAAAAGCTTTTCTTACCGATCGTAGATTTCCGGCTCCGTAATCAATTATTGCTATCATTGCCTATTTTTCCCTTTGTACTGGGTATATTTTCCCTTGCTCTTTTGTCTTTTGAGCATGCCATTTTCATAGCTTTACCAAAGGCTTTAAAAATGGCTTCTATTTTGTGGTGATCACTTCGACCAAAAGGCATTCTAACAACAATATTTGCCAGAAGACCCGTAGCAACTCCTTGAAAGAAATCTTCCAGCAGGTCGGTGTCTAAATCGCCGCAAAGCCTTCTCTTCAATTTTACATCGAACTGAAGGTAGGGTCGTCCGCTGATATCAATTGCTACAACCGCAAGAGCTTCGTCCATAGGATAAACGAAATATCCCGCTCTATTGATACCTTTTTTGTCCCCTAGCGCTTTTTTAAAAGCCTCACCCAAAGCAATACCGCAATCCTCAACAAGATGGTGCTGATCAACCTCTAAATCTCCTTTCGCCTTCATCTTGATGTCAAAAAGACCGTGTTTGGTAAAATTTTCAAAGGAGTGTGTTAAAAACCCAATAGGATTTTTAATGTCATACTTACCGCTGCCTTCAATTTTTAAATCTATTGTAATATCTGTTTCTTTTGTTTTTCTTTCGATTTTAGCTTTTCGCATTAAAAAGGACCTCTTTTAAAGTTTTAAGAAACATTTTATTTTGTTCTGGTTTTCCGATTGTTACCCTTAAAGTATTTTTCAATCTCGGTGTGTTGAAAAATCGTAATAAGACTCCTCTTCTATACATTTCATTGAATAACTCTTTTCCGGGTATCTTCTGTGTTCGAAAAAGGATGAAGTTTGTGCAGGAAGGTATGGGTTCTATGGTAGCAATCCCTTTTAGTTCCGCAAAAACTTTTTCTTTTTCATCCAGGATTTTTTCAACCACGTCTTTTATGTATTCGTTTTTCTTCAACAAAATTTCTCCCGCAATTTGCCCAAATATTCCAACCGAAAAAGGCAACTTTGCTTTCTGGATTGCGCTGGCAATTTCTGCGTTAGTTAAAAGATATCCAAGACGGAGTCCAGCGAGCCCGAAAGCTTTCGATAATGTTCTAATTATGATAATATTATCGTATTTGTCCAGTAGGGAAATTGCTGTTTTCTTCGAAAATTCAAAATAAGCTTCATCGACAACAAAAATTCCGTTTATGTTCCGTGCTATTTCTTCTATTTTTTCTAACGAAATTGTAGTACCTGTAGGATTGTTGGGAAGTGCAAGGACAATCATTTTTGCATCTTCCCCTTCTTTTATGATTTCGGGAACATTGAATGAAAAATCTTCCAATAGCGGAACTTCGATGAGGTTTAAGTCCATAATTTTCGATAAGTACGGGTATATAGCAAAACCGGGAGAGATAGCCACAATTTTATCACCCGAGTCACAGATTGCTTGAAAGGTGCCCTGCAGGATTTCATTGGATGCGTTTGCTGCTACAATGCCTTCTTCAGGGAAGTTTGTATATACCGAGATAGCTTTTGCCAGAGGAATAGCAGTCCTGGATGGGTATCTATTCCAGTCTGTAGCCATCATTTTCTCAATAATCTCTTTTTTTAAATCTTCAGGAACATCGTAAGGCGATTCGTTTTGATTTAGTTTTACTTCATATTTATCTTGCGGAACGGTATATTCTTTTAGTTCCTGGATCGATTTTCTTATGTATTTCATAATACCACCTTGCTTATTTCATATTCCAGTATGTCTTTTGCCCCGTATTTCTTCAATTTGGGTATCAAATCTAGAACATCGGATTTATCCACTGCTATTTTAACAGCGTATCCTTCTTCCTTGTAGAGAGGTGCTACTGTCGGGGAACGCATACAGGGTAAAAATTTTACCAGCTTTTCTAATTTATCCGCGGGAACGTTCATTTCCAACAAAACTTTTTTTCTCGCGTCCAGAACAGCATTGAAAAGCATCTTTAGTTTATTAATTTCTTTTTCTTTTTTCTTCATGGCTTTTCTGTTTGCAATGAATCTTGTTGAAGATTCCATAACTGTAGCCACTACTTTTAAATTGTGCTCCGCTAGTGTTGTTCCCGTTGAAGTATTGTCTATAATCATGTCTGCGTCATCTGGCGGAAAGACTTCTGTTGCTCCATAAGTGCGAATAAGTTCGAATTTGTACTTTTTCTTATTTAAAAATTGCCTGGATATATTCTCATATTCTGATGCAACGATAATCTTTCTTTTTTTTAGCTCTTTTATAGAATATTTCGATGGAATCGCGCAGACTATTTGCACCGGATCAAAAGTGAGGTCCATAACTTCGATTACATCGGCTTTTTCTTCTTTTATCCAGTCGTAACCCGTAAAACCTATGTCACGTGCTCCCATTTCAACGAGTTTTGGAATGTTTTGAGGTTTCATTATTTTTATATCTATTTTTTCATTGCTCACCAGCGGGCGATAATTTCTACCTGTAATTTTGAAAGATATACCGGCAGAAATCAGTAAATCTGCGACGTTGTCGTAAATTCTTCCTTTTGGTATTACAATTTTTAATTTTTTCATCTTTCTAATTCTCACACAAAGCCACAGAGAACACAGAAGAGTTTTTTACTTTCCTTTTTTTGACGAAATTCTTCGTTTCACTGTAGTTCAGTGCGATTTTTTTGTTTGGTTTTGTGTAATAGCTAATTACAGAAAAAAACATTTTTCTTACTCTCCGAGTTTTTAAATTTGCCCTGTTATTAGTGTTAACTTTAGGCTTTGAACTCGGATGTATTTTCGTTTTTGTGCCACCAGGAATAATAGAATATGTAGGAATAAACGTAATAACGAACGATTCTTTCCGAAGGACTAAAAAATGACCTCCTGAGAGATTTTTGGATGCTCTTATTTATTGAATTAATTTTTGTATCGTTATTATTCATGACAGTAATATAGACAAAAGTTAGGACATGTCAAGGGGTTTAATAAACTGGAATGTAAAGAATAAGTATCAAAACTTAAAATTACAAATCAAAGTTTAAAAATTAAAAACCCAGTTTTACTAAATACTAATTCAACAATTTCCAAATTTACGTTGCGAAGCACATTTCTCCTTGACTTTTAAATCAAAACTTTTAAATTTCAAAATAACAGTTTCGATAGAAGGAGGTTCTTAATTTGATTGAGAAAATAAGAGTCGCGATTATTTTTGGAGGGAAATCGGCAGAACATGAAATATCTATCATTTCCGCAAAAAATGTAATAGATGCAATAGATAAGGAAAAATATGAGCCAATACCAATCGGTATAGATAAAGACGGAACCTGGTATTTAAACGAACAGTCAAAATTTATCCTGGAAAGCAGTAATCCGAAGCTCGCGAAGATAAATAAAGCGGATGTAAAAGTGGTTCTTGTACCTATAAAGGATTCTAATGAATTAGTTAGTATTTCAGATAATAAACGCAGAGGTAAAATAAATGTAGCATTTCCAATTCTGCATGGTACTTACGGCGAAGATGGTTCAATCCAGGGCCTCTTAAGAATGGCAAATATACCTTACGTAGGTGCTGACGTGCTCGGTTCCGCAGTAGGCATGGATAAAGATGTTTTAAAGCGGCTTCTTCGCGATGCCGGGATACCAACTCCAAAATTTGAAGTTTTTAATAAGGAAACCATTAAAGATACGAGTTTTGATAAATTAGCTAAAAAACTTGGAAAGAAAATGTTTGTAAAACCTGCGAACCTGGGCTCTTCGGTGGGAATAAGCAAAATAGATAATAAAGAAGAGTTTAAAAAAGCAATAGAAAACGCTTTTAAATATGACAAAAAAATAATTATTGAGGAAGCTATAACAGGTAGAGAAATAGAGTGTTCGGTACTCGGTAACGAAAACCCTATAACCTCGTTACCGGGGGAAATAGTCGTAAACAGTGGATTTTATTCTTATGAAACAAAATATTTAGATGCAGAAGCTGCCAAATTAGAAGTTCCGGCTAAGTTGTCTGAGGAAACTATAAAAAAGATTCAGGAATATGCCGTTAAAGCCTTTGAGGCTTTGTGTTGCAGTGGAATGGCAAGGGTAGACTTCTTCCTGCGTGATAATAATGAAATTTTAGTGAACGAGATAAATACTATTCCCGGTTTTACAAAAATCAGTATGTATCCAAAATTATGGGAAGCAAGCGGTATACCGTATACCGAATTAATCGATAGGCTTATCCAACTAGCGATCGACCGTTTTAATAAAGAACAGAAATTAAAGACATCTTTTGAGTGATAGTTTAATTTTCATTGTCATTTGATAAGTAATTCTTATGAAAATTAAATTCAAGGAAAATTTAATAGAATTAAAACCAACCAAAATTCTCGCTGTTGCAAAAAATTACGTGGAACATATAAATGAACTTGAATTATCCATACCGGATGACCCGAAGATTTTTTTGAAACCGCCGTCCGCAATTATCGGCAATAACAGTGTAGTTGTAATACCAAAATCCTCAAAAAGAGTCGATTATGAGGTTGAACTTGCAGCTATAATAAAAGAAAAATGTTGGAAAGTATCAAAAGAAGAGGCACTTGATTATGTTCTTGGTTTTACTGTTCTTAATGACGTTACCGCGAGAGATATACAGGCAAGGGAGATGAAAGAAGGTATGCCCTGGGATATTGCAAAAGGATACGATACTTTTGCTCCTATAGGTCCTGAGATTATACCTGCCAGTGATGTAGATTGTCATAATCTGGATATATATTTGAAGTTAAACGGAGAAACAAAACAGAACAGTAATACTGAAAACATGATATTTTCAGTTGAAGATTTAATTTCTTATCTTTCCCATGTTATGACGCTTGAACCTATGGATATAATTGCAGCAGGTACACCGGAAGGTGTTGGTCCGATGAAAGCGGGAGATTTTGTCGAATCCGGTATTGAGGGTATTGGAATATTAAAATTTTCTGTTGAAGCCGAGGAATAAATTTTAGTATGAATATATTAATTTCCGCTTTTCAGGCTGTCGCAATGCTTCTTTTTATAGGGGTAATTGGTGCATGGATGATTACAAGGCGGATGGTTAAAGAGAGTTTCTTTTCACTTCTCTCGCCGCTTGCGCTCGAGATTGCTCTTCCTGCTCTTATATTTACGAATATAATCAATAATTTTAATCCAGTTATAAAAACGAATTGGTGGAAATTGCCTTTGTGGTGGGGTTTCTTTACGGTTATTGCCTTTATCGTAACTTTGATTGGGATTATTTTTGCAAGAAAAGAGAATAAAAGAGAATTCGGTGTCTCACTTTTTTATCAAAACGGAATATTCTTTCCGCTTGCTATATTGGCAGGAATGTTTGGCAGGAATTCTAAATATATAGTTGATTTATTCTTATTTATAATTTTTTATGCCTCTTTCTTTTTTACCACTTCTTTTCTGTTTTTTTCATCGAGAGGAAAAATACAATGGAAGAAAATCTTTCATCCCGTTTTTGTGGGTACTGTTTTAGCGGTTATTTTGAAACTTACCGGATTCAATGTTTATATTCCTTCTTTTATTATTGCAAGTTTAGAGATGGTTGGAGCGATGAGCATTCCTCTTTTAATGATAATACTCGGAGGCAATATATTAATCGACTTTAAGAATGTAGGGAATTTATACGTTGGAGAGATCATTAAATTTTTGATTTTTAAAAACTTGATTATGCCTCTTGTTATGCTGGGAATAATAATTTTGATTAAACCGTCTTTCAATATTGCTTTGGTTTTAATGATTGAAAGTGCTGCACCTCCTGTTACTGCAACCCCTCTGATAACGGATAGGAATGGAGGCGATCGTGCTCTCGTGAATCAATTTTTGCTTTCGAGTTTTCTATTCTCTTTAATATCTATACCCTTAATGATGTATTTATTCACCAGGTTGACGTAGTAAATGACTTACTGTATAATATGATATATAGGAAAGAATGAATAAAAACCTTCAGGGAGGGGAAATTTTATGCAAGAAGAAGAGGTAAAACAGGCTGAAGACAAACGTATAAGGAAACATGCAGGTCGGGAAGACCTGATTGGGGAAAACCATTTAAGCGATATTGGGCAAATTATGTTTTATATTATTTTTATGGGTGTGTGGATTACAGATACATTTTTCTTTAAGTATTCCACTTTTAAGGGAGAACAATTTTTACCATTGGTTAGAATTCCTTTAGGAATAATTATATTGTTGACGTCAGCCTATCTTGCGTGGACTGGGCTTAGAACCGTATTCGGCGAGAAGAGAGAGGTGCCTTGTGTGATAAGGAAAAGTGTCTTCGCTGTTGTTCGACATCCTATATATCTAAGTGAAATTTTGCTCTATCTTGGACTTTTGATACTCCGTATGTCGCTTGCAGCTACTTTTGTATGGATTCTTGCGATAGTTTTTTTACACTATATCTCACGTTTCGAAGAGAAACTTTTACTTTCTTATTTTGGGGATGAATACAAGAAGTATATGAATGAAGTTCCTATGTGGATTCCGTCATTACGAAAGAAATGATCGGGAATACTCGTTAGTTTGAAATGGAGGTAGGATGCCAGAAATAACAGATGTACCACCCCAGAGAATTGTTGAAGAACTTAAAACCGTACGAGAAGCTCTTGATTGTACAATACCTTCCAAAGCGCTCGATAAAAATTTACTAATAGCTACATGGAACCTTCGAGCCTTTGGAGATTTAACTGAGAAATGGAAGGCAGAATCAGGAGATAGTCCCAAGCGGGATTTGCATGCTCTTCGATGTATTGCTGAGATAGTTTCCAGATTTGATGTAATAGCCATACAGGAAGCAAAAGCTAATCTTAAAGCATTGCGGCATATGCTAAAGGTTTTAGGGCCAAGTTGGGGGCTTATTTTATCCGATGTAACCAAAGGGGCACCTGGCAATGGTGAGCGTTTGGCGTTTGTTTTCGATACAAGAAGAGTGAGGCTTTCCGGTCTTGCCTGCGAATTAGTTGTACCGCGGGAAAAATTATCGGAATTTTCCCAGGATAATCTGGATAAGCAATTTGCCAGGACACCATATGCTGTAAGTTTTATTTCAGGCAGTAAAACTTTTATACTTGTTACATTGCATGTAATTTACGGAAAAAAAGCGGAAGATAGAGTACCGGAACTTAAAGCGATTTCCGGGTGGCTGGCAGAGTGGGCAAAGGATATAAATGCCTGGGGACACAACTTAATCACTCTGGGGGATTTTAATATTGACAGACATGGAGATAAACTTTATGATGCGTTTGTTTCTACCGGACTCTATATTCCTGATGATATGAATAAAATTCCTCGAACTATCTTTGGTTCGCAAGAAAAAAATAAATTCTATGACCAGATTTCCTGGTTTACAGGAGAAGACAGAATACCTGCTTTATCTTTGCAATACTTGCGAGGCGGAAGTTTTGATTTTACAGGTACGGCTTTAAAATCTCTGGGTCTTACAAAGAACCAATTATCATGGCGTATTTCGGACCATTATCCGCTTTGGGCTGAATTTGCGATGCGAGATTAATATGAGCGATGTAATTTTTTCTCGCTCTTCGGATAAGCCTGCCCCTCTGATTATAAAAGAACTTATTAAGGCAGACGGATATCTTGATGATGTTAAGAAAGGAGACTATGCAGGAATAAAACTGCATGTAGGGGAATTAGGAAACAAGTCTTATATTAAGCCAGAGATTGTAAGAGTTATAGTTGATGAGTTGAAGAGGCGCGGGGCGAGGGTGTTTTTGTTTGATTGTAATTCTCTTTATAGGGGTAAAAGATGGAATGCGGTTGACCATCATGAGAATGCTTATAAAAACGGGTTCACATACGAAACGGTTGGTGCTCCTTTTATGGTGGGTGATGGGATCCGCGGTATGGATGAAACGGATATTGAGATTAAAGACTATAAGGAGGAGGCTGCTCATTTAGGTAGAATAATCGAAGATATAGATTATCTTTTTGTTTTATCTCATTTTAAGTTTCACGAATTATTTGGTTATGGCGGGGCTATCAAAAATATAGGTATGGGAATGGCTTCCCGCAGGGGTAAATTATTTCTTCACTCCGATATAAGACCGGGTGTTTTAGCCTCCAAGTGTACTGCGTGCGGCGCATGTTCGGCAACCTGTCCAAGTGACGCAATTACTGTTGATGAGGTCGCTCATATAGACAGGGATACCTGTATTGGTTGTGGTATGTGTGTTGTAGCCTGTAAGTATGGCGCGATTGAGTTTCAGTGGTCTAATACGATAGAATGCGTAATGAAAACTTTATATTATGCAAAGGCAGTGATCGATAGGGTAGGGAAATGCGCTTATTTAAACGTCCTGACAGATATAACTCCTCATTGTGATTGTTATGGGTATACTAAGGATTTTGTAGTCGAAGATATCGGATTTCTACTATCTAAAGATATCGTTTCAATCGATGCGGCTTCGGCGGATTTAGTGAACAAAGCAGAACCGCTTGCGGGAGTTAAGTGGAAGAAAATAGAACTCGCAACAAAAGATAAAGTAAAGGCTCTTCTCGATATAGATTTAGATATGAATGAGTTTTTCTCGAAAGCCGAAGATATAGGGCTTGGAAGTAAGGAATATAATCTTAGAGAAGCTGAATTTTAAATAGTAGCAAGTAGTGAGTAGAGAGTAGTTAGAGTAGTCTTGAGTCAAGAATTAAGAATTCTGAATTATTAATTTTGAATTAAAACAATAAATCCTCTGTGTTCCTCTGTGTGCTCTGTGGTTAAAAATTGGGGTGTGTGGAGCATTCTTCTTGACAAAGTAGGAGAAATCTTGTAAAATTATATTATGAAACGTTTTGCATTATTATTTTTTATATTGTCTGCGTTTTGTCTTAATGGGGCTATTATTATTGATCATACCTGCAGGAACTTAGGCGATATTCCTCTTAACTGGATAGATTCGGCAAAGACGAAACTTCTTATAGGTTATAAACATACCTCTCACGGGCATCAGCTGGTCGCTGGGATGGATAGTCTTGATGCTTTTATTGGTGGTAATGGAATTTACATTTATGATGATAATAATTATGATTCTGTTCTTACTGTCGACTTGCAGTTTTCTTATGATAGTGGTGGGGCAGAGGATTTAGGAAGGTGGGGTACGAGCGCTCATTATACTGCATGGCTATGGTCTACAAGACGTTATCTGGGGTGGAACTGCGGTTCAGGAGACGGCTCGGAGTTAGAACATTATGCTACAGGTACTCCTGATTACAATGGAGTTGCTAATGTAATTATGTGGTCGTGGTGTGGTCAGGTTTCAGGGGTACCTCTTGATACAATTTTAAATTGCTATCTTGCAAATATGAATCAACTTGAAATAGACTATCCGGAAGTGCAATTCGTTTATATGACCGGTCATCTGGATAGGGACGATCCCTGGAGTCGCTTAAGGGAAAACAATGATACTATAAGAGCTTTTTGTACCCGCGGTGATAAAATTCTTTACGATTTTGCCGATATTGAGGCTTATGACCCAGGTGGTCGATGTTACAGGGAATTACATCCGACGGACGGATGCTCATTTGATGCAAATGGCGATGGTGAAACCCAATATTTTGATAGTTTACTTGCTCCTACTCAGGATAGAGAGTTCCCGATCCTTCCCGATTCAAACTGGGCCTTAGCATGGCAGGGTTCTCACACAGAGGGTGTAGATTGGTATAATTGCCGCCCTATGCATACCTGGCCGTTGAATGCCAATTTAAAAGCCTATGCTGCCTGGCATTTGTTTGCCTGCCTTGCCGGGTGGAATGGAGGAAGTGGTGTTGAGGAAGGTGGTGATTTTGAAGAAGAAATAAGATTACATATCGATAGAAGCATTGTTTTAGGAGAAGCAAACTTTGATTTTTATTTGCCTGGTGATGGTCCCGTTAATATTAAACTTGTAGATATCACGGGTAGGAAGGTATCGACTGTTTTAGAAGGAAGTTTTAGTAAAGGGAATCATTTTTATTCCTGGCAAACAAATGGAATAAAATCAGGTGTTTATCTGCTTTTATTGACCCATTCTTCCGGACAAATCTCGAAAAAAACAATCATTTTAGAGAATTAAGAATTTTGAATTGAAAAAATAACAAAAAATTTCGTGTGTTTAGTGTGTTTCGTGGTTTCTATTCTTGAATATTTTTGCATCCACGGGCTGCTTCGATACGCGCGATTTCTTCTTCGTTAGCTTGAATCGGATACTCTCCTGTGAAACAAGCAGCGCAAAAATTATTGACCTTACTAATTGAAACAGCGTCTATAAGCCCCTTTATTGATTGATAGGTAAGAGAATCAACCCCAATGATTTCCGTTATTTCCTCTAAAGCTCTTTTGCAGGCAATAAACTCTCCTTTTGTTTGCATATCGATTCCGTAGTAACAGGGAAATTTGAGTGGCGGACTCGAAGAAGCGAAATGAACTTCTTTTGCGCCTGCATCTCTGATTAATTGTACTATTTTTTTTGACGTGGTTCCTCTTACGATTGAATCGTCTACAAGAAGTACTTTTTTGCCTTTCATAATTTCCTTTACGGGTGAGAGTTTTATTCGAATCAATTCTTCTCTTTTACTCTGATGGGGCATTATGAAAGTTCTTCCGATATATCGATTTTTCATCAATCCTTCTCTGTACTTTACATTTAGTTCCTCTGCCAGGGAAATGGCGACAGGTCTTGATGTGTCAGGTACGGGCACTACTATATCAATATCGATTCCTTTTTTTCTTATTTCTTTTGCAAGGTTTTTGCCGAGATTAAGTCTTGCCTCATATACCGATATTCCGTCTATGGTCGAGTCGGGCCTGGCAAAATATACATATTCGAAAATGCAGGGACAGTGTTTTTCTTCAGAGATTTTCTTTGTATATAATTTACCTTTGGTACTAAAAAATGCAGCTTCGCCTGGCCGTACATCACGCAGGGTTTTATATCCTAATGTATCGAGAACAACGCTTTCCGAAACCACACAAAAACTATTGTCCTTTTGTCCGAATATTAAGGGTTTGATGCCGTAAGGATCTCTGAAAGCAAGAATTCCCTTATCTTTAATCAGGGCAACTACTGAGTAACTTCCCTTTACCTTTTCAAAAAGCCCCTTTACCGCTTCAAAAAGAAAATCGGCAGAAAAAGCTGGTTTCTTTTCCATTTCTGCTGAAAGCAGGTTTAAAAGGAGTTCGGCGTCCGAAGTTGAGATGATTATTCTTCTGCTATCCTTTTCTAGTTTTTCTTTTAAGGAGTCAAAATTAATTATGTTGCCATTAAAAGCAAGAGCCACACCATAAGGTGTAGTAGAAATGAAAGGTTGGGCGTTTTCTACACCCATTCCACCGAGTGTCGGATATCTAACGTGACCGATGCCTATATTACCTTTCAGGAGATTGAGATTTTTTTCCTGGAAAGCATCCCTTACTAAACCTTCTCCCTTTTTAATGTTGAATCTATCCGAGTAAGTTACTATACCTGCAGCGTCCTGGCCCCTATGTTGTATTATAAGTAGTGAATCGTAGATGCTACCGACAACTTCTTTATCGCTGATTACTCCTACTATGCCGCACATTTAATAAATTACTCCCTTTTTTATAAAACAGGTAGATTTGATTTACCCATTAAAAACTTATCTATATGGTGTGCTGCTCTTCTGCCTTCCGATATAGCCCATACTATTAGTGATTGTCCTCTATGCATATCACCTGCCGAGAATACACCCTTTTCTGATGTCATAAATTTTTCGTCGGTTTTTACATTCCCGCGCTCGTCTTTTTCAAGATTTAAATCTTCCACCAGTCCTTTGTGTTCGGGATGTAAAAACCCCACTGCAAGTATTACTAGATCGGCCTTAATTTCGAATTCACTTCCGGGTATTTCTTTCATAACTGGGCAACTTTTATCATCGCTTTCTGAGAATTCGACTTTAGCACATTGTAATTTTTGGACTTTTCCGCCTTTTCCGATAATTTTTTTTGTCAAAATCGACCAGTGACGCTCACAACCCTCTTCATGACTGCTTGAATTTTTTAATAATGAAGGATAGTAAGGCCAGGGCTCGGCGGGCGTTCTGCATTCAGGTGGTTTTGTGAGGATTTCTATCTGAGTTATACATTTTGCGCCCTGTCTTTTTGCAACACCTACACAATCTGCTCCTGTGTCACCTCCGCCGATTATAATAACTTCTTTGTCTTTTGCATTGATTAGCTCACCTTCAGGGATTTTTTCACCCCATACACGTTTATTGGATTGCGTTAAGAAATCCATCGCGAAATGTATGCCTTTTAGTTCTCTGCCCGGTATTTTTAAGTCTCTTGGGACTCTGGATCCACATGCAAGACAAACTGCGTCAAAACTTTTTAGTAACTCTTTAGCAGTAATATCTACACCAACAAATGTATCCGGTTTGAATTCTATTCCTTCTTTTTTCAATATTTTTAATCTACGATCAAGAATGTTTTTTTCTAATTTGAAGTCTGGAATTCCGTATCTGAGTATTCCGCCGATTTTTTTATCTCTTTCAAGAACTGTTATACTGTGGCCTGCTTTATTCAACTGGTTGGCAGCTGCAAGTCCCGCAGGCCCGGATCCAACCACCGCAATCTTTTTTCCCGTTCTTTTTATCTTTAAGTTAGCTTCTATGAATCCTAATTTGAATGCGTGTTCGATTATAGCGAGTTCGTTTTCCCTTATTGTTATTGCATCATCGTTTATAGATAGAACACAGGAGTGTTCGCATGGCGCAGGACATATTCTTCCTGTAATTTCCGGGAAATTGTTTGTTGCTGAAAGTAGTTCGTAGGCTTTTTCCCATTGATTGTTGAACATAAAATCATTCCATTCAGGAATATAATTTCCTATGGGGCAACCCCAGTGGCAAAATGGAGTTCCGCAATCCATACAGCGTGAAGCTTGTTCCTGAGATTTGTCATCAGTTCTAGGAATAGTTACATCTTTGTAATCTTTTATCCTTTCTTCCGTCGGTCTTGGTTCCGAATTTTCTCTTTTTATTTCTATAAATCCGTTTACTTTTCCCATTTTTTCTTCCTAATCTAATAGACGATGGAATCGACCCATTGTTTCAAATTTTCTTTTCTTTCGGTTTTTAATATATGTTCGTATTCCGAGGGAATTACTTTGATAAATTTTTGAATCTCCCTTTCAAAATTATTCAAAATCTCTTTGGCTCTTTTACTATCCGTGTATTTATAATGGTTGTTAATTAAATTGTGTATTACTTTTGCATCGTCTTCGTTTATTTCTTTTAGCTTTACCATTTCAAGATTGCATTTAGATTTAAAATCTCCGTCTATATCATAAACGTAAGCTAATCCTCCGGACATACCCGCAGCAAAATTTCGGCCAGTTTTACCGATTATGACAACTCTTCCGCCGGTCATGTATTCACATCCGTGATCGCCCACACCTTCAACAACAGCATTTAATCCCGAGTTTCTAATGCAAAATCGTTCTCCCGCAACACCTCTTATGTATGCCTCACCGCTGATAGCTCCGTAAAATGAAGTGTTTCCTATTATAATATTTTCTTCCGATAGGTAAGTTGCTTTCTTATCGGGATAAATTATCATTTTTCCGCCGAAGATACCCTTTCCTACATAATCATTAGACAATCCTTCCAATTCAAAAGTTATTCCTTTTGTAAGAAATGCTCCAAAGCTTTGTCCTGCGACTCCCTTAAATTTAAAACAAATGGTATCATCTGCAAGCCCCTTTTCTCCATGGACATAACACACTTCTCCGCTTAGGCGAGCTCCAACTGTTCGATTAGTGTTCTTTATTGCAATATCATGTTTTATTTTTTCTTCCTTTAAAATTGCATTTTTTGCGAGGTCTATTAATTTAATATCCAATATATTATCCAAATCATGTTTTTCCGGTTTTGAGTAGAAAACTCCCACGTTATTTTTTATCTCTGGTTTATAAAGAATGTTACGGAAATCAACGTCTTTTGATTTCCAATCGAGAATTTTTTCGTTTACTTCCAGAAGTTCGGTTTTTCCGATCAGCTCGGTGATTTTTCTTATTCCAAGATGTGCCATGATTTCACGTAATTCTTCTGCAACGAAGTTAAAATAGTTTACCAGGTATTCGACTTTACCGTTAAATCTCTGCCGAAGGATTTCATTTTGAGTTGCAACACCAACGGAACAATTCCCGAGATTACAATGACGAAGCATAACGCATCCTAACACTATAAGAGCTGCAGTACCAAAGCCATATTCTTCTGCACCCAATATTGCGGCAATTGCAATATCTCTACCTGTTCGAATCTGTCCGTCGGTCTGCAGGCGTACTCTGCTTCTTAAGTTATTCAAAACCAGGGTTTGATGTGTTTCGGAAAGTCCAAGTTCCCAGGGTAATCCTGCGTGGTGTATAGAGCTTAAAGGTGATGCTCCTGTACCTCCGTCACCACCTGAAATTAAGATCATATCCGCATGGCCTTTTGCGACTCCTGCAGCAACGGTACCAACTCCCACTTCGGATACGAGTTTTACGCTTATTCTTGCTTTAGGATTTACATTTCTAAGGTCAAAAATCAGCTGGTTTAAGTCTTCAATAGAGTAAATATCATGGTGTGGTGGGGGAGAGATAAGTGTTACTCCCGGTGTGGTATGACGAGTCTTTGCTATAATCTCGCTGACTTTGTATCCAGGCAAATGTCCGCCTTCTCCCGGTTTTGCACCCTGAGCCATTTTTATTTGTATTTCGTTAGCATGAACGAGATAGTTCGTTGTTACCCCAAAACGTCCCGAGGCAACCTGTTTTACTTTACTTGAAAAGGAAGCTCCGTTTGAAAGTCTTTTAAAACGTGACGGGTCCTCGCCGCCCTCACCGGTATTAGACATACCTCCGAGTTTATTCATTGCCATTGCTATTGTTTCGTGGGCTTCTTTGCTTATAGAGCCAAAACTCATTGCCCCGATTGCGAATCTCTTCACTATTTCGGAAAGCCCTTCGACTTTTTCTATAGGGATAGGATTTAATGTCGGTTTAAATTTTAATAAGCTTCGCAGAGTTGTTGGGTTTTCGGTTTGATTGTTGATGATTTCGGCAAACTTTTTGTATTCCTCATAGCTACCTCTTCGTGTCGCATCCTGAAGATATGCAATGCTATGCGGATTCCAAAGATGGTATTCCCCGTCTCTTTTCCACTGGAAAAACCCGCCTGAAGGCAGATATTTTTTTTCAGGTGAAGTATCGGAAAAGGCTTCTTTATGTCGTAGAAGAACCTCTTTTCCAAGAGTTAATAAATCTACACCTCCAATACGTGAAGTTGTACCCATAAAACATTTATCGATTACTTCTTTTCCTAATCCAAGTGCTTCAAATATCTGGGCTCCTCTGTAGCTTTGCAGGGTGGATATTCCCATTTTTGATAATATCTTTAGAAGTCCTTTATTAATAGCTTTTTTATAGTTACTGATAGCATCATTCGGGCTGGTATTAATTTCTCCTTCTTTAATCAAATATTTTATTGTTTCAAAGGCTAAATAAGGGTTAATGCAATCCGCTCCAT
>CAZHNS010000024.1:0-37095 GCA_964534175.1 uncultured bacterium | reverse complement strand
GCGGTTGACATTATTTCATCTTTTAATATATTCCAGACATGGATGAAACACTCGATCAAGTAAAGTTCAGGAAAGAACATTTGGATGAATTAAAAAAGAGGAAGATAAACCCTTATCCTTATAAATTTGAGCGGACACATACAAACGAAGATCTGAAGGAAAAGTTTGAAAGTCTTGAAAATAAAGAAGTGTGTGTAGCCGGCAGGGTTATGCGTATAAGAAGTCACGGTAAAAGCACTTTTTTTGATATTAAGGATGCTTCGGATTCCGTTCAAATTTATCTCAATAAAGATACTCTTTCTGACGATTATGAAGTTGTCGGTTTACTCGATATAGGAGATTTTATCGGAGTAAAAGGCAAATTAATGAAGACCAGAACGGGCGAAGTAACGATATTGGTCGAAGAATTGACTGTTCTGGCAAAATCTTTACACCCATTACCGGAAAAATGGCATGGTCTTTCCGATAGGGAAGATAGATACCGGAAGCGCTACCTGGACTTTATCGCAAATGAAGAAAGCGGAGAAGTTTTTAAGAAACGAACCAGTATCATTCAAGAAATAAGAAGCTTCTTAAACGAAAGAGATTTTGTTGAAGTGGAAACGCCGATTCTTCAGCCGCAGTACGGAGGAGGATTCGCAAAACCATTTAAAACTTACCAGGAATCTCTAAAGAAAAATTTGTTTCTCCGCATTGCTTACGAGCTGTACCTGAAGAGGTTGATAATCGGTGGGATGGAAAGAGTTTACGAGATAGGTAAAGATTTTAGAAATGAGAGTGTAGACCGTTCTCATAATCCTGAGTTTACGATGTTGGAGCTTTATCAGGCTTACGCGGATTACTATGATATGATGGAAATCGTTGAATCTCTTTTTGACCGTCTTCTGGAACGTTTTGTCGGTTCAAAGGAATTGGAGTATCAGGGACAAAAGGTCTCTTTTAAGAAAGGTTGGCAGCGACTTTCCTATTACGGTGTCCTTCAAGAGAAGACAGGCGTTGATTTTAAAGGCTTGTCGTTTAGAGAGATTAAAAAGCAGGCTAAAAAATTGAATATAGATATAGAAGGTATTTATACTTCAGGTAAGGTACTCGATGCGATATTCTCTGAAGTCGTGGAACCTACAATCGATAAGCCGACGTTCATTATGGATTACCCGAAGGATATTTCTCCTCTTGCAAAAGATAAAAGGGATGAAGAAGGGGTTGTAGAAAGATTCGAGCCTTTCCTCTTTGGAATGGAAATCGGAAATGCTTATTCGGAATTAAATGATCCTATCGAGCAAAGAAATAGATTCGAAGGGCAGTCTAAACTCAGAGAAAAAGGTGACCTTGAAACCGAATCACTCGATGAGGATTTTCTTGCGGCTATGTCTTACGGAATGCCTCCGACAGGTGGGTTGGGATTGGGAATCGATCGTATTGTTATGATTCTCCTTAATCAGCTTTCTATTAGAGATGTGATTCTTTTTCCCCAGCTTAAGGGTAAATGACTGAAGATTTAGATAAGTTAAAAAAGATCAGTAAAACTTTAGAAAAGCTTCCAAATAAATTTACTCAGGCAGATTTCCCGATAGAATTTAAAACGCATGAGCTTACGTCGTTGTGTCCCTTCACCGGGCATCCTGACTTTTATAAGCTAAAAGTTAAATATAAGCCGGATAAGTTTATTGTAGAGTTGAAGAGTGTAAAGCTATATATAGAAAAATTCAGAGACCTAAGAACAACTCATGAGACACTTTTAAACATAATTTTCGAAGATTTTAAATCCTTATTATCTCCCAGATATCTTTTTGTCGAGTTACAAGTTAGTATTCGCGGTGGAATAAGAACCACTATTTCACGAGAAGAAAATAAGACCTAGGTTTTAAATTTAGTTAATGCGTATAAGCGTAGATGCGTTAGCCTTCCTCCCATCCAAGTGTCTGATTAGATTAAGTTTTTTCTGTTTAACACTCTAACGCTCTAACCCTCTAACGATTTAATGTCTTAGTGCCTTCGTGGTTAAAACAGAGTAAATATCTGCATAACAATCGCAGCCGCCAGTGCAACCGTTAGATTATCATTTATTTCTATAGACAGGGCTTCGGTAATAGTAGCCGCAATTGCGCCAAAAATCAAAATTAAAAGGTGAATACGTATTCCCGTCCACTGGTTGAATATGAGAGCCAGTACCATTACTGTTATAAAAAATGCCAGACTCCCTTCCAGGCTCTTATGTCCAATTTTTACTTTTCCGTATTTTGTGCCAATAATAGCGGAAGCCGTGTCTCCGAAAAGCATATATACAAGACTTACAATTGCCACCTGTTTTTTAAAAAAAGCGATCACTATTATATTTGCAATAAGAAGAGCTGTCGTTCCTGTAATCATACCCTGTCTAACCTTCAATATCCCTTTAGAATGTTCCGCTATTGTCCTCCAGAGGCTGGGAGAAATGTATCTCATCACTTCGAGAGTAGTCATGATACCCAAGAGATACAAAAGTAACATTTCAATAATAATTTTATTCGGAGAGAAATAATAAACTACGGGAAATACAATGCCGGCTCCGATTCGATAAAGTTTTCTTCTTCTTAATATCACTTGTTTCCTCCCTTAATGAGTTCTTTTATTAAATCAATGTTTAAAAGAATGCCGAGGGTTAAAAATATCAGTACAAAAGGAATGAAAAGAGGCATGGAATTCCAGTAAAGCCATATCCAGAGTCCGAGAGCTATCAGAAATATAGGTAAAAATGTTTTCAGTGTTCGCGGAATTTTCTGAAGCAGGAAAAAGGCCAGTATAGCAACGATAGAGAATTTTGGGAAGAGGTATATCATTACCCCCCCGGAACTCGCGGCGCCTTTTCCACCTTTAAAGCGTAAAAATAATGAATAGCAGTGTCCGATTACCGCGAACAGACCTGTTATTCCTGTCCAGAATGAATTTAAGTTAAATACTTTATCCGCTATGAGCATTGGTATAATGGCTTTTAAAACGTCCAGAATAAACACAAGAATACCCCAGAATTTTCCTATTTCTCTTGCGACATTACCAGCTCCCGGATTGCCGCTGCCTATCTTTCTAATATCTATTTTTTTGAGCTTTGCGATTATAACTGCGTTTGGAATAGAACCGAAAATATATCCTGTGGTTAAAGAGACTATAACCTTACTTAAGAAAATATTCATAATATTTATAGCGGGGGTGGGATTCGAACCCACGACCTTTGGGTTATGAGCCCAACGAGCTACCTAACTGCTCCACCCCGCGTCAAACATAATATAGTTTTCGGGCATTTATTGTCAACCCCCCATAATGCAGTATTAATTGAATTTTCAATATTTTTTCTACTTCTTATCTTTTTTGTGTGTTTTTTAAGTACAAGTTCAAAAGGGGTGGTGGAATTTCGTGTATTCAGTGTGTTTCGTGGTTTAATATTTTTTCTCTGTGCCCTTTGTGGCAAACGTTTTGGGGATTGTTATTCTTTAAATTCCTGTCTGTCTTCCAGTGCTCTTGTTAAAGTTAAGTCGTCCGCGAAGTCGATATCGGTCCCGAACGGGATACCTCTTGCGATACGGGTTATCTTTACCCCTCTGTCTTTTAAATTTTCTTCAATGTATAAAGCAGTTGCTTCTCCTTCCGTTGTAGGATTCGTCGCTATGATTATTTCCTTTATTCCTTCTGTTTGTACTCTTTTTATTAATGAAGCGATGTTTATATCTTCAGGATAAGTGTCATCGAGTGGAGATATAAGTCCTCCCAGTACGTGATACAATCCTTTAAAAGAATTCGAGCGTTCGATTGCAAAAACATCCATTGGTTTTTCCACAACACAGATTGTCGATTGGTCCCTTTCGGTAGATGCGCAGATATGACATATATTTTCTACCGTTATGTTTCCACACTTACTGCAGAATTTGATTTCTGAGAGTACTTTTTCTAAAGAATGGAGTATTTTTTGACCGGTATTAGGTTTGGTCAAAATATGAAAAGCGATTCTCTCTGCGGATTTTTTACCGATTCCCGGCAAAGATTGAAGAGATTGTATGAATCGTAGAAAAGAGCCTGGCGGTTTCAAGATAGCAAGTCTTGAATTCCATCTAAAGGCAAAAACCCGATTGCTTCTTGCATTTTCTTTTGAAACAAATCTTTTGTTTTTTCCTTACTCATGTTTACTGCTGAAATTATTAAATCTTCCATCAAGGTTTTATCCTGTTCTTTAAGCAGTTCGTCTTCTATTTCTAATTTTAATATTTCTCCGAACCCGTTTGCTTCAACCCGTACCATCCCTCCGCCGCTCTCACTAGTTACTCTCTCTTCCTTAAGCTCTTCTTTGATTTTATCGACTTTTTTCTTTAGGTTTTCCAGGTCAAATAAATTCTTCAGCATCGAATATCTCCTTTACTTTCGTGATCATCGAATTATCACGCAATTTTGTTTCAATTTTCTGCTGGTATGTTATTATCTCTATATCTATATCTTTTCCTGTTGTTTCTTTTAGTGCACCTCTGAGGAAGTGAATGTCTTCATCAAGGTGTTTCTTATGTGTTGAAGGTACTTTTATTCTCAATATATCATCTTCAAACGAAACCGGTTCTGCGTCTTTTAAGAATGCTTTTAGGAAATTCTTGCCATTGGTCCCGTCTATTTTTTTGATTATTGCCTTCCATATATCTTGTGCGTCTTTGGGGGGTTTCGTGATTGTTATGCTGTTTGTCTCCTTTTCTTTCTTTTTTTGAGGATTTTCTTTAAGAGGTATTTCTTCTGACATTTTTTTTATTAAGGTGTTGATATCACGTAAATTTGGTATTTTTGCCATCCTGAGCATTGCTAGTTCGAGGTAAACAGGGGAATGAGATATCAATCTAATATCTTTTTCTAGGTCGACCGACAAATTAAGCACTGCTGTTATAAACTCCTTCGAGACATTTTCAGTAAGTTTAATTAATTCTTCTCGGGGTACAGTTGAAGTTGTGTCTTTAATTTCAAGCTTACAGAGGATAAGACTGCGAAGAAATTTAAGCCAGCCGGAAGTGAATTCCCTGAGGTCGTATCCCCTTCTGGCAATTTCCTCTACACAACGAATAATTTCGTTTTCTTCGGAGTTTTTAATACCGCCAAACAATTCTAAATATAGATTGTTTCCGATAAAACCGAAGACATCTCGGACATCATCCGCCGTAATTTCTCCTTCCGAATAGGAAATTAATTGTTCGAGCATTCCTTCTGCGTCTCTTATGGCTCCTTCTGCTCTGGATGAAATGAGAGATAAAGCTTCATCTGTTGCTTTGACTCCTTCCAATTTTGCCAGTTCTTTTAGTTTTCCAAAAATTTCCCCGTTACTTAACATCCTGAAGTCGAATCTCTGACAGCGGGACAGTACTGTCTTAGGTACTTTTTGAGGTTCTGTGGTCGCGAATATGAAAATCACATGTGAAGGTGGTTCTTCAAGAGTTTTTAGTAATGCATTGAAAGCTTCTTTTGTAAGCATGTGAACTTCGTCGATAATGTAAACTTTAAAGGCAGATTGTACGGGACTATAGGATACCGATTCTCTAAGAGATCTTATTTCGTCTATTCCTCTGTTTGAAGCGCCGTCTATTTCTATGACGTCGACCGAGTTACAGTTTGTGATAGCTTTACAATTCTCGCATTCATTACAGGGGTTTTCAACTATGCCTTTTTTGCAGTTTACCGCTTTTGCCAGAATGCGAGCAACCGAAGTTTTTCCGACTCCCCTTGGACCCGAAAACAAATAAGAATGCCCCACTCTTCCTTTTGCCATTGCGGACATAAGAGTTTTAGTTACATGGGGTTGTCCCAGTACTTCGTCAAAATTCTGTGGTCTGTATTTTCTTGTTAAAACTAAATATCCCATAATTTTTTCTAATCAGCCGCACGGCTTGCTTCGCTTATGAATTCTTACCGGTGATTCTTTAAGAAAAAGCTCCACTCAGGTTTTCCTTCATCAGAGGTTAAGACTTCTTACCGCTGCTTCCTTCCGGATCTGACGGGGTTCAAAGCTTTTCTCTATGGAGGGCCCAAATTTCAACGCCATCTTAAGAAGCCCATAGTAAAAAAACATAAACTCAAATCAAGCCATTAGCCCTGCTATAGCGGATTACAGGTAAAGGGCACCGCTAGCGCCCCGCTATGTGCGGCTGATATTTTATATTAGTTCGGGATAACTAAGAAGTCAACCCCCATTTTAAACTACAGAGATATTGGGCTTTCCGCTAAACCCAAGCCACGCACTATTCTTTAATATGTAGGAAAAATGTGGAATTTGTAGATTTTGTTTACATTTATATATTGACTACCTGTGCAGATTTTTTTTCTGCGGTCAGCCGTGAGCGGTAAGCCGAGAGCCCTTTCTGACCCAAGATCTGAATTATCGTATAGTTATATCGATCCTGTCAGTTCTGTCTTCTCCCACCGATTCGTATCCGATGACACTTGTTACTGCTTTTTCGGGAAGTATTATTCTGTCTAAGAGAAAATTGGCTATTCTTTTTGTCCTTTCCATGGCTAGATTTTCGTTTTGTGAGAAAACAATAACTCTCAGGCGTTTATTGATGTCTTTTCTGACGTAGTCCGCGGCTTCTTCCAGTAAATCTTTGCCTGACTCAGATATACGGGAGGAGTTTTCTTCGAATACTATTCTGCCGTCAAGACGAACTACGGAGTTCAATTCTTCTTTCCAGTAAAGTGCGGGTACACTGACTTTCTTACCAAGTTGAAAAGAAGATTTATTTTCATAATCGACTACTCTTAAGTAGTAAGAATAGTTTTTCCCAAGATCTATCATATTGCCTTTCGAATCTCTTCCGTCCCATTCTATGGCTCTCGGAGGATTACCCATGCCGGCGAAAGTTCTGAATACACTACCTATTGCGTCTGTTATTACTAATTCCCATTGTTTAACATTCTTTTCGACAGAAATGTTTGATATCGTTATAGGAGGTGTTAGAATATTGCCGAGCCAGGGTTTTCTTATTTGATTGCTGGCAAGGATGGGTAGAGGTGTGGAACTTATTTCCGAATGAACCTGTAGTTCCATGTCGTAGATATTGGAACCCTCTCTTCCGAAAGGTTTGATTACTTCGAAAATATCATATTTTAGTTCTGAAGGAGGTTTTTTCTCGTCTATTTTGCCCAGATATTCTCCTTTGATAACTTCTTTTGAAATTTCTTCCTGGGCAAAACCAACGATATTTAAAATAAATATAAATGTGAGGATTATAATTTTTTTCATTTTCACTCCAATACAAAGCTAAAAGTAATTATTCCGGTTTGCACGATTCCTGAGTTTTGGATAGACGCGAATTTCCATTGTCTGACGCTATCTATTACCAGTCTGTCCCAGGAGCCGAAACCCGAGGTTTTGACTACGAAAACATTTTCCTTGACCGTTCCATTGGGATTAACAGCTATCTGTACACTTATAGTTGCGGTTAATCCTCTTTTTTGAGCCCACAGGGGATAAGGAGTTGCCGGTTTATAGGTTATTTTTCTGGATGAAAGAGGTCCCGTGATGGTTATTTTTGTGGTCGATTTGGAAGGAGCGCTTTTTATTTTTGCTTTCTCTTTCGCGGATACTTCAGGAGTTGTTCTTTCTAATTCTTTTGTCGGTACTTTTTCTAAATCGACCTGTCCGCTGCCTCCGGGGGAGGAAAATACCCCGATTTTAGCATCAGGACTGTATGTTTCTTCCTTGTTGATTTTTATAGCAGGCTTACTTATTATGTCCTCGGTACTGCTTTGCCTATCAGCTGATGCTACACGAAGAATTTCAGTCGCTCCTGCTTCAGGTCCCTCGAGTCTTTCGAATTTATCCAGGTCTATTCCTTTTGCCTGGGTACGATCTAACTGTTTTTCATCGAGGGCGATTCCTTTTTCGCTGATTTGAGGGACAGGGGGCAGATTTTTAATTATTTTTTCGATTTCATTATTATCTAATTCTTTTATTCCCTCATCTTTCTGAGTTATTTTGTCTTTTATTGCCTTGAAGATACTTTTTTGAGGTGGTGCGGGTCTAACAGAGGGAGCCAATGTTTGATCGATAAATTCTATATTATCGATTCTGCTGACAATTCCGCTTGTTCTTTTTGCTTCATTGAAGTAAAAGATGCCGACATGAAATATAATTGAAAATATCATTGTGGCTTTTAGCTTTCTATCAAAAAATCCTTCAGTTTTATCGAGCATTTTTATCTCTGAATGGTTGCGATTGAAATACTTCTTGCTCCGAGCTTTTTGGCAAGAGCTATAATATCCATAACCGTACCAGTTTCAAGTTCTTTATCTGTCCTAATAAGAAGCAGATCGTTAGGGTCTTTTCTTATTGTTGCGCCTAGGACGTTAGCCAACTGCTCTCTGGTTACCAATTCATTATTTATAGAAATTTCATGTTCCGAAGTAATTGTTATTGTAATGTTTTTCTCTGTGGGAGGTTCAACTGTCGTTGCTTCCGGAAGATTGACATGGAGTCTGGAAGAAAGTATGATGACAGGTGTTAAGACCATAAGAGTTATAAGTATTGTAAAACTTACATCAGCAAGAGGAGTAATCATAATTTCGGCTTGTTTAACATTTTCGGAAGTTATGCTATTCCTTCTCATTGCCCTTTCCTCCTTAGAAGTACCAATTTTAATGCTCCATTCTGTTTTGATATATCGAGAACAGTGACTACTTCCTGTATTGGGATGGAAGGATAGGCGCTTACTACAACTATTCGGGATACACTTCGCCCTAAGAGTTCGGCTACCCTGTTAGGAAATTCTTCCCGTGAGGTAAGTCTATCGTTCAGGTGAATCTGATTCTTTGAATCTATATAAACGTTCACTTTTAGTTCTGTATCATCGGCTGCATTGCTGCCTTTTACAAGAGTGGGATTTTTAACACTTATTCCTGACATAAAAATAGCAGGAGCAGTCATCATAAAAAAGAGAACCAACAGTAAAGCTACATTTATCATGGGGGTGATGGGTATTTTCCCCACGGAGTCTTCATAGCTTTCGATGGCAGTTTTTCTCATAATTTTTAATCTCCTAATCCAATTTTAATGTTTCTGTTTTCCCCTTTGCAGAATTAGTATGTAAGAATGCCAGGAACCGGATAGAACTAGATTCTATCCTGGTGAGAATAGTTTTTACTTTGTTCATGAAGTAGTTGTAGAAAATAGCTGCTGGTATAGCGACAATAATTCCTATAGCTGTGGATACCAGAGCTTCGGCTACTCCCGCCATGACCACCGATGGACCTCCGGATCCTGATACCGAGAGATCGTGGAAAGCTCTGATTATACCCATTACGGTCCCTAATAGACCGAGAAGCGGAGAAATAAAACTTATAGTACTAAGAACCGAGTTTTTCCTTTCGAGATAACTTTTTGTCTCAATAAGCGCGCCGTTAAGTAGATCGGATATATCTTCTCTTGGTAAGTCTTTATTCTTGATGCCCACATCTAAGATATCTCCGAGAGGATGATTTACGGATTTACATATAAAGCTCGCTTCTTGTACATTACCTCTTTTTATTGCTGCCATTACTCTTTCTAAAAGAGCTTTTTCATTAATCCCTAATTTCCCGTAAGACCATAGTCTTTCCAATATTACTGCAAGTGCTACTACTGAGAAAACGAGCAGCAAGTCTATCGCCCAACTATTTTTTAAAAGTTGAATAAAACTTATTCCCGCCATTAAATACTCCTTTCTGTTTTTAACCTCGTTCGGTTTATGAATTTAATATTCATACTTATTCAGTTTGCTCTTCTCCGCCTATTCTTTCTGTACTCCCTAATCTTTTATAACACTGATTTATATTGTGTGTCGCGGTGGAGCAATATTCGCTTTCTGGATAATTCTTTAAGATATTTTTGAATGCTTCCAAGGCTTTTCCGTAATTGCCTAAGTAAAAATATCCTGAACCACTGTAAAATAAGGCTAGGGGAACCCGTTCGCTTTCAGGGAAATACTCCAGGAATAGATTCGCTTCGCCTACCAGGTTATCGTAATCTTTCATTTCATCGTAAATTTTGATTATATTTACTTGAGCGTCTTCGGCATATTCCGTTTCAGGGAAATCTATAACCACTTTCCGGAAAGTTTCCAATGCTTTCTCATGATTCCCCTCCTCGTAGAAATGAACAGCCAAATTAAATTGAGAGAGAGCAGCTTTAGGATCAGAAGGGAATTGTTCTATAAAGTCTTTAAGTAATTGCGGATTTTCCTGTCCTGCCATGTAATAAGCTGAAGAAAGAGATTGTTTTACTTCATCTATCAGTGAATCGTTCGGATATACTGAAATAAATTTCGAAAAAGCATCGATTGCTTTTTTATAATCTTCTCCGTTGTAATAGTTGTTTCCCAGTGTAATCATCGCTTCTGGAACTAGAGGCGAGTTTGGATACTCGTCAATTACCATCCTAAAATACGGTGCTGCCATATCATATTTTAAGGCCTGGAAATAAGTCATCCCGATTTCATATGCGGCGTTTGATGCGATACTGGAATTGGGGTAATTCTGCAGTATCTTTTCCCAGGACTCAATTGCCTGTCTGAAGTATTCTAAATTATAGTACGATTTTCCCGCATAAAATATTCCTTTTGGCTTTAAAGGATGATCTTTGGGTACTTTTGCTATACTTTCAAAGAAATTTAGTGCTTCTCCGTATTCTCCCTTATTATATAAGGCTATACCGTTTCCAAATGAAGAATTTATAAAAGAGGTTGTGTCCATCGAATAAGCCGACATTACTTTTGTGAACTGATTTTCGGTTATATCCAATCTATCTTCGTGCAAGAGACACCAGCCATAGCCGGATTGTGCGGCAGCAAGGAGTTCCGGGCTGCTGTATTCAAATTCGAGTATTATTTCCTGGTATAGACTTTTTGCGTTTTCATATTGACCTGTTTGATAGTATGCTTCGGCAAGATTGAACATGGCTCTACCTTTCCAGATATCGCCTTTTTCGCAGGATTCTTTATTAAGAAGCACTTTCCCAAGTGCGATCGTAAGTGTGTAATCTCTTGTTTTATTGTAAGTTCTGAGCAGCAATGCTATTGCCGGACATGTTATATCTGAGCCCCAGTAGTATCTCAAAATTTTATCAAGGTGTTTTTTTGTAGTAAGGTAGTCTCCCTCGGTGAAAGATAGACCTCCCGCGAGATAATCTCCGAGACCAATCGTTTCTCCCGAAGAATATTTAGAAGACATTTGCTGGTAAACAATACGAGCTTGAGTAGTGTCACCCATTGCCAGAAATACCTGACCCATTTCAATGTTTGCGAGGCTGGCAACTTTTAATTCCGGGAAATTCGAAACGATTTTTGTAAAGGTAGTTAGTGCCTCATCACCTCTACCCAATTCTTTAAGGCATTTACCATAAAGAAAATTACTGTGAGCGGCAAGAAATATGTCCTGACTGTTTAAGGTTGGTTTAAGGTATTCTATTGTTTTGAGATAGTTATCTTCATTGTAATAACATACTGCTAATTTGTATGCAGCATATTCTTTCAATTCACTGTAGGGATATTTTTCTAAAAAGTCTACATATTTATAAAGGGCACCTGAGTAATTTCCACTGAAAAACAACACATCTCCCATGTAATAATATGAGTATCTCGCGAGCGGACTTTCCGGGTAATCATCGGTTAATTTCTTAAAAGCAGCCAGCGATTTTCTCGGATCATTAATGAAAAAATATGCCTTTGCTTTATAAAAAAGTGCTTCTTTGGTCTCAATATCTTTTAGGAGTTCTGTCACTTCTTCATAATGTTCCTGACCAAAAGCAATTATTGCCTTTGTTACTTTAGTCTTATCAGAATCCTTGTAACCGGGATAATCGGAAGTTAGGGTAGAAAGACTTAGCTCTGCTTCTTCCCAGTTTTCAAGAGCGATGTGGCAGGATGTTATTGCGTAAATGCTTTCAGGGTAAAGGTAAGTGCCTCTTGTTTCACTGTTTATCTTGTAAAATATAGATAGAGCTTTTTTGTAATTGCCTGTATTATAATAGCATTCTCCGATTCTGTATAAAGCTTCCAACCTATATTCCCCTATACCTTTAAGAGACTTCTCAAATTTTAACCTGGCTTCTTCGTATTCTCCCGCATTGAACAATTCTGTAGCGTCAAGAAAGAGTTTTATTGCTTCGGGAGTGACTTTTTCGTATTCTTCCGAAGTGAGTGCTCTTCGTTTCTCTAAATCATCGATTTGTTGAGGTACCATTCCCGTAACCTCTATGTCTTCAAAGTCAACGTCAAAAAATATTTTATCTCCTGCTATAACAGGTTCCCATTTCTCTTTTTCTTCTTTACCTTTAAAGAAGGGCAATTTAAAGGATCCGCTTACGTTTATTCTTGTCGTTAAGTTATTATCGAATCTTTCCCATAGAACATTTTCAAGCTTCGTAGCCGAAATTTCTCCTGTAAACATTCCAATTTCGGATTCTATTCCAAAATTAATATCTCTTCCATCAGCTTCCAATATAAGATTAAGCCATTTATTGACAGTGAATTTTGTTGCCATGAAAAGTCCAATAGCGAAGTTTTCATGTTTTTCGTCAAAGAATATATCGGTGTTAGGTTGGCTGCTATGAGGTCCATAGCCAACATATTTTCCTCTTCCCAAACCTGCTGTGAATTCAAATCTTCTGCCAAATCTTCGGTTGCCGACAATGTAAAAGGACCATGCTTCAGGCGGGCGGGGGAGATATGTTTCGTCTATGAAGGTTGTATCCGAACCTAAAGGCGAGATGTAATTGCTAAATGCTATATTATCCATTCCTAAAGCCAGAGAAGTATTTTTTGTTTTATAAAATTGATATGCAATATCGAGAGCAAAATCGCTTCCTGCAAACCAGTTGAGCCCAAAATTCATTCCTGCTTTTGAAAATCCAATTCCAATATTAGGATCAAAGCCATAAGTGCGCCCTGAACTGATAGGAAAATTTCCGTTAACGTTAACGAACAGACCCTCTTCTAAATTTGCGGAGGGTATATCTATATAAGAATTTCTCTCTAATCTCTGTGAAGTTAAGGTTAAAGAAACGAATAGAATCGAAAAATATAATAATCTTTTCATTTTTCTTCCTCATTTGCTGATTTATTGCTTTTTTCATTAGATTTAGTTTCTTTTTTACTTTCAGGAATTTTTTCGAACTCGATTTCTTCTCCTGTGTATATCTGTTTTTCTAAGCCTTCCCAATCTTCTTCTATAAGAAATCTTTCCGCGGGACTTGCGGTCTTTACTGTAACAAGTTTCCCGCTTGATGTATAAGTTCTCCCTTTTTTTTCGGTTACTATAAATTTGTAGTAATAATCTCCGTAACGAACAAGTTTACCGCTATTATCCCGTCCGTCCCAGTAGAGCCTTTGAGGAGGTTCTCTCCAACCTTCGTAAGTTCTTACTGTTTCACCGTAGCTGTTCTTTATTATCAGTTTCCATTTCCCGATTTCATCTTTTGTCATTATTTCTTTATTTAGCCAGACGATGTTATCTTCGCCGTCGGTCATAGGAGAGAACGCTTTTTTATCGGGGAATAACTTCGCTCTAAAACCGCCAAAATTGAAAGTCAGAGAAAGATTATGATTAGGAGACAATATTCCTTCAGACTGATGATGTTGCTGGAAAGCATAATCGATTCTTAAGTCGTGTCTTGAAACAGGAAAGGAAAAGCCTATTCCATAAGAGAAATAATTGTTATCCGCTCCTAATCTTACCTTAAGAAGACTGTTTATTTTATATTCTAAACCACCGTTTAACTTTAATTTACTGTTTTCATGCCAGCCAATATCGCCAGCAAATATTAAATTGTTTTCAAAAGTTTTGCAGCTTAATCCAGCTTTGAATCTGATCGGATACTTTTCTGCTTCTGATATTAAGGTAAAAGAGGGCCTTAATAAATTATTTATTGTAAATCCGGCAGAGAAAGATTTCTCTGGAAAAAGTAAAAATCCCATGTCGAAAGATTGTCCAATCGAACTCCAATGGGAGATCGAATGGTGGAGTATTTGATAATTGATCCCAAGAGATAAATAGTCGATGAATCTTATAGAATATGACAGCATTCCTGCGGTTTCGCTTTCTCCGAATTCATCTAAAAGAGTATTGCTTGCATCTCTGTTTTCTATACTGCCCGTGCGAGCCTGCATTAGAGAGAAAGCAAAAGAGCCGGATTTCGATGTTGGGAGCACATAAGAAAAGTAGTCAAAACTGGTTCCCATGAAAAGAGCACTGTGCATAAATAGTATTTCCTGTGGTTTTAACTGGGAAAGTCCCGCGGGATTATAATAAGGGGCTGAAGCATCGTCTGCTAAACCAACTCCACATCTTCCCATCCCCATGGTTCTTGCTCCTGCTCCGAAATTTAAAAAATTTTCGCCTACTTCGGCATTGCTTTTCAGGGAAAAAAACATCAATAAAAAAGCAAATTTTAATAATTTACTCTTCCTTATCATATTCTTTTATCTTACGACTGCTATTTTACCCGCATACTGGGCAACTGTTTGAGTTTGATTGGTTGCTTTAATACAAACTATGTATACACCGGATAAGACTCTGTTGCCGTCATTATCTGTTCCATCCCATGGAGTTGTCGCGTTGCCGGCGGTTTTGTCTATTTCTGTGTCCCAAACCAGATTTCCAAATTTATCAAATATCATTATTGAGACGTGTGCATTATTTGTTAAATAATATTCTATGGTCGTTGAATTGTATTCAGGTGTGAGAGGATTTGGATAGATAAATATTGAATCGCTGGTTGTCTGTCTCAATTGGCTGAGGGTAACTTTACTGATTACTTTAAATTCATTGCTGAGGGAAAAGCTCTTATCTTCAAGGTTTGCGCAATTCAGGTTTACGGAGTCTCCCGTCTTTGAAATTTTAACCCAGCCCTGCCAAAGGCCATCGGTTAAATCAATTATATTGTCTTTTTGCCCGCATATTATAAGTTCGTTATCGATTGGTTCGACCGATAAAGAACATAAGAAATTCGAGCTGTCGATTGTGGATATATATACACAGAAACTGTCACCCGCAAATTGAGGTGAAGGTATCGAATCGAAATTGAAACTTAATGAGATTAGAAGGGCTAGCATTTTATCAGTTACATCTCCTTCATATTTACTTAATTATACGCATATGTACTTAATTATACGTAGTTTATCAATATTGTCAAGGTAAGTTTTCGGAAATACCGTTGAAAAAGCTATGAGTTTGTTTGTTGATAGGGTGTCGAATAATTAGATGCAAACTGTTTGTGTAATTCTTAATAATATTAAATATTAAAAATTAAAAAGCAAAATGACATATTAAAATGTAAAAAGACTTTTACTGTTTTAGGGCCGTATGGTTTTTTGTTATTTTTGAACTTTTATTTGTATTTTTCCGTTTTGATATTTGATTTTTACATTTGGGAGAGGTGGCTTTGCCTCTTCGTGTTTTCTTCGGTGAAAATAGGGGGGTACGGGGTATCTTAATCCTTGACAAAAAGGAATTTAGATGTATTAATTACTAAAAATGGATTACGAGAGTTTTTTCGGTTTTAAAGAGAAGCCTTTTTCGACTTCTCCTGATGAGAGATTTTACTATGATAGTCCTCAGCATTCCAAGGCTATGCAGAAAATCCTACATGGTGTTGAGAATAGGCTTGGACTTTCTTTGCTCGTAGCTGATATAGGTATGGGTAAAACCACCTTAGCGAGGAGGATGTTGAATTTTCTTGCCTCAGATAATTCCTACGAAGTTTCACTTCTTGTCATAATCCATCCTGATATTTCAGCCGGGTGGTTTCTTAAAAAAATATCTTTGCAATTGGGAGTCGAAGATAAGGGTGGAGACAGAGAAAAGATAATATCAGGGCTTTATAGTAAACTGCAGGAATTTCATAATCAGAACAAAAAAGTGGCTGCTTTGATAGATGAAGGCAACATGCTAAGGGGCAAAGATACGATGGAGGAGATTCGCGGACTTCTCAATATTGAAACTCAGTCACAACATTTGCTGAATTTTGTAATTTTTGGTTTACCGGAGATGGAAACAAACCTCAAACAGGATGAAGCCTTGTACCAGAGAACTGCCATAAGGACCACACTCAAACCTCTGGATTTGGAATCCGTTAAAGCATATATCAGTCACAGGATAAAGGTCGCAGGAGGAAAAGAGCTTCCATTTACAAGTGAGTCATTAGAATTGATACATACATATTCCGGGGGTAAACCGCGAATGATTAATATAATATGTGAGAATTCAATGCTGGAAGCTTTTCTTGAAAAGAAAAAAGAAATAGATTCGAAAATTATCGAGGTTGTATTGGAAGACCTTGCTTTATTGGAGAGTAAATAATGATTAAGTTTATTAAAGGTGAAGGCGGGGGTAATGATTTTGTCCTTACTCCTTATGTTTCGGATTATGATTACGCGGCACTTTGTCCCCGTTTAATGAAAAGAAATTACGGTATAGGGGGGGATGGTTTGGTGGTTATGGATGGGAAAAAGATGATATTCTACAATCCGGATGGGAGTAATGTACCTTTTTGCGGAAATGCAGTGAGAGTTTTCTTCCGGTTGCTTTACCTACAGGGTAAAGTTAAGAAAGAAGATGAGGTGCAAACCGAAGCAGGCACAGTGAGACTTATTTACAACGATAATGATACAGTATCCGCTTTGATGCCTGAAATTAGTATTTTGGAGAAAAGAGAGAATGGGGCGATTGTTAGATGTGGCGTACCTCACTATGTTATTCCTACGGAAAACGTAGAAGAACTTGATATCGATAGGGAAGGAGCTAAGCTTTCAAATGCTATACCCGGCAGAAATAATGTAGATTGGTTCAGGGAAAAGGACGGTTCCGTTTTTATGAGAGTTTTCGAGAGAGGTGTAGAAGGAGAGACCCTTTCTTGTTCTTCGGGTATTGCAAGTATGTCATTTTTCGTAATGGAAGAGACGGGAAGAAAAAAACTTAGAGTTAAGACGATCGGAGGAGAATTTGAAACCGAACGAGAAAGTAGTAATCGACTCTGGCTTACTGGTGAAGCAAATATAGTTTTTAAAGGCGAAATGCCTGAAGGAGAAAATTCTTGGGGAAAAACAGATCTTTTGATTTAGGCTTAACTTTCGGAGATGTGCTCCTTGCTCCGGGATATTCTGATATTATCCCGAGTGATACTGATATTAATAGTAAATTTAGTCGGCGAATCAATCTTCCTCTTCCTATAGTTTCATCGGCAATGGATACGGTTACCGAAGAAAAAATGGCGATAGCCATTGCTCTTGAAGGTGGGCTCGGTATTATTCATAAGAATCTTTCAATAGAAGAACAGGCATCGCAGGTTAAGAAAGTAAAGAGATTTGAGAGCGTTCTTATTCCCGACCCCATAAAAGTAGTGCCTTCAGTAACTATTAGAGAAGTAGAAGAGTTAATGAAAAGCCACAACATTTCCGGAGTACCCGTGGTTGATAGTAAAGGATTGTTAAAAGGAATAATAACAAAAAGTGATTTGATATTTGAAGACGACAAAAGTAAAAAAGTGAAAGAGGTTATGACTCCCAGGAAGAAACTCATTACAGGTAAAAAGGGTGTTTCTATAGAAGAGGTAAAAAATCTTTTCAGGAAACATAAGTTCGAAAAATTACCTCTGGTGGATAAAAACGATAAGCTTGTGGGACTTATAACTCTTAGGGATATTCTGAAGAGGAAAGAATTTCCAAGAGCCAATATAGATAAAGAAGGCAGATTATATTGCGGTGCAGCCGTTGGCATAAGTGATGATACGAAAGAACGGGCAGAGGAGCTTTTAGGCGCGGGAGTTGATTGCCTCGTCGTAGATACGGCACATGCACACACAAAGAAAGTATTCAACATTACTAAGATGCTGCGGAAGATTTGCGATAGAGATCTGGTTGTCGGGAATATAGTAATAGGAGAGGCTGCGAAAGATTTAATAAAATTGGGAGTTGATGCAGTTAAAGTGGGAGTTGGTCCCGGTTCTATTTGCACAACCAGAGTTATTAGCGGTATAGGTGTTCCTCAATTGACGGCAATTCAGAATGTGGCAAAAACTGTTAAAGGAGCGGTTCCTATAATCGCGGATGGTGGAGTTACTTTTTCCGGAGATATAACAAAAGCTCTGGCAGGAGGTGCGGATTCTGTGATGATTGGAGGACTTCTGGCGGGGACAGATGAAGCTCCTGGTGATTCAATTCTGCTGGAAGGTAGAAGATTTAAAGTCTATAGGGGAATGGGCTCGGTTGACGCGATGGAAGAGGGAAGTAGAGATCGTTATTTCCAGACCGGAAAATTAGTGCCAGAAGGTGTAGTATCCAGGGTCCCTTATAAAGGACCGGTTAGCGAAGTGCTTTTTCAGCTCGAAGGAGGTTTGCGATCAGGTATGGGATATGTGGGTGCTCGTAATATTAAGGAACTAAAGGAGAAAGCAAGATTTATCCAGGTTACTAATGCCGGGTTGACAGAAAGTCATCCGCATGATGTTAAGATAATTAAAGAGCCGCCCAATTACGAAATTTTAAGTTAATAGTTTTTCCAGGAGGAATTGTGAATACCATACACGGAACCACTATACTTGGCGTTAGAAAAGACGGGATTGTTGCTATGGGCAGCGACGGACAGGTTACCGTTGCCGATACTATAATGAAAGCTAATGCAAAAAAAATAGAACTCTTGAGTAAAGGAGAAGTTCTTGTCGGTTATGCTGGATCTGTGGCGGATGCGCTGACTTTATGCTCTATGTTCGAGGATCAAATAAATAAATATCCAAAAAATATTTCCAAAGCGGTAATTGAATTCGCAAAACAGTGGAGAAAAGACAAATATTTAAGAAGATTAGAAGCGCTTTTAGGTGTTATGAATCGGGATGAATCCTTTATTCTTTCGGGAAGTGGTGAAGTTATTCGGCCTGATGATGGTTTAATTGGTATAGGTTCCGGAGGAGGTTACGCAATAACTGCGGCCAGAGCACTGCTGCAGCATTCTTCTCTTGATGCTCCTTCGATTGTTGAGGTTGCCATAAAGCTTGCTTCTGATGTTTGCGTTTATACTAATGATAAGATTTCAGTAGAGGTAATAAAAAGTGAGAAATGAGCAGGAGTTTAAACCAAAAGAAATAGTTAGGGAATTGGCTCGATATATAATCGGACAGGATGATGCAAAGAAAGCCGTTGCCATAGCTATAAGAAATAGATGGAGGAGGCAGCAGGTTCATGGCGATATGGAAGAGGAGATTTATCCTAATAATATAATAATGATAGGACCTACTGGCGTAGGGAAGACAGAAGTTGCAAGAAGGCTTTCTCTTATTATGAGTGCTCCCTTTGTGAAAACCGAAGCGACGAAGTTTACCGAGATTGGATATGTGGGGAGAGATGTCGAATCTATGGTCCGGAGCCTTATGGATGTTGCCGTTAAGATGGTGCAGTCACGAAAAATAGAAGAGGTCAGAGAAAAAGCCTTGAGGCTTGCCGAAGAAAGGATTCTTGATTTGCTTATGCCGAGTGGTGACGTAGGAGCAACGATGGATGAAAGCAGGGAAAAGATGAAAAAAAAATTGAGAGACGGAGAATTTGAAAAAAGAAAAATCGAGCTTGACCTTAAAAAAAGCGATAAACCTTTTATTGAAATACTCGGCGCCGTAGGTCCCGAGCAATTGAGTTTAGGCGTCCAGGACGCTTTTTCCAGTTTGTTGCCTAAATCTACTAAGAAAAAGTTCGTTACTATTGCTGAAGCCAGGGAGATTTTTGTAAAAGAAGAATCGGATAAATTGGTGGATAGAGATGAAGTTATTGAGGAGAGTAAAAGGAAAACCGAAAACTCAGGTGTAATATTCATAGATGAGATAGATAAAATTATAGGTGGTGATTCAAAATCGGGACCCGATGTTTCAAGACAAGGGGTCCAGAGAGATCTCCTTCCTCTGGTTGAAGGAACTACGGTTAATACAAAATACGGGCCAGTTAATACAGATCATATACTTTTTATTTCTGCAGGGGCTTTCTCTTCCGTTTCTCCATCCGACCTTATTCCTGAGTTACAAGGTAGATTCCCGATAAGGGTTGAGTTTGGAGACTTGAGCAGAGAAGATTTTCGAAAGATTCTTGTCGAACCAGACAATTCTCTGGTCAAACAATATAAGGCTTTATTTAGAGCAGAGGGCTTCGAGCTTGATTTTAGTGAAGAAGCATTGACTTTGATTGCTGATTATTCTAAACGGGTCAATGAAATAAGTGAAAATATAGGCGCAAGGAGACTCCAGACTGTTATGAATACTTTATTGGAAGATTATCTCTTTGAAATGCCTGATCTTGAAGTTAAGAAAATTCTTATTGAAGAAAAAGAAGTGAAGAGCAAACTCGAAGAAATAGTTGGTGATGAGTCCCTGAGCAGGTATATATTATAGATGATCTGGGAGAGTCTAACTCATTTCCGGAAGGAAAATGTTAAAAACAGTCAAGAAGCGCTTAAGAATATATTATCCTGGGTTGATAGTACCTCAAAGTTCGATTACTTCGTAGAGAGAGAAAAAAAATATTCATTTGGGATAGGAAAGGGAGTTGTTTTATATAAAGAACGAGGGAACAGGGAAGAACCCGAGTTGTCTATGCTAATATCAAGTATACCCGTTAAATATGATTCTTTCGATGGTGTTCCTATTTTCATTTTTTGTTTTCTTTCTTCCCCTTTGAATAAAGAGATTCATTTAAAATATCTTTCACGATTTTACCGGTTAATGAATTTTGCTACTTTCAGAGAGAATCTTTTAAACATGAATTCAATAGAAGAAATAAGAAAATTAATAAAGAGAGAAGAGGAAAGTTTCGAAGAATGAAGTACTTGCCATTTATTTTGTGGTTAATGGTTATAATTGGAGTAACCTCTTTTCCCCTAAGAGCTATCCCCCCGGTTGAAGTTTTTGGCTTGGATAAACTTTTACATTTTTTCCTTTTTTCTGTTTTAATACTTTTTTTCTTTTTCGGATTTGGTAAAAAGAGTTGGAAATTTCTAATTTTTTTCGGTTTGTTTGCGGTTATAGATGAGTTGTTACAGTATTATGTACCCGGTAGGTTTGTAAGTATTTATGATTTTATTTTTAATTTATCCGGTGTGGGAACCGCCTATTGGATTTTAACTTAGTAAGGGAGACTGTTTTTATATGAGTTATAAATCAAATTTTAAAAATGTTAAGGGTACTAGAGATATTTTACCGGAAGAAGCAATAAGTTGGAAGAAGGTCGAGAATATTATAAGAAATAAAATGGAGAATTATAATTTCCGTGAAGTTAGGTTTCCCACTTTTGAAGTTACCGAACTTTTCAGGAAATCAACCGGAGAAAGTACGGATATTGTCCGAAAAGAAATGTTTACTTTCGAAGATATGGGTGGCAGGAGTCTTACACTGAAACCCGAAGGTACGCCTTCGGTAGTCAGAATGTTCCTTCAGCATGGACTTTTTAATAAAGGAGCTCTGCAGAAATTTTATTATATTGAGAGAATGTTTAGACAGGAAAGACCTCAGAAAGGGAGGTTGCGCGAGTTTAGACAGTTTGGTGCGGAGGTGATCGGTTCTTCTTCAGCCGAAACGGATGTAGACCTCGTAAAATCAGCCCTGGATGTATTTAACGAATTAAATATTAAAGAAATTGAACTTAATATAAACTCAATAGGCTGTCCCAGGTGTAGAAAAAGTTTTGTAAAAGAATTAAGGAATTTCCTGAAAGTAAAATTAACCGATTTATGCGAAGATTGTAATCGTAGATACACTGAAAATCCTATTAGAATATTGGACTGTAAAAAAGACAAGAAAAAAATAAAAGGCGCTCCGGTTCCTTCCGATTTTCTTTGTGATGAGTGTAAGGAACATTTCGAGGAGTTTAAAAACCGTCTTGATTTTTTGAATATTAAGTTTAACATTGATACACGTCTTGTCAGAGGGCTCGATTATTATACAAAGACGGTTTTTGAATTTGTTAATTCTAATTTGGGTTCACAGAATGAAGTGGGTGGTGGTGGGAGATATGATGAGCTAATCAAGTTTATGGGAGGAGAAGATACTCCTGCTTCCGGATACGCGGTTGGCATTGATCGTTTGATGTTGCTTTTGAAAGAGGAAGAAAAGTTAGGTTTAGATGTTTATATTGTTACTTTTGATGGAGAATCGGATATTGAGGGATGGAAAATATTAAATGAGCTGCGGGATGCGGGATTTTCTTGTGATAAAGATCCTATAAAAAGGAGTGTTAAAGCTCAGTTCAGAGAAGCCGACAGGCAGAATGCAAAATGGGTAATAATAATTGGAGAGGATGAGAGAAAAAGAGGTGTCGTTCAGTTAAAAAATATGGAGAAAGGGAAGCAAAAAGAAATTCCAATGAAAACCGATAAAATAGTAAAGGAATTAAAATGTTGAGAGATGAAACCTGCGGAGGTCTAAGAGCAAAAGACGATGGCAGGGTTGTAACCTTGACTGGATGGGTCAGAAAGATACGAGACCATGGAGAAATAATCTTTGTGGATTTATGGGACAGATACGGTGTTACACAGATTGTTTTTTCTGCCTCAGATTTCGCTCCTGAAGAGGTAAAAAAATTAGGTCTGGAATGGGTAATTTCTGTGAAGGGTTGGGTGAGAAAAAGACCAGAGGATATGATAAACAAAGATATGCTTACCGGGGAAATCGAAGTCAGTGCTTCGAGCTTGAAAGTTTTGAATTCTTCGGAGGTTCCACCTTTCGTTGTACAGGAAAACATCCAGGCTGAAAAAGAATTAAGATTTAAGTATAGATACCTCGATCTCAGGAGAGATAAGGCGCTGAAGGGATTTGTCATTCGTCATAAGTTAATGCAGGCTACCAGAAAGGTTTTAAATGAAAAAAATTTTCTCGAAGTAGAGACTCCAATTCTTGCAACACCTACACCCGAAGGTGCTCGTGATTTCCTTGTTCCTTCAAGGCTTCAAAGCGGGAAATTTTATTCTCTTGCGCAGTCTCCGCAGTTATATAAGCAGATTCTTATGGTAGCTGGGTTTGACAGATATTATCAGTTTTCGAAATCTTTCAGAGATGAAGACATGAGGGGAGATAGGCAGCTCGAATTTACTCAGATTGATCTTGAGATGTCTTTTGTTGAAGAAAAAGATATTTTCGCTGTTGGTGAAGATTTAATGGCCCTTTTTTTAGAGGAAGCACTTGGGGAAAAAGTATCTATTCCATTTGCTAAATTAACTTACAGGGAAATTATGGAAAGATACGGTACAGATAGACCGGATCTCCGAAATCCTATTGTTATAGAAGATTATTGTAAACCTGGTAAGAGTGGGGATTTTGGTATTTTGAATTCAGCCCAAATAATTAAGGGGATTAAAGTAAAAGGTTCGTTCAGCCGAAGCGAGATAAATGAACTGGAAGAGGAAGTGAAAGCGGCCGGAGCCAAGGGTCTTTTATATTTGATTAATGATGGAAGCGATTACAAGGGTTCATTTGTAAAGTATTTTAATGATTGTAGTATTTTTAACTTGAAAAAGGGTGAAACTCTTTTCCTTATTGCCGGTAATAAGGAAAAGGAAGTGCTTATTCCGCTTGGAAATTTGCGAACTACGCTTGGTAAGAAGTTGGACCTCTTGGAAAAGGGATGGAAGTTTCTCTGGGTTACCGATTTTCCTCTTTTCGAATGGGATGAAGAAAACGGTTGCTGGATTCCCTGCCACCATATATTTACCGAACCAGTAGCCTCTGAAGAAGATTTTGAAAAGACTCCGGGCGAAGTAATGGGAAAACAGTATGACTTGGTTCTTAACGGCGTAGAATTAGGTTCAGGTAGTATTAGATGTCATAATCCTGAGATTCAATTGAAATTGATGAAAATTATAGGTATAAATGAAGAAGAAGCAATGAATAAATTCGGTTTTTTGCTGAGAGCACTCGCTCTTGGAGCGCCGCCGCATGGAGGAATAGGACTGGGTTTTGACAGAATATGTATGCTTCTTGCAGGAGAGAATTCAATCACCGATGTGATTGCATTTCCGAAAACTCTAAGCGGTCTTGGACTTATGGAGGGTTCTCCCGGACCCGTAAAAAAAGAGGATTTAAAGGAATTGCATTTAGAGATAATGAAGGATGAGTAATATAAGGGTTTATCCGGATTCGATTTTACATGAGAGGGCTAAAGAAGTTGAAGATTTTTCTAATATTCACCATCTGGTCGAGAAGATGTTTAAGACTATGCGGGAGGAAGAGGGTCTTGGTCTTGCTGCCAATCAGATAGGTGTGGCAAGCCAGGTTTTTGTTGGTAGATCGGCTGAAGGAAAGGGGGAAATAGTTCTGGTGAATCCAATAATAGTTAATGCTGATGGTGAAGATGTAATGGGGGAAGGATGTCTTTCTGTTCCCGTGGCAACTGTAGAAATTCCGCGAGCAGAAATTATTGTTGTTAGAGGATTTGACGCGGATGGGAAAGAAATTGAATATAAAGCGAAAGGTCTCACAGCCAGGATGGTTCAACACGAAATTGATCATCTTAATGGAGTTTTGATATTAGATTATCTCTCTAAAGGAGATTTGTTGAAATACCAGGTGGAATATAGCAAGAAGGAAGAGGAGGAAGAATGAAAAAAGATTTTGTGTCAATGAGTGATATAAATAGAGTAGAATTTTTGGAAATCTTAAGAGATGCAAGTGTATTAAAGAAAGAAAAAGAAAAAACATTGGAGAAAACTCCTCTTAAGGGTAAGGTGCTTGCTATGCTTTTTGAGAAGCCGTCTCTGCGTACCAGGTTTACGTTCCAAACCGGTATTTATGAGCTCGGAGGCATGGGGATTTATTTCGCGCCTTCAGATATTGATATAGGAAAAAGAGAAAGCGTGGAAGATGTCGCGAAAAATCTTTCCAGGTGGGCTTCCGGAATTATGGCAAGAACTTTTGAGCATTCAACAGTTACCGGTCTTGCGGAAAATTCAACTGTGCCTGTGATAAACGGTCTTTCAAATCTGGAACATCCCTGTCAGATTCTGGCAGATTTTCAAACAATATATGAAAAGAAAGGAAAACTTGAGGATGTAAAATTGGCGTTCATTTCAGGGTTGCCCATCCAAAAGGGTATGAGCCTGATAAGGATATCGTGGAGGAAGCCGAAAAATTAGCCAGTGCTTCGGGTGGCTCTATAACAATAATGAATGACCCAAAGGAAGCTGCTGAGGGAGCCGATGTTGTATATACAGACGTCTGGGCTTCTATGGGTTTTAAGCACGAGGCGGCAGAGCGAAGAAAGGCTTTCGCTTCTTTCCAGGTCAATGAGGAAATCGTATTTAACGCAGATAATAATTATATATTCATGCATTGTTTGCCTGCGATAAGAGGAGAAGAGGTTACGTCAGAAGTAATCGATGGACCTCATTCGGTTGTTTTTGACCAAGCTGAAAACCGCCTGCATGCGCAGAAAGCTTTGATGTTGAAGTTGATGGGGTGAAAAAACTTTTACCACAGAGCGCACGGAGAAAAAAAGAACGCACAGAGAACACAGAGATTTTTTATTTGTTTATAGAAAACTAAAGTCTAATAATTAAGACTAAAGACCTAGTATCAGGTATAGATTAAACTATGAAAAAAGGTTGGAGTATATTAATATTAATTATATGGAGTATTGGAATACTTTTTCCTTTTTACTTTATACGTCGTTTTTCTCATTTATATAAACAAGGATTCGATTGGGCTTTTAAGTCCAATATAATTCACGTCTTAATGCATATTTTTCTCTATGCTATGCTTGCGATTTTGATATCTGTTGTGTTTTCAAATAAGAAGAAACTAATATCTCCTGTTAAAGTGGTATTAATTGTTTTGTGTGTATCCGTACTGCAGGAGACAATTCAGCTACTATCAATTAAATGCCCTGTTGGATGGGATGACATTTTTGACATCTTCGTTGATGTAAGTGGGGGATTAATAGGTGTGTTTGTTTTTCGCTGGCAAAAAAATATTCTCACACAGAGCCACAGAGAAAAAAAATAGTTTTTTACAACCCCTCGCCCACTTTTTTCACATTGATAAAATTTTATTACTATAATTTTTTTTACTAAATTAAAAAATTTAAATTCTAATTCTACTATATACTGAAATCATATAGGGGTTTTCGATAATTTTTGTACTTGACATTTATGTTTTAAATGGATAAAATATAAATGCAAAGATATTTTACGTTTAAGGAGGTTTGTATATGTCGGGTCCGGAGGTCGAATTAGTTCTCGGAAAAATTTTTGAAAAGGCTATCGAGACTAAAAAAAGAGTTGGACAAATTTACCGGCAGTTTGCTCGATTATTTTCTCATGTACCTGAAGTTGAGGATTTCTGGAGAAAGATGAATATAAATCAAAACACTCATGCAGATTGGTTAAAGGAGACCAAGGAATCTTTATCTGAGGAACAAATACTTTCTCTGCCAGAAGTCGAGCTTGTTTTAAAAACGCATTCTATTAAAAATTTATTTGATAAGCATTCGAAAAAAGAGATTGGTAACCTTCATGATGCATATGAGGTGGCGCATGAGCTTGAGTTTTCCGAGGTTAACGACCTTTTTAAAATTCTTACGAGCCAATTTGTTTCTTGTGAGAAGAAAAAGGATCTTATTCTCTCTGAAATAGATGAGCATCGAAAACAAATTAAGAATTTGCCTGAAAAGTTTGGTGAAGGAATGATTATGAAGGAAATAAAAGCATCTGGGGGCTAATAACAAAAACAGAGTCTGGAGTCTTGCGTCATGAGTCGTGAGTCAAAAAAACAAAGAGTTGCAACAAATCATACAAATAGCATAAATACTTTTTTCCTATTAGACGATTTAATAATTTAACTGTTTAATGAGCGTTAGTCCAAAATCCTTTCTTGACATACGTGGTTTGTAATCTATATTGTCAAGTATGAATTATCTTAATTTAAATTTGTCGAAAAATAAAACAAATGGAGAGGACAGATGTTAACGGACAATATTCTTGATTTAATTGGTAATACTCCGGTGATTCAATTGAAAGGAGAGAACGTTTTTGCTAAAGCCGAGTTCTTAAACCCCGGAGGGAGTATTAAAGACCGTGTTGCTTTATCTATGATTGAAGGAGCGGAGAGGGACAATCGTCTTAATAAAAATTCAATTATCGTAGAGCCAACTTCAGGTAATACTGGTATAGGAATTGCTCTTGTAGGTCGGTTAAAGGGATACAAGGTTATAATTGTGATGCCGGAGAACATGAGCGTGGAACGAAAGAAACTGATACGCACACTTGGTGCAGAACTTATACTTACTCCCGAGGAGGACGGCATTAAAGGGTCTGTAGATTATGTTGAAAAGATGGCATCAGAGGACTCTAATGTTGTGGTCTGTCAGCAGTTCGAGAATCCTGATAATCCTCGTATTCACTATGAGGAAACGGCTCATGAATTATGGCGTCAGATGAGAGGAGGAATTGATTGTTTCGTAGCCGGAGTCGGCAGTGGCGGAACTCTCCAGGGCGTAGGCAAATTTCTTAAAGAACATAATGACGATATTGGAATCGTGGCTGTAGAACCCAAGAATGTTTCTGCAATTCTTGGCCACGAACCCGGCCTTCACCAGATACAGGGAATTGGTGATGGCTTTATACCTGAAATTCTAGATGTATCGATGGTGGATGAAGTTATTGAAGTGACAGATGAAGATGCAATCGAGACAACTCGTGAATTAGGAAAAGATTACGGATTGATGGTGGGAATTTCGTCCGGTGCTAATGTTTGGGCAGCACGACAATTAGCTCGTAAGCATAAGGGAAATATAACTACTGTTCTTCCTGACCGTGCTGAACGTTACTTCAGTACCGCATTGATGTAGATTAAATTTGCTTGGTTTTCGTGTTGTGTGAAACTTAGAATTCGAAATAAAACAAAGTGGTAAATATTTTTTTCTTTGTGTCTTAGTATCTTTATGGCGAAAATTTTTTCATAAAAAAAGTACTTGACATTTTTATTTTTTTTAGTACGATTAGCACAGAGTTATTTTAGGAGGCAGGAGGAATGGATTTAGCCCAAAAAGAGGCGATTATAGCGCAGATTGTAGGAGCGCATCAGAGATTTTACAATATGCGCAACCGAAACCGTAAAGCTTCCCAAGAGGAAATCACTGATTGGATTAAGAGGATTTATGCAAGCGGTTTTGGAGAGGGAGAGCTTTTGCTCCTTCTAAATGACGAAAAATCAAGAAGTCAACTTTTAGGGATACCCCCCACTAAATAAGTATATCTTTTTAATTTGTTGTTTCTCATTTTTAATTCTGATTTTATATAGGGTAAAAAATAATGAAAATGAAAGAAGAATTGATTGCTGTCTGTGGTATGAATTGCCGAATATGTGTGGCTTATTTTGGATATACCATGAGTGGCAAGAAAAGAAAAGATCCCTGTCCAGGTTGTAGGCCAAGCGGTAAAAGTTGCGCTTTCATAAAAAAGCAGTGCAGTAAAACACTTAAAGAAGAGGTAAATTACTGTTTTGAGTGTGAAGATTTTCCTTGTGAAATTTTAGCAAAGCTTGATAAAAGATATAGAGAAAGATATAAAATGAGTATGATAGATAATCTTAATTTTATAAAAGAAAATGGGATGGAAAAATTTCTTAAGCCCCAGGAAGAAAAATATAGATGTACGAAATGCGGAGCTGTTATTTGTGTGCATAATGGTAAATGTTATGTATGTGGAAATATTAGTATATGGAATTATGAAATATAGAAAACTAATTGTTTTAAGTATTATCTTTTTTGCATGCATTGGTTGTGAAGGACCGCTGGAGGAGATTTCTCTCGATATAACTTCGAGACCTTTTTATATGGGGTTCACAAATTGGCCGCCTGAAGCTACTATAGAAGGTATCACGGAAATGTACCAGTTCATCGAGGATTATGGTGATTTGTTTGCCTACCAGATTGATAACGGCGTGCCGTGGCCTGAGGCATTTGCCGAGACTGCTTTTTCTTCTAACCTGATGGAGAATTGGCAATCAACTCGAGATGAAATACCCGCAGGGCATACTGTTTTCGTATCCATAAATCCTCTGGATGATTCACGAGTTATTATGGCAAAGTATTGGGGTGAGGAAGAGGGAATGGACTTACCCCCGCCCTGGGATACTTTATCCTTGAATCACGAAGATGTAAAGACAGCATATCTTAATTATGCAATACGCGCAGTCGAGTTTTTCGAGCCGGACTATTTCGCTATCGGTATCGAGGTCAATGTATCGATTAACGATAATCCGGAGATCTGGGAAGAGTATAAGGAGCTGCACGAGTATGTTTACACCGAGCTTAAAAAATTATATCCCTCTTTACCTATTTTTGCGACTTTTACTCATGCTCACATGAAGGGGATGGAAGGGGCTGATGCAGCTATCCAGCAGCAGGAGATAGGCGAGCTTTTAGAGTACTGCGACCTGTTGGGATTAAGTACTTATCCGTATGGTTGGAGCTACTGGCCGTCCGGCAAAGAAGACCCAGTACCTGAGGATTTTTTTGATATTCCAGTGTCTTTCGGCAAAACTGTGGCTATAACGGAAACCGGCGCGCCGTCCAGGGATTTCGAGGCTCTTGGTATAAGTTATGAATTTACAGAAGATTATCAATATGATTATATCGACCTTTTGTTCAGGAAAGCGTGCGAACACGAGTTCGCTTTCGTTGTTAATTGGACAAGTATAGATTTTGATAAACTCCTAGAAGATATTCCCGAAGAAGCGCGTGAGATAGCATTGATATGGGCTTATACGGGACTGCAAAGTAGCGATGGGACTCCCAAAAAAGCGCTGTCTCTATGGGATGCTTATCTTCAGGTGCCGTATGCCTGGTAATTCATAATTATTCATGCGTAGCAATTTCATTAATTTTAGTGTTTGAGGATTATAACTTTTTGCTTCTATTATCTTATCTCAATCTTTCCCATTTTAATCGTGTCATTATTCGATTCAATGATTGGTATTTTTAAATTATAATTTGCAACTCTTTTTTTATAAAAGAGAAGTAGTTCATATTTGCCCGGGGGGATGTAGCTGAAGGTAAAATTCCCATTGGGGTCAGTTGAAATAGCATCCGCAAGATTTCGAAGGGTGTTACCGGGCCATGTGAAATTCATCCTGGTGTATTTTAAGAGTCCGACTCTATCTGGTATTTCTCCCTGGATTATTCCTGATATTACACCTCTTTCTTTTCCGCTTTCCCATCTCTTTAATATTTCTCCGATTTTTTCTCTATATTTTTTACCTATGTAAAATTCATTATTATTAAGCAGTTCTTCTAATATTTTTATTCTTTTCTTGTTTAGATTATGGTTGCCAATAGAAAAAATATAATAGGGGGATTTTTCTTCGTTGTTTTGATAATGGATCATTGAATCAAGTTCGAGTATGCTTTTATAAGCTAAACCCGAGGTAAATGGACGTTCGAAGTTTTCCACTTTATAGTAATCTTTCGAGGGAGCAATCATAGTATAAGCAACAGTTATTTTATCCGTATAAAATGGTTTATATTTGTTTTTTTGTTTGATTTTTACAGGAACAAACACGAGAAATACGGCAAGATATGGATATAAATTTTCGTTTTTTATAAAATTATATACGAGAAGATATAACAATATTACGTACACCGGGGCAAGAAACAGTGTAAAATTTCTGTTGACTAAAAGCGCGTTTCCATAGGTTTCCAGAATAAGGAAATATGATATTAAAAAAATAATATAGTTTATTATATATTTTTTCCAGTCCTTTAGTGGTAAGAGCAGGATCGTAGAGAAGACGAGGCAACTTGTGATTATGTGATTTATTGGCAAAATCTTAAATCTTATAAGTGGGAAAAAATAAAAGTTTTGGGAGAAGATAAAGCCATAAAGAAAAACAACTGCTATAACAAACGCAAAATAACTTGTTTTCCACCAATTTTTCATTTTCCCCTGAATTATTTCTACCAACAGATATATTGTGTAGGAAAAGACAGAAAGCCCTAGAAGATAAATTGCTACGATAAGAAACTTAGGCGAATTCTTCAAAAAAGAAGCAATTGCGGAGAAAGGCACAGCCCATTTTGGAATTACCGCGAAATTAAGTGGAGTAGCATAAAAATGAAACAAGAATAAAGAAAAAAAAATACTCATAAAAACGGAAGAAATAATTATTTTTTTCATTTCAAAACCTCCGTTAAATTTTTATTTTTTGACTGATAATTTTGATACGAGATTTTTATCATTGGGAACAAGACTAAAATTGCCATTGCTACGGCTCCTATAGTCACAAGCAAACGTTTAATGGGTTCCTTTTTTGTAACCAGAACAATTTTATCAAATGGTACAGTACATTCTTTATATTTTAAATCTTTAATCTGTTTGCTAGTTAAAAGTTCCCTGTAAATTTCTTTAGCTTCTTTGTTTTGTTTTAACATGTTTTCGACTATTTCAGGTTTCCTGCATTCTCCGTCTATATAAGACGAGAGAAGAATTTCTAATTTTTTATTCATCCTTACCTCCATACAGTTCTCGGAAGACCTTTCTTGCTTTATAAAGCCTCGATTTTATGGTGCCTACAGGCACTCCGAATACCTTTGAAAGTTCTTTATAATCTAACCTTTCCTTTTCTCTCAATATTAAAAGGAAAGAGAGTTTTTCAGACATTTTTTTTAGAGTTCTTTCAATTGTAATCTTTTCTTCAATATTTTTATCATTTATTCTAAGATATTTTTGTTTTAAATCTACAAAAGTTCGTTTTCTGCTTACATAGTTTAAGAGATAGTTGACCGATATTTTGTATATCCATGCTCTAAAATTTCCTCCATTAAATTTATTTAATACTCTGAAAACTTTTAAAAATATATCCTGGGTTACATCAAATGCATTTGACGGATTTTTCGTATAATAAAGTGACAGAGTATAAATTTTGTCTTTAAACTCAATATATATAATCTCCTGCGAGTCTCTATCTCCATTTTTTGCTTTTTCAATTATTGAATCTATCATCTAATCCTTTTTATCATATAACACATAAAAATGTCTTTTTGTTCATTATATGGATATTTGTTTCTGTTGTCAATTTGTCTCTCCGTGTCCAATTTCGGGCAGGAGTTTTTTATTTCTTGACAAAGGGGTAAGTTTTTCTTACAATGGCAATTGTGTCAGGGAATATTTTCTTAAAACTGGAGGTTGATCATGAGAAAGCGAATTAATTTATTAAATAAGTTATACTTTTTTATCCTTTTAGCAGGGATAAATTGCACTCAAGCACAGGATTTTAGTAATGGTACAATGGATTTTATTTTTGAACCGGAAAACGGCTGGACACAGTTTGTCATCTGGATTGAAGACGAAAGCGGCGCATATATCGAAACCGTCTACATAACAGAGTTCATCGGACGCGAAGGAGGAGGAAACCGCACAAGCAGTACAGATATTGATCTCTCTACAGGAAACAGATGGAGTGCCTTTCCTGTCTGGGCACACAAGAGAAATGTGATAGACACCACTTTTGGTATAGATAATTTATATCCCCCTTCCGCATCGCAACCTTCCTATCCTGCTGATATAGATGCCGTTTCGGGGGCTACTCCTAATACTGACGTTCAAACAAAAACTTTAGAACTTTCCGACCTCGAATATGGTGAATACAAATGCTGGATAGAAGTAAATCGGTCTTATGATTTTAACGAGTATCATGAATATTCTTCCTATAGAGGACAGCCTTCGCTTGTCTGGAATGTGGCTGTTGATGTGGGTGAAGTTCCTGACAGCAGTATGGTTCTTGATTATACTGGATATGGGTCGCCGGATGGATCTGATGGTGATATAAATGCTCCAGATGAGACTATTACTACGGCGGAAAATCTTCTTGCCGAAATGGAAGGTTGTAAATTTAAAGTTGTTTACATTCCTGATCTTCAGGGTGTGGAAGATTTTGACAGTTTATCACCCATTTATTCTTTCATTCTGGGTCAAAATTATCCCAATCCTTTTAATACTTCAACTGTAATTTCTTATTCTATTAACAGGGCGGCTTTTGTAGTATTGAAAGCGTACGATGCAATCGGAGATGAGGTTCGGACTTTGGTTTCCGAATTTCAAAAAGCAGGAAACTATGAGGTTGACTTTGACGCAAAGGACCTTTCAGCCGGTGTTTATTTCTATAGGTTGAATGTAGATGGTATTATTTCCGAACCGAAGAAAATGTTATTCGCGAAATAGATTGTAAAGGATAGCTAGTAGTTAAAAAAATCCATGTGTATCCGTGTAAATCCGTGGCTCTTTCAGTTAGTGCGTATAAGCGTAGAAGCGTTTAAATTTTAAACCCTAACTTTCTAACTCTCTAACCCTCTAACGTTTTTATGCCTTTGTGGCAGAAAAATTCTTGACATAAGAAAGTATTTCAGTAAAATATAAGTGCAATGGATCAATATAATTTAGTGAGTTTTGCAGGGATTTTCTTTTTGCTGGGTTTTGCCTGGCTTTTCTCATCCGATAGACGTAACATGAATTGGCGGCTCATACTGTGGGGAATTGGTTTGCAGATGGCTCTTGCCCTTTTCATTTTTGTTTTTCCGATCGGAAGTAAAATACTTTTATTTTTAAATGATGCTGTAGTGGAAGTTCTCAAATCGGCTACTGCAGGTGCAGAATTTATATTTGGAAGACTGGCTCTTCAACCGGGGGAGGTGAATAGCACTGGAGAAAAATCACTTGGTTTTATCCTAGCTTTTCAAGGTTTCCCTACAATAATATTTTTTTCATCGCTTATTGCTATACTTTATTATTTTAAAGTTATGCAATGGATTTTAAAAGGATTTGCGTATGTTTTTACTAAATTAATGAGATTATCTGGTGCGGAATCCTTATGCGCTTCCAGTAACATTTTTGTGGGTATAGAATCCGTTCTAACAATAAAACCACATCTCCGGGAAATGACAAAGTCTGAACTTTGTACTATTCTGACAGCGGGGATGGCAACAGTTGCTTCGAATGTACTTGCTATTTACATTTTTAGTCTTAAAGAGCAATTTCCAACAATTGCCGCTCATTTGATTTCGGCTTCCATCCTTTCAGCTCCTGCGGCCCTTGTTATGTCGAAGATTATAATCCCGGAAGGGGGGGTTCCAAAAACACTCGGTGAACACGTCGAAGTGCATTATGAAAGAGAAAACAATGTTTTTGAAGCAATAATAAATGGGGCAAACAGTGGAGTCAAACTTATAGTAGGTATTGTGGCTCTACTTATAGCTGTTCTGGGTCTGGTTGCTTTGGTCGATCTCATTTTAGGAGGAGTAGGGGGCAAAATAAATTTGATTTTTGGCAGTAATATAGATTGGAGTCTTAAAGGTTTTCTAGGATATATATTTTATCCTTTTACTGTGATGCTTGGTGTACCTCCATCCGATGCTGGCGTAATTGCCAAGCTTATTGGTGAGAGGACGATCCTAACGGAAATCCCAGCTTACCAGCATCTGGCAGTTGTCATGGAATCGGGTTTATTAAAGCATCCGCGTTCGGCAGTTGTGGCTACATACGCGCTTTGCGGTTTCGCTCATTTCGCTTCTATGGCGATTTTTGTAGGAGGAATTTCCATGCTAGTACCGGAGAAAAGAGAAATACTATCGAAAGTTGGGCTTAGAGCACTTCTTGCAGCCACTTTAGCCTGTCTTCTGACTGCCTGTGTCGCGGGAACGTTTTTTACGAAAGGGTCGATTCTGTTTGGTGGGTAAAATCTGTAATTATAAAAGAGGTAGATAACGTGTATCGATTTAGAGAGAAAGTGCTTAGCTTTGGTATTCTAATAATAGTAGCTGTTAATCTTCTCGCGCAGGAAACTCATCCCTGTCTTTTAATCGATTCTTCCGATATACCTGAATTAGCCGAACGGTTAGGAGAAAATAGCCTCGGTAGTTCAAATTTTGGTATGGCTTTCGAAAGCTGTCTGCGGGGAGAGAGGGCAGAAGAAGCTGTTAGCTGGCTAATGGCTTGGGTCGAACATGTGGAAGAGACCGGAAATTATACAGACGATGATCCTTTTCGGTGGAGTCCCGATTACGCTTTCGTTTGTGATTTCCAATGGAATTATATGACAGCGGATGAACAAAACCGTGCCCGAACCGCCCTTCTGAATACTTCTAAAGACATGTATAATAAATCCATTACGGAGAACAACTGGTATTTTCTTGATGAACATATTAATAACTGGGCGATTAATCACATGACGAATTATTATCTTCAGCGTATTCTATATCCCGCTTTGATGTTCCCTGACGATGCGAGTTCCGAAGCTTCGGTAGACCGCGCGGTAGAAATTCTTTGTAACTGGTGGGATAGATGTCCGGGAGCGATTAATGGAGGAGACGCGGAAATGATAGATGAAACCCTGACGGCTCCTAATGGATACGGATTATGGGATCTGGAAGGTTTTTCGGTGCTTATTAGAATATTATCTCGAAATACTTCCTTTGATCCTTATTCGTATGCCGGAAATTTGTTTCATAATGAAGGAATATATCGTACTTACATCCTGGATTATAAGGAAGATGATTCCGACAACCATACGTTTTTTTGCAAGGCAAGCTATGTTGGAGCAGGTCATGGAGAAAATCGTCCTATAGTATATTACTACAACGTGGATATTCTCCAATTGGCATATGAGTATAACGATCCCGTACTCGCGTGGCATTATTACGCGAATCCTTCTCCCTGCGAGCGGGGAGGTTTTGAAGATTTCTTAAGCGACTGGGACCAGACTCCTCCGCCAATAGGCTGGACCAGCAGGTGGCAGGTGCTTCTTTACTGGGGTAAAGTAGAGCCTGAATCTCCGGAGACTGCGGGTTGGCCTTTGACCAGATTTTTTGAGGGAGCGGGTGTTGTCGTGATGCGTAAAAGCTGGGATAAAAGGGATGGTTTAATCTGGTTTAGGGCTGGGTACGGTGGCAGTCACTACCAGCCCTGTCAGGGTACGGTTATTTATCACGCGGATACTTCCGTTATACTGGGAAATGGCGGAGCTCAGGATTATTCTCCTGATTCGAGAATGAATAATGTGTTGCTTGTCGACGGTGAAGGGCAGATAAGCCCCTATACTTCTATCCCAGCTCAACGCAGACCATATGGTACATTGACCCGGCTGGATAATTATACATATGAAGCGAGACTAGATTCGGCGTACACAGAGCTTCCGTATTGTGTTTCCTGGATTCGTAGAGTTCATTATGATGCGGAGCTCGATATTCTGGAAATAAATGATTCGGTTGTAACAACAGACGGAAACGAGCACAATCTGGCGTTTAATTGGGTAACCGAACCGGAAATCTTGGGGGATGATTGGATGCAGCTCCCGGCAGGGTATTTGATGTTGATAAATTCACGGAATTCTTTTACAACCGAAGAGGTTCGCGTACAACCGAGTACGGAAGAGCAGGCGTTTAATACACTCCTTGTTTCTTCACAGGCACAGAGTATAAATATTTCATGGTATATAGGAAAGGACGAAGATCAGCTTCTGGAATATCTTGATGAGGGAGGTTATCATCCTTTTAGTTTTTATCTTTATCCTAATTACCCTGATCCTTTCAATTTAAGTACTTCCATCCGTTATTTTGTATCGGGAGAGGGAGATGTACGGATTGCGATATTCGATTTACTGGGTAGAGAAGTGACAGTCGTATTCGAAGGTCACGTTACGACTGGTACGGGAGAGATAGATTGGGATGGTACAAATGAGGAAGGAGAAAAAGTTCCAAGTGGAACTTATATTTGTCGGATGACAGGAGAAACGGGTTCTGCGGATTCTGAGAAATTAGTTTTTATAAAATGAGAATCTAATTATATAACAAAGCTGATGGCAGAGGATTAAAATTAAGGAGAAAAAAATGAGTAAAGAGGAGAAAAAATTAATTGCATATTGCGGATTATATTGCGGGGATTGTCACGGTTATACAGGTAAGATCCCCGATTTGGCAAGAGACTTAAGAAAGGAGCTCAGAGCATGCCGATACGATAAATTCGCGGATTTTCTCGCTGGGACAGGATTCGGTAAGGGATTCAAAGATTACAAGAAGTGCTATGAGGTTTTAGGCTTTATGGTTAAATTTCGCTGCAAGA
>CAZHNS010000023.1:0-37316 GCA_964534175.1 uncultured bacterium | reverse complement strand
CAAAAAGAAAAAATATAACCGTATTACGGACACTCTTAATCATTGTTACCCCCTTCAATTAAAAGTTTACATGACTTAAATATTATAAAGCTACCAGTAGTTTTGTCAAGAATACCATTTGTTAGTGTGTTGATGCGTTTTTTGAACAGACTAACACACCAACTGACCCACAGACCAACAATTTATTAGGGGGTTGACTTTATGTATATTTTAGTATTATTTTTATTATTATAAACCTTAATTCGCTTAATTTTAAGAGGAGGCAAGAAAATATATGGAAGGAAAAGAAGTGGAGAGACGGGAACGTATAATTTTTTCTCCCGGATATACGGGCGCAGACAGAAGAAGCGGTAAAGAACGTCGAAGCGGAAAGGACCGGAGAAAGAATTCAGACCTAGACTATACAGGTCCTGAACGCAGAAATGGCGGAGACCGCCGAGATGGAGAAGAGAGAAGAGAAACAAAGAATAAGTGAAATTTACTTTAGACTCCAACCTAAAAAGTATTCTCGCACAGAGCACACAGAGAAACACAGAGAAAAAACAAATTTTGTTCTTTTAACTTCCCAACCTCCTAACTCTCTAACTATAAAAATAGCCACGAATTTACACGGATAAACACTGATCTTTTTGTTGTTTTCTTACTCGAATCCTAGAATCCTTGTAACCTAGACTTTAATTAACAACGAATCGCACGAATCACAAGAATAATTTATATTTTTACAAAAGAACCCGTTAAAGCTATCTACTTTATTATTAAAACTTTCTCCGTTAGACTTATTTCCTCGCATTGTAAACTACAAAAATATACCCCAGGACAAACTTCTTGATTATTCCATTCAATTTTGTAAGTACCCGGATTTAAGTAATTTCTCTTAAACCAAAAAACTCTTTGCCCCAATACATTAAATATCGAGAAGTCTATATCTCCACTTTTCCTCACATTAATCTCAAACTCCGCTTGTTGTCCCGGCATAATGGGTAAAAAAGACAAGTCAAAAGGCTGCTCGCTACAAGACCCTTCAATACCAGCAGGAGTTTCTTCTCCAGGCGACCTAAGAGTTACCATAAAATTATTCATGTTATTATCCGTATCTTCACCATTCGGATATCGCGACAAACTATTAGTGTCCGCTATATCCGGAGCCGGTGACCCTTCACCTGTAAACATGAAATCGCCATCTCCGTATCCCAGAGCGTCAATCTTAATTCCGTTAAATCTCAGCTCAATGTTATCCGGACCGTTCTGCAAATTCGCATTAGCTGTAATTGTATCGGCATTCGGCACACAACTATCCTGCGCGATAACAAAGAATCCATCAGGCGGTATCGAATAACCGGTTAAATCAATGTTCTCATAATCATCGCCATTTAATCCGTTTACTCCTACAACTTCCATCCCTTCGAGAGAAGCGCCGGGAGGACCGTATAGTTCTACAAAACAGGCTGTATCTGAACCTGGAATATCGTAACAGACTTCGTTGATTATTATCCCTTTATTACCGACATAGTAGGCATTTGTATCAGAAACTGTAATTGAGTCATTATCATCTTTTAACCACAGACAATAAAATACAGTATCACCCCCTGACTGATCCGGAATATTGTACAAAAAGGTATCTCCTTTCATTGCGGAGTGAGAAATGGCAAGATAAGAATCCAAATTATTAATCCCATAATAAAGCGAATCGTTCGTTATATCGCCATCATCTATTATTGCAGCAAAAAGAGTTTCCTCCTCAGTCGGTGAAGGATGGGTGGGTTTATGCCAGATTCTTTTAATAAAGGCAGGTAATGGTGTCGTGGTAGTTATAAATTCCGCATCGTCAATATAAAAAACAGCACCTCCGTCCCAATTTTCTTTCGTATCGTAGGCTCTTAAGGCAAATCTTCCCGAATCAGCGGTAAAAGGAGCATTTACCACCATCTCTAACTGCTGCCACTCTGAATTGTCAGCCGAATAAGGCCCATAATCCGAATCGCCCGAATTCCAGAAAGCTGACAGTCTCAGTCTACCGGCAGAATCATTATCATAGACCCATACCTTAAGAGTACAGAGAGCTCCCGGAGTCACTTTAACATGCTCACTTATTAAATCAGCATTTGTTTGCGATTGCGTGAAAAGGGAATCCTTAAGGCTAAAACTCCCACCGTGGGTCACCACATCTTCCATGAAAACACCAATACCTGATTCGTAAGTCCAATAATCAGCGGTATCCCCTGTCCAGAATTCGAATCCCGGGTTAACGAGCAAGTTATCCGCCAATAGATAAAAAGCGGAAAACAAATTGAAAACAGTTAAAATGGATACCCTTTTCGTAATCTCCCCCTTTAGTTTGAATTGAGTTACAAAAAAATTATATAGATTATAGTTATAATGTCAAGAGCAATTCAGATTCAATAAATCTGAATTGAGTCACGAGTCATGAGTCAACAGTCAAAACAAAACCCCACCCCACACCCCAAAATTATTGAACCACAGAGAGCACAAAGGACACAAAGTTTTTGATTTCTATTTTTTTACAAATCAACCAATTACCAAATCAACTAATTTACTGATGCGCAGCATCTCCACCCCCTTGACTTTTCTTAAAAATCAAGTATCTTACACGCAGTAAATGTAGGTTATGGAACCTTCAAGATCGCTAGGAATTTAATTGTTTTCTTATTCATTTATCTCCCTTCTGGTTTTGCCGGTTATATATCTTAATACGTTTTCTTTAAAAACATATTCGGACCTAATTACATTTACAAGACATGTAAATATTCAAACCTAAAAGGAGGTAATATGAATATATATGTAGGTAACATTTCATCACAATTAACCGAACAAGAACTCAATGAAGCTTTTTCAGCTTACGGAGCAACATCATCGGTTAAGTTAATTAAAGACAAGTACACAGGCGAACCCAGAGGATTTGGATTTGTCGAAATGCCTGAGAAAGCAGAGGCAGAGGCCGCAATTGCCGGTTTAAACGGCAAAGAATTTAAAGGGAAAGAGCTTACAGTAAATGAAGCTCGTCCCCGCAAGGAAGGCTTTAGAGGTGGTTCGAGTGGAAGAGGCGGGGGACGCAGCTACGGCCGTTCCCGCTGGTCAAACTAGAAACGTAGATCCGAAGAATCTAAGTTAAATAGTTGAATAGAAAAATAGTTAAATAGGAAAAACAAAGAAACAAAAAATCCTGTAAAACTTTTTCTATACTATCTAAATAAGGGGGCATCGTTTAACAATATCACATTGTATATTGTTTTGGACTTTGCCCCCATATTTTTTTAAGGATTAACAGGATTTTTTTGTTGTTTAAAACCCATCCCACAACCATTTTTTTTAACCACAAAGATCACGAAGGACACAAAGTTTTTTGTTTATACTAACTACTAACTCCTAACTTCTAGCTTCTTTCTTTTAATGTCTTCTCGCCCTCAAACTATCCAAAACTTTATCGAGATATTTATCGGCGGGGAATCTTATCTTTACCCTTTCTATAAGCTCGATTGCACTTTCGATATCTTCTCTTTCCAAAAGCATGAAAACGGTGTTAAACATTCTTTCATCTTCCACCAATTCATCTACTATCTTTTCAAGTTTTTCTTCTTCCCCGGAATAAACATATACCTCTACAAGGCCTTTATAGGCAAACAAATCCCATTTTTTTAAGGAAAGCAACTTACTGAATTCATCCTCAGCCGCAGCCAAAATATTCTTTGCTTCTTCGGGATTTTCTGTATCTATTGCCTTCATAGTTAGTAACTCTCCCTTAAATAAGTGAAGTCTTGGAACATCTTTCATCTGAAGGAAAGAATTGGCGAATTGAATCCCCTCGTCATAATTACCTAATTTCTTATAAATCAATTTTTGATATCCTATTAAATTAGCGGCAATACCAAAGAACAGGCCTTCATCTTCAGTGTATATTAGTACCTTATTGAAGAGCGGTTCGAGCATAAGAAGCGTATCCCTGACAGGTTCTGATATTTCATCATGATCCAGGGTTGGATACATATCAGACAAAACCTCCTCACCGAAAGAAAATAAAGAAAAAGCAAAGTTTAGCAGAGAAGTAACCTGAGCTTCACTACCTATACACATCCAGAAGTTGTCGTAATAACTATAGGAGAATTTATTATTAAATATATCCCATGTTTTTTCTTTGTTGCTCCTGGAATCAACTTTATCTTTTACAAGTTTATATACTAAACCTTCCTTTAACAAATGAGAACCAAGCGCCTTACGATATTCGGGTGGTACGGGAAAAGAAAAATAAATATTAATAGAAGGATTAAAATCCTCACTATTTATATACTTTTCAAAAAATAAATCCAATTTCATAGTTAAATCATCAAAAGTTGGTTTCCTGCCAATCGCCGAAAGGATTATAGACCGCACTGTCATATCTTTCAAATCTACTATTCTACCATCATTAGTCCTAACAGCGGGAGGCATAGAATCTATCATCCATTCTTCAAAATTGCTCTTTATCCTTCCCGACCTCTTCTGGCGATTATATTTGCTCATAAATCCTGTTCGCTCAAAAGGTGAAGAAAAATCCATTGGTATATCTGACCATTTAAGCTGTTTAACATACCAGTTTGTACCCATAAGTGAAAAATTAGCCAGCCTTACACCTTTCTTTTCCTTGAAATCAAATATCTTAAAATCCTTTACTGCCTGCAGGAACCATACAGGGAAGGTATCATTATCTCCATATGTAAAGAGAATTGAATTATCATCGGGACTAACCAGTAAAGCGCGAGCATAATCATGGGCAATCCAATTGCCTCTCCTGTTTGCGTGGGATTTGATGTGACTAACTAAAGGAACAAAACCAATAATACCCGAAAGAATTATGCCACCCAAAGCGTAACGGGGGACCTTTACCCTTAGCCAATTCCATATCCAGTGTAGCCCAATGGATACATAAAACATAAAAAGGAAAAAACCGGCACTCCAGAAGTAGTCTCTTTCCCTCGGTTCACGCGGCTGGTGAGTGGTATTTGGGTCCGAGGGAGAAAACTCATGATTCAGATAAACAACCAACCCCAAAGTTAGAAGTATAAACAGAATAAAAAACAACCAGAAAGATTTCTTATCTTCCTTAAAATGTACCCACATCCCCCAAATACCAATCAAAACATATATATAAGTCCCAAATAAAGATACATATCGAAGCAAAACACCGGTATCGGTTCTTGGATATGGAAAAAACTGCCATGAAAAATATTTAAAGAAAACTTTAAGTTGTTCTATGAAAGCATGGATCTGGCCGTAACCCGTTTGCCACGAAGTGTGCCTGGGAAATAAATCTATTGCTTCACCGTATTGTTTTCTGGTAAATACCTCCCACAATTTAGAAAATGTGGTTGGATCAGCTTCATTAATATAGGGATTTGCCTGCGCCCTTATCATCAGATAAAAATATACAGAGAAACCTATAACCGCCAAAACCAAAACTATTCCTATAAATCGAGGGTTCTTTAGAACTTTCCAATCAATTAAAATTAAAAATACTAAAACTCCGGGAACAATCAACAAAGGAAGCAAATGAACGCCTATAGACAAAAATAATAAATACGCAAGTAAAAGCAAATAATTGTTGTCTCCTTTCTCCCGCCTGTGCTCGCTCCAGCGTAAGGTCAACCACAATCCCAACACAAGTATTAATGTCGATAAAGCATATACTTCTGCTTCGACTGATGAATCCCATACGCTAAAACAGAACCCCGCTCCAATAGAGGAAAAAAGAGCAATAAGGTGTGTACCCAATAAATGCTTTTTCCCTTTATTTTCTTTAAATCTGCTTAAAACTTTTAAAATTATTAAGTATAAAACAGCTCCGGCCAAAGCCGCCGACATGGCAGAAAGAAAATTTATCCTCTTTGCCACTTCCTTAAAAGGAAAAAGAATATCAAAAATTCGCCCCATAAGGACATAAAAAGGCGTCCCGGGAGGATGAGGAACTCCTAATATGTGGGAACAGCCTATAAATTCACCACAATCCCAGAGAGAAACCGTAGGAGCAATGGTATACAAATAAATGCTTAACAAGACCACAAAAACAGCCGCAAAACAAAATATTTTTACTCTTTTAAAATTCATGTTTTAAAACCACCTTTTATTTTAAGTTATGTCTTAAGCATTTTATTATAACAATGAATACCATTATGGCAAGAGAAAAAAATATTTATTAACCATTAAACACACTAAATATTTTTCTTCTTAACTAAAACCTAAAACCCAACACCTAAGACCTATCCACTCAAAACTTCCTACCCCCTACTACCCCTGCTTTGCACAAATCTCACAATCGAAGCTACAAAGAAAAGCAACATAACAAAAGAAAGAAGCGAATAAAACCAGTAGGGCATTACTAATATCCAGAGAAACAAAACCACACTAATAATTATAAGAAACTCCTTGGGTCTTAAAGTAAGTTTGAAAAGGCATAGTAATCTGAGGAATCCCTTACCCAGAGCCCTGAGAAGCGGCATAAATATCTTCTTCTTTCTGAAGATAACAAAAAGCAAAATTACAATCAAAAGTATAACCACTGATTTTATTATTATCTCATTAGTATAAGTAAAATCTAAAAACAAAGCCTCTTCTCTCTCAACAAGCTTCTTTTCGAAAGTATACTGAACACCGGAGATGGGAACATTTACTTTTACCGAAAGTAACCCCGCCTTCCCTGTGGCGAATTGCATAGCCGCTTTATCCATCTTCGTAACTACGGGTTCCTTAGGAGCAGGCATGGACATAGCTTTCTTTTCCGATAAAATTATTTCTGCTTCATCACCCGATATCGCTCCCTCTTCCGCCTCGTCCCAATCAACTGTAATAACTTCTTCGATTATAGGTTCGGCAACCTTGGGTTCGAGATTCCCTCCAAAGTTCATATAATCATAATTAATCGGCAAATAAAGGGTCCATTCTGCTTTATTGATTAAAATATCAGTAGCCGGAAAGTAATTTTTCTTTTTTCCCAGAAAATTAAAGCCTTCTACTTCTTCTGTATAAACAAGCTCAATGTCAAAAGGTGTAAGCGAACCGTCAACTCCTCTTTCCGATCTCGCAAGCGGAATCAAAACTCTCCCATCATCACCTTTTGAAGCCTTTTCTCTTTTACCGTTAACATAAACACTCCAGATACTCACATCCTCTGGCAAATCAACTTTTAAGAATTGATCCCAGAGATTCTGCATCGTAAATGTAACTTGATGAACCATTTTACCGTCTTCCATAAATAAAGTAATCCCTTTTGCCAGATCGATAAAAGAGGTAAGCGCCTCTTCTTTTTCATACTTGGTAATACGAACTACCATATTGAAAGGATGTCTCAAATATTTAAAAGCAAAGAGAATGGGTCTCGCGGAAAGATTGCTGAGCTGGGCAGGTATTTTTTGAAAATCTATTCTCTCCAGGTTACTAAATTCCTGAACCTCAGCTTCCGCATCACTTTTAACCACTCCTGCAACATAACCCGATTCTCTCAATGCTCCCAAAACCTCAAATCCTTCGAAGTCTGCCACTATTGTCTCCTCCGGCAATAATTTCTCTGATTTTAAGGTCAATATTTTTGTTCCTTCAAAGGGATACTCGAAAGATATATCAAGAAGCTGCCTCGCTTTTTCCTCTCTAACGCTCCAATCTCCCACTCCTTCACCTCCAACATCAACAACCTGATAATCTTCCGGGACAATAAGAGTTAGAAGATTAACCTTATTCTGCATTACGTTCAATTCAACCCTGGTAGTAACACTAATTGCATCTGCTTCTATAGAAAGGAGATTGAAAACTTCGGAGTAAATTCTCGCAGGACCCCTCTCTATTCTTTTATCCTCCGTTTTCCAGGAAACGTTCATATACGAAGAAGGGGAAAGATAGCCTCTCAACACAGTATGCCCTTTTGCCTCTGTTTTTCTGACCTCCTGAGCATTTTGTATACTAACTTCAATACCCGCCCTAGGAATGTCAAGAGTTAAGTAAGTAATAGGCGTCTCAGGAATATTAAAACTCAAACCCGGACTTCCTTTATCCGGTGATGAATTAACAGAAAATCTCACACTCACTGAATGCCGTCCAGTAACACTTGTGGAAAGATAATGCCAACCTCCTTCGGTTATTACGGAAGCAGGTCTTCCGTCAAGCTGTACCTCCGAAATAGCCAGACCTTCCCGAAAAAGAGGAATCTTCAGATAGGACTCTTTGTCTCTTTTAAAAATCTCACAATCCAGGGAAACGGTAAAAGTAGTACTCGCATCTCTCATTACACTATTGTATGTAGCTTTTGTTATTATATACTCACGGGGGGCTTTGAGGTCTGTTGGCGAAGGAGGTTTCATCCGGTCAAGAAGTTTTTTAAATTCCTCTCTTGTGAGTACAACTTCTCCACTTTCGACCCGGTATTCGGGCTTGTATGTAGCTCCTGTCTGCTCCATCAATTTGGAAAATTCAGCCCAAGAAAGTCTTATCTCATCAGCGTCTAGCTTTAAAAGAGAACGGAACTCTTCCCAATCAATTGTTATTTTCGAATCAGAAGAGCTATCAGCACCGAGTGTAAAACTAAAGAAAGAAGACAATAAAAGAAGGTAAAAACAAATCGAAAAAATATAATTTCTAGTTTTTTTTGTTCTCATAATCGCACCCCTATTTCGCTTTGGCTTTCTTACTTCTCTTTGTTTTTCCTTTTTTCGTTGCAATAGTGTTTGTTTCTCCTCTAAATACTAACTCAGGCTTAAGCCAGACAAGCAGAAAAACAAGAACAAAAACAACAAAAAGGAATTTAGAAATAAAGAAGAAGATAAAAGCTCCAACAATAAGAAGAGCCCTTACACCATCAGGGGTTCTTAACTTCATCCAGAAATCTCTTTTGGAACAAACCCAATTTCTAAATTTAAGAAAGAGAACTTTTATTTTAAATCTAAGCCGATAAATGACACCGAGAATTAGGATAAGAAAAAGAACCTCAATTAAAGAATATATCCACTTTCTTGTGTACTGAAAGTTCAAATACAGTTGTTCATCTTCAACAACTGTTTTTGCGAAACGATAAAGTTTTCCGGAAGTGGGCACTTCGATCTTGAAGAGCGCCACATCTGTTACCCCTCTATCTCTCTCCCTTTTTATATTTTCTGCAAAGCCAATTTCCTGTTTTACCTGATTCATTATATCAGTTTGTTCATTAGCCGAACTCAATCTGAAATTACTCTGAAGCATCCTCTGTGTTCTTTGTATTTTTTGATCTTCGATTTGTCCGGATCGTTCCCAGTTTTCAAGAGCCTGCTCATATCCCCTAACCTCTTTATAGGTAAAAACTCTACCATCGCTCAACAAAGGACGGATCCCTGTTGCAATATCTTCTTTCTCGACATTTCCGCCAAAATGGAGGTAATGATAATCTAAGGGAAGGTAACAGGACCATAACATTTTACTTATTACAACATCAGCTTTGGGAAATAGAAGTTTTTTTGAACCAAAAAGAGGTAACGAATTATTTTTATAATAGTAGAGAACCTCTACGTCAAATGATGCTATATTCTCACCCATAGCTCTTGAACGAACAAGAGGTATCATAAACTTACCTTCTTTATTTTTGGAAGGTATTTCTCTTTTACCATCAACATAAAGACTCCAGATCTCGGCTTCGGGAGGTAAGCTTAACTCCAAAAACTGCTTCCCGGTATTACGCATAGTATAAATAACACGGTTTATAACTTTACCTTCTGCAAGTAAAACCGAAACAATACTGGCATTATCGATAACCGTGTTTACCATTGGAAGTTCTTCATGTTTAGTTACTTTTAGAGTCAGTAAAAATGGATGCCTCAAATACCGCAGACCAAGGATTAAAGGTCTTGTGGACATATTTACCAGCTCCAATGGCAATTCCTGTATGTCCACAATATCGATATCTTCATTCTTTATAATCTCAGCTTCAGCCGCGCTCTTCTTTTCAATTCCAAGAAAACCTGTTTCTCTAACGGATTTTACCACCTGGAAACCATCGAATTCTATTTCTCCACCCTCTCCCGTTAGAATCTTTTCCGCTACTACGGTAAACACGACAGTGCCTTCTTTTTCTCCTCCGAAAGGAACGCTCAGAACTTTTTTTCCTTCGACTTCTTCCTCGTTCCAGTCCCTTATTTCCTGATAATTTTCCCCTCTAACGTATAAAACACTGTAGTCCCGAGGGACATATACCTGTACACTGGAAACTGAATTCTGGAGAATATTAAGCTTAAATGTCGTTGTAACTCTGAGGGCATTATCCTCAACCGAAAGCAAATTCATAACTTCCGAATAGATTTTAGCTGGCACTTTCTTCTTCTCTTTCACAACTGTTCGATGGAGCTTTAAGGCAACATTAGAAGTTGTAGAAAGAACAGCCCTAACACTTAAATATCTTCCCCTTTTTGAAGCAGTCATATATTTAGATTGAGGTATTTCTACCCGAGCGTCAGCTACAGGAATGTCTATATTGAATAAAGTAATTGCGGTTCTCGGAATAATAAGATTTAAAACGTCAGGCCCTTTTTCAAGTTCAGTTTCAATGGAAAATGAAAGCGTAACCTTATGCTGACCAATTTTATCGGTGGTTAGTACATACCATCCATTTTCAACCATAACGAGAGCAGCGCTGCCATCTAACTTGATATCTCTGAGTGCAACACTCTGTGGCATCAACTGTATTTTAGGATAGTTCGTTCTCTCTTTTTTAAATATTTCCAGATCAAATGTTACGTCAAAAGTAGTACTACTCTGACCCATAACTCCATTATATTCCGCCCTCGTTATAAGATAATCTCCCGGAGGAATAATCGGAGAAACGTCTGGTTTTTTCATCTTTTCAAGCAACGCTTTAAACTGTTCCCTGCTAAGTACAACCATTCCGTTCTCAATGTTGTATTCAATTTTTACATCCTGCCCCGTTTGCGCCAAAAGTTTTTTAAACTCATCCCAGGAAAGTTTAATTTCATCTGTATCCATCTTTAAAAGTTTTTTAAATTCTTCCCAGCTGATTTTTACTTCACTAGATTCTTTACCTGTAGATGGTTCCTCGGCATAAAGAGATAATACTGAAAAAAAAGAAAAAAATACAATAAAAAATACAAAAAAACCTTTCAGACCCTTTGATTTTAACATTTACTCCTCCTTTTAATAATACTTTTAAGATATTAGACTAAAATATTCTATATTCGTTCCATCAAAAATTAAAATTTTTCTCTACCACAGTATAGTAAAAAGCGAGTATGCGTTGGATTTAACCTTTTCTAAAAAATCTTAAAAACATCATAATAGCTATTATCAAAATTAACAGGATTATTAAATAAATAGGAGATCTCGGTTTATATTCGATTTTTTTAAAACGACCGCCGAATTTCATTTTTTCTCCTTTTTAACTGGAAATAATTCAAAATTCAACTCCTTAATTTTTCCGGCTTCAATCTCTATTAAAGAAGTAGAAGGATAATATCCTTTTGAAGTGACTTTGATTACATAATCCCCTGGTGTAAGATACGCTCTATACCTTCCCGTTTCCGGATCACTTTGCACCTCTGAATTAACAGAATTTTCAATAAAAATTCTAGCACCAAGCGGTTTACCGGTTTCAACATCTACAACTTTACCTTCCACTATATTAAACTCTAACTTTTTATGTAATTGCATAAGTACTTCCGTTTCATTTTTAAGAATAATTACCGTATCACAAGGAAGATGATTCTCCGAATAAACCGATAAAGGATATATTCCCTCGGGTAAATCGAACTTAATTTCCCCCTCATTTACCTGAAAACTACCCGAATCGGCAAGGGATAAAAGCCCCGAGGCAAGATCACCTTCCTCATCTACAAGAATAATCCTAAGGGATAAAAGCTTCTTGGTTTTCCTGCGAAAATCAGTCGAAGAAATTCCAAAACAGGCTTTCCACGAAGGGAACCCATAGTAGCCGGTATTTATTCCCAATTCAGTCAATCCAATATTTTCTAATGTACTATTGACTTTTCCTGAAAGACGAAAAGCCAAACCAAAATTCACAGCGAGATTTTTCCAGCGAGAAAGAATAATTTTTGGCTTTATATAAAAAGAAGTTATAGGGCCTTGACCAACCATTGCAAATCTCTCTAAATTAAAATCAAAGCCAAAAGTCAAAGTATCGGGATTAAACTGGACTTCCGAATTAAACATAAAATGCTCAGTTGTAGGTTCAGAGAAATGTTCTATATACTCGAAATCTGTGTCGATCAAAAACCAAAAAATTTCAGCTCCAAATCTCATGCCAAATCCAAATCCGGGCTGACTAATCGAAAAATAGCGCACTTCGCCTTTTTCACATCTACCTGGACGGTGTAAAACCGGGAAGAGGCTCACATCAAACATTCGAACATATCTACTCGCTCCGGCTCTTATAAACAAATCGGTAAAACCAAATTCACCTCCGGAAGAAGTATAATCAAGACCAATCCCTCCTTCGATTTCCGAGAATAACCACTTCCCTCTGTTACCCAACAAAAACTTCAAGTCGCTGTTATATAAGGACTTATTTGCATGCACCTGCAATTCGGCATCGTAAACAAACAAAGAAAACAATAAAAATATCATCCTGGTTGTACTTCTTTATAATTCTGCGTTTTAATACCCCAACTCATAGACTCGGTATTATAAGCTATTCCAACCTTAGCATCTTGATCTACAACTATCATGCCGAAATCTATTTCGAACTCTTGAATTATATCTTTTGCAGCTTCCTCGGCATCATGTTCACCCAAATACTCATCCACTTTCTTTGCAATCATTTCTTTAACAATCACTTCGCCTTTACCTGTAATGGTTACAGCACCTCTATTGGAAGCAAAAATACCTCCACCAAGTATAGGAACATCACTTACTCTTCCCGGAATATGGAAAATAATTCCACCTGTAGAAAGCGCAGCAGCCATATTGCCAAAAACATCAATCGCAATCGCACCAACGGTTTCGTTCGAATATTGCTTTTGCAATTCTTCTATTTCCTCGGAATTACAATTTTTCTTTTCGGAAAAAAGGGATTTCATTTCTTCAGTTAACGGATTATAATTCTTAAATCCTCTATCTTTAGCGAAAAGAGTAGCGCCTTCTCCGGCGAGTATCAAATGCTTCGTTTTATCCGACACCTCATAGGCAATTCTAACAGGGTTTTTAACATTTTTTATTGAAGCCACAGCACCAAAATTTCCCTCAGAAGTGGCAACTGAAGCATCCATCTCGACTTCACCTGTTAGATTGGGAACGGAACCGGTACCAGCATTAAAAGCGGAAGAATCTTCCATAACCATAACAGCTTTAACTACTGACAGAGCTGCATCACCTCCCTCCTTCAAAATCACAAAACCGGCTTCCAGGGCCTCTCCTAAAGCCTTCTCCCTGTTTTTAGAGTTTCTTATATTTTTACCAACTCCTCCGTGAACTACAAGTAATGGTTCCATAACTTTAATTCTACTAAAACCTTTGTATTTGTCAAGCTAACCCCCCACCACACCCACTATTTTCTACCACAAAGCTCACAGAGAAAAGAAGTATATTTTAGCACAAATCAAAAGCAAGCGCTAACCATTCAAAAGGACGTCTCGGAAGCCGAACGGCCCCGGTCTATTGAAATCTTTTGATTTCAATAGGAGTAAGGCAGAGAGCGAGCGGCAATTTTCTCGGTGGGAAAATTGACCGCGTTCCTACTGAATGGTTAGCTCTTGCTTACAAAACAAATATCTATCCTTGAAATATTTTTCAATTCAATTATCTTTAATTCGAATGGAGGTAATTATGAAAATAGGAATAATATCTGACACACACGACCATCTTGAAAACATAAAAAAAGCTATAACTATCTTAAAAGAAAAAAATATAACAAACCTTATACACCTTGGAGATTATTGTTCTCCTTTCTCATTACCACTTCTTAAAATAGAAAAGGTGTACGCAATCTTCGGAAATAATGACGGGGACAGACTATTCCTGCAGAAAAAGGCAAATGATAGCGGTTTTACAATCGATAGAGCTCCCAAAGCTATCAATATCGAAGGAAGAAAAATTGCAATCATGCATGAACCTTACCAATTGGAGGCGTTCAGAAAAAGCGGAATTTATGATATAATCCTTCACGGACATACCCATGAACATTACGTCAAAAAAGACCCTCTTACAGTAAATCCGGGAGAACTTTGCGGCTATCTCTCAGGGAAGGCAACTTTCGCTATAATCGACCTCGAAACCCTTGAATGCGAAATTGTGGAATTGTAAATTTAACCACGAAACACACTAAAAAATAATTTGCCACGGATTTGCACGGAAAAACACTGGTTGTTTTTATTTTTTACTCGAAATATGTGTGGTTAATTAATTGGCAAAACGATTAAAAACTTTGTCCCTTTCCCGAGTGTACTCTCGACTTCTATTTCTCCATTATGTAACTGAACAATATGTTTTACTATTGAAAGTCCCAATCCTGTCCCTCCAAGTTCCCTCGAACGAGACTTATCCACAACATAGAATCTTTCAAAGACTCTAGATAAATGTTTTCTTTCTATCCCGATTCCGGTGTCGGCAATTTCTATGACCACTGACTTATTTTCTTTTCGCGCATTTATTCTTATTTCACCTTTTTCGGTATATTTAATAGCATTCTCAATCAGATTTATAAAAAGTTGTTCGAGTTTAAAGGGATCAGCTTTAATTTTGGGAACATCTTTCTTAATCTCGAGAGCTAACCTTAACCCCTTTTCAGTTACCTGTTTATCGTAAACACTGAAAACATTGTTTAATAATTCTCTTAAATCTACCTTTGAATAACTAACTTTAATTTTACCTTCTTCTATATCTTCTAGTTCGGAAAGCTTAAGCAAGTCCTTCACAATATTTATAAGTCTGTTAGTTTGCCTCTCTATAATTTCAAGATAATGTTTGTTTTCATCTTTTGCTGTTTCAAGCAGAGTTTCTATAAAACCTTTAATAGCCGTTAGAGGGGTCCGCAGTTCATGAGACACATTTGAGATAAAATCTTTCTTTATTCTTTCCGTTTTTTTGATTTCTGTTATCTCATGAAGAGTGACAACAATTTCATTATGCTTTTCTAAGAAGGCAGCACTGCATATAAAATCTCTTTCATTAATTCGTACTTCTCGTTTTAAGTCTTTTTTGTTTTTTCTTACTTCCTCTATGATTTCTTCAAAATGGGGTTCTCGAACGACTTCCCAGTAATTTTTACCTTTTATTTCTCCGCTATTAAAAATCTCTCTAAAACTATCATTCATAACAGCTATTTTTTCTTCCGCATTTATAACAATAAGCCCTTCCTTTATTGAGGAAACAATCGCATTAAGAGAATCTTTTTGCTCGGATAACTCAGAAATTAACTCTTTTGTGCGTACAACCATGCTGTTAAAATTCTTAGTAAGTCTGCTTAATTCTCCTACACCTTCAGGTAAAACCTCGATATTAAAATTGCCATCGGCTACTTCATCAGCCGCAACAGCAAGCTTACTTATGGGTCTTGCCAGAGATCTGGAATAAAAAAAAGCTCCTAAAAGAGAAAAAATAGCCAGGAGCGCAGCTATAATTATAACATTTCTCATTAAATAATTTATAAGTTTACGAATTTGTGTTAAGAAAAGACTGACCCTTAATGCTCCAAGTAAATTACCATTACTACTTTTAAGTGGAATTGCCACATATAACATATCCTCCTTGACCGTTTCACTAAAACGCAAGGAAGAACCTGTTTTACCGTAAAAAGCCTGCAATATTTCCGGTCTCATCCCGTGATTCTCCATTTTCTTTGGATCTTTTTCAGAATCGGCCAAAACAACTCCTTTTGAATCAATTACGGTAATTCGAACTTCCATCTTTTTACCCATATTCTTAACAAGAGTATCAAGAGAAGAAAAATCTAGGGAATACATATAAGGGTCTATAGTGTTTTTGAGAGCAACAGCCATCTTCTCAAGGTCCATGGTAAGGGTCTCAATATAATGATTCTTTACCAGTCTAAAGGAAAAAGCAACAATCAATAAAGAAATTCCAATCGCGAGTAGTAAATGACTTAAAAAAATCCTGAAGAAAATTTTTCTCTTCATTCTTCTATTTTATAACCTATTCCTCTAATACTTTTAATGCAGTCTCCGGATTCCCCGAGTTTCTCTCTTAAGTGCGTTATATGTACATCGACCGTACGGTCAAAAACTATCCGATCTCCCTCATAAAGATGCTCTAGAATCTGGTCTCTAGAAAAAACCCATCCTTTTCTCTTTGCGAGAAGCAAAAGAATTCTGAACTCGGTAGAAGTTAATTCTATTTCTTTCCCCGCAACAGTTACTTTATATTCCTGAGGAAAAATTTCGATTTCTTCTCCGATTTTTATTGATTTTTTCGGTTCTTTTTCCTTTTCTCCTCTTCGGAGGACTGCCTTAACTCTGGCTACCAGTTCTCTGGTAGAAAAAGGCTTCGTCACGTAATCATCCGCTCCTATCTCAAGACCCAGAACCCTATCCACCTCTTCTCCCTTAGCAGTAAGCATTATAATTGGGATACCGGAATATTTATCTTCACTTTTTAAGGATTTGCAAATCTCGAATCCATCCGCATCCGGAAGCATTAAGTCAAGAATAATAAGATCCGGGTTTTTTTTCTTAACAAAACTCAAAAGGTCGTTCGCATTTAAAAAACCCTGGACTTTAAAACCTGCCTTTTCAAGATTCACTGAAACAAGTTCTACAATATCCGCTTCATCATCCACAACTGCAATCAACTTACTCATTTATCCTCCAAATTAAATCTATTAACTGTTATTTTACAAAGAATCAAAATAAAAGTAAAGGGATAGAGTCTTTTTAAAGCGGGAATAAAGCCTAAAAATTAAAACTTGTATCATTATCTCCTAAATTACTTGCCATGTTTTATATCTTTGCCTTTTACCATGTATATTGTATCTTCACAGATATTAGTAGAAAGATCCGCTATTCTTTCCAAATTTTTAGCAATTCGCATTATCTGAACTCTTTGATCTACCGAATCAGGAGAATCGAGGTCCGAGCACATATTTACAACTGAAGTTTTTATTATTTTATCCCGTAGTTTATCCACTACATCGTCACGTTTACAGACATTCGTTGCTTTTCTCGTATCGCCTTCAATAAAAGAATCGATACTATCTTTCAACATCTCTTTAGACTCATTCGCGAGAGATAAAATCTCCTCTATTGACTCTTCCTTTGTCAGTTTTATCAAAAAAGAGGCAGCGTCAGCTATGTTTACCGCATGATCAGCCATTCTTTCAAGGTCATTATTCATCTTAAGAATCATCAAAATCAACCGCAAATTTTTAGCTCTGGGCTCGAACTGGGCTATGATTTCAACACAGTGTTCTTCTATCTGCATTTCAAGCTTGTTTGCCTTATCCTCTTTTTCTTTAGCAACGGATTCCAAAAGAGTATTTTCCCTTCTCGATAAACCTTCTATACTTTCATCGATCATAGACTCAACGAGAGAAGCATAGTTAACAATTTCTTTTTTTAACAATTTTATTCTTTCATTAAGCATATTTACCCCTTCTTAACCGAATTTCCCACCAAGGTATTCCTCGGTCCTCTTATCTTGAGGGACTGTAAACAATTTTTCCGAAATACCGAATTCGACTAATTCTCCGAGATACAAAAAAGCGGTATAATCGGAAATCCTGGCAGCTTGACCAATGTTATGCGTTACCTGAACAACTGTTACCGAATTCTTTAACTCGATACTCAGCTCCTCTATTTTAGCAGTAGACTGTGGGTCAAGGGCGGAAGTTGGCTCATCGAAGAGTATAACCTCAGGATTTGTAGCAAGTGCACGAGCAATACACAACCTCTGCTGTTGTCCGCCCGAAAGCTCCATAGCAGAAGAATTGAGTCTGTCTTTTACTTCATTCCACAACCAGGCGTCTTTCAAACTTTTTTCAACTATTTCCATTAATTTAATTTTATCTTTAAAACCCTTAATACGCAACCCAAAAGCTACATTTTCGAAAATGGATTTCGGAAAAGGGTTAGGCCTCTGAAAAACCATGCCAACTTTCATCCTAAGAGAAGATAAATCTGTTTTCTCCCCATATATATTATTGCCATCAAGTACAATTTTCCCCTTAATCTTCACATTATCTGACAGATCATTCATTCTGTTAAAACATCTAAGGAACGTAGTCTTACCGCATCCAGAAGGTCCAATGATTGCAGTTATTTTTCTATCGGGTATAGAAAAAGAAATATCTTTCAAGATTTGTTTCTCACCAAACCAGAGATTCAATTTTTCAATTTTAAGCCTGTTTTTTACCATTTCTTACTTCTCCTCATTCTATATCTAATAATAATTGAAACCGAACTGATTATAAGAACCAGACCCAAAAGTACTACAGCAGTGCCGTAAGCGATAGGAACCTGATACTCGGGATCGGCACCTTCCGTCATCAGAGCATAAATATGATAAGGCAGTACCATTACCTCATCAAAAATGGATTTTGGCAATCTCCTCGTATAGAAAGTGGCAGCTGTAAATAAGATAGGAGCGGTTTCCCCCGCAGCTCTTCCTATACTCATTATTGCCCCTGTCAATATGCTGGGTATTGCTGTCGGAATAACCACCTTAAGTATAGTCTGTCTTTTTGTAGCACCAAGTGCGTATGAGGCTTCCCGGAAACTACTCGGGACTGCTTTTATCGCTTCTTCTGAGGCTTTAATAATAAGGGGCAAGATCATTATTCCTAAAGTCAGGGAACCAGAAAGTATGGAAACGCCGAAGCCAAAAGTTATAACAAAAATTGCCAGTCCAAAAAGCCCAAAAATTATGGAAGGGACACCGGCTAAAGTACCAATAGCAGTCCTTATTATCGTTACCAGAACGTTTTTTTTGGAATATTCCACAAGATAGATAGAAGACAACACCCCAATGGGAAAAGCAAATAGTACTGATAGGATTGTCAAATATAGGGTACCGATTATAGCCGGAAATATTCCGCCTTTTGTCATTCCTTCCCTTGGGGGTTGGGTTAGGAAAGTAAAGGAAATCATTTTTCCTCCTCTTGCGAAAATAAGAAATATAAATAAAAACAAAAATAGTATACTTATAAATATTGTCAAACGCAGTAAATTTATTCCTAAAAACTCTTTTGTCTTTCTAAGCTCCATTTCTATCCCTTCCTTTCATGACCCATTCTGTTATCAAGTTTGAAATAAAAGTTATCACGAAGAGAACTATTGCTATTCCGAATAAGGCATGAAAATGAGAACTCCCCATGGTTGTTTCTCCCATTTCAGCTGCCACAGCAGAAGTCATTGGTCGAACAGGTCTAAATATTGAACGAGGTATAGCAGTAGCTCCTCCTGCAACCATCAATACTACCATCGTTTCACCGATGGCTCTACCGAAACCCAAAACAACCGAGGAAATCACTCCTGATTTGGCAGCGGGTAAAACTACCTTTATTATCGTCTCCCACATATTAGCTCCAAGAGCAAGTGATGCTTCTCTTAGTTGTTTTGGAACTGAATTTATTGCATCCTCAGAGATACTTGAAATTATAGGTACAACCATTACCCCAAGAATTATTGAGGCAGTAAAAGCATTCAATCCAACCGGCAAGCCAAAAACTCTGCTTAAAAAAGGTCCTAAGAACGCCATTCCGAATAAACCATAAATAACGGAAGGTACACCGGCAAGAAGTTCTACCAAAGGTTTTAAAAATTCTTTTGCTTTCGGATGTGCAAGCTCGGAAATATAAATAGCCGATCCAACACCAAGAGAGACCGATACTACCAGCGCTCCCCCTGTAACCAATATTGAACTTACAATTAAAGGTAAAATTCCGAATTCCGGAGGATAATGCGTAGGATGCCAGGATTTACCGAATAAAAACTTAAAGAAACCTACTTCGGCGAATATAGCATATCCTTCTTTGAATATACTGAATATTATGCCGAAAAGAAAAACAACCGAGCATAGAGCTGCTGTTAGGGTTAAATATTTAAAAAGTTTTTCTTTTATCATTTTTTACAATTTTTGGAAGTGGGATAATTTTATCCCACCTCCATTCTTAAACTCCGGCACCACTAAAAGATTTATTTAAAACCTACAACAAGGCTTACTTAACAGGAACGTATCCCACTTCTCTTGCTATCTCCTGTCCCTGAGCAGAAAAAACAAAATCCATAAAAGTTTTTAATACACCTGTAGGTTCTCCATTAGTATACATAAAGAGAGGACGCGCCAGCCTATATTCTCCTTTCTTAACTGTTTCTTCACTGGCTTCTACCCCATCTACTTTAAGGGCATTAACCTTATCCGAAAGATAACCGAGACCTATATATCCAATCGAGTATGGAGTTGTGGATACTGTTGTGGCAACAGCTTTGTTTGAAGCAAGCATCAAAGCTCCGTCTTTAACCTTGGCACCTTCAAGTACCAATTCTTTGAAAACCTCAAAAGTCCCTGACGAATAATCTCTAGATATTGCAACAATAGCCTTACTTGGACCCCCAACATCCTTCCAGTTCTCAATCTCACCGGTAAAAATCTTCTTTAAGTCCTCTATTGAAATCGAATCTACAGTTACCTCCGGGTGAACAACAATAGCAAGACCATCTCGTGCTACCACATTTGCGTAAGGATCAATACCTTTTTCCCTGGCAAGTTTAATTTCTTTTGTTTTTATAGGCCTTGAAGCATCCGCGATGTCGGCTCTTCCGTCAATAAGCGCTGCTATACCGACGCCGGAACCTCCGCCTCTGACTGAGACAGAAATATCTTCATTAATATCCATAAAAGCTTCGGCAGCTCTCTGAGCTATTGGCAAAACAGTTGTCGAACCGGTTATAGTTATACTCTTCGAAGCGGCAAAAGCAGAGACGTTGATAAAAGATGCTACACTTACAAGCATAAATAAGAAAACGAACATTTTAAACTTTTTCATTTATATCCTCCTTTTATTTTTTGAAAGTTATTTTTAAACATTAACCATCTATTAAGAGTTTGTTAAGATAGTGTTAAGCTACCCACATGTTAAAAAACGTTGCTGAATTTCCACTGAATCTGAGCCATCACTTTATCAATATCGCCGAGAGTATCGTCCTCAAATATCGTTCTCGCTCCCTGTAACTGCAAAAACACCATTGGAGCACCTTTCGCGTTTCTAACGAGATTCCAGTTTAAACCTGCAGTAATAGTCATGTTACCATCATCATCTACATCTGCATTTTCGTCCCACATATCAAACCTTCCTAAGAGATCGACATCAATACCGGCTAATCCTTTAAGTTTAATAATGGGCATAACCATAAAACCGTTAGCGGTTATATCGTTCATATCAGAAACAAGATATTCACCCCAGAGATCAAAAGGACCTTTTGAAATATGTGTTATACCTGCGTATGCAAGTCTTTCGCTCTCGTCGTTTTCGTACAATACAGAACCGCCTACAGTAAATCCGGGGATTGAAATAACCCTCAAATTAGCCGCAATCTCAGGCTCCTTGTCCAAATCACCGCCGGTCTTCTTATATCCTTCACCGTTTAATACGGAAACCGCATATTCGCCATAACCGCCGGGCAGATAACCAAACAGGGCAAGCCCGTAGTCCGTAGATGAGGCAACTCCTTCCTTATCTTCTAATGCTTTCTCTATGGATAGGTACTCCCAATCGTAGACGGTGCCGAAATAGTGCTTAATCAAACCAACGCTAATTTTGCTTTCGGGAATCGGCAAAACCTCGCTGAAATCCAGATAAGCGTACTTTAACTTGAATCCCGCTCCATCAAGACCATCTTCATCAGAAAACAAATCGATATTAAATCGCCCCTTTACTTTATCGGTAAAAGTAGGCTCGATTCTAAAGTAGCCTCTCTCCAGGCTGAATACACTCTCATTAAATTCACCTCCACTGACGTCTGCAGTATAACGGTTCCATAAAACCATAGAGACTTTCGTTTCTGTACCAGTCAAACTTGCGGGCACAACTACTAAAAACACCAAACAAACCAAGTACCAGAACCTTCTCATAAAAAACCTCCTTTAAGGTTATAAACTTTGGTTAAAGATATAGGTTTTCTTGTTAAGGAGTTATTAAGCGATTACTAAACTACTGTTAAATCTCAAAGATCCTTCGGGTCTCAGTCAAATTGTTAATAGAAAAATAGTTAAATAATTGTTCTTGGATTTAGGATTTGGATTTAGATTTTACTTCGAAGTTTGTGGTTCTTAGTTCGTCGTCTAATTCGGTCTGCCGTCTCCGGTCTTCCGTCATTATTACTACCAGACCAACGGACCAACAGTTCAAAACCTCTGTGTTCTTCGTGTCTCTGTGTGATACTATTTTATTTTTGGTGGGATGGTAAGATAATATCCTTAATCTGAGTTAGCTCTTCAATTTCGTAAGTCGGAGATATTTTTTCTTCGTTTCTAATTTTTTCGGGATTAAACCAGCAGGTATCGATACCAAAATTGAGTCCTCCCTTAATATCACTCGAAAGAGAATCTCCAACAATTAGAGCTGTACTTTTATCATTGTGCCGAGCCTTTTTGAAAACGTAAGAGAAAAAATCGGGATCGGGCTTGGCAACCCCAATTTTTTCCGAAACTACAAAAATATGAAAAAAATCTTTTAGAGGCGAACTCTTTAACCTTTCATATTGCGCAGAGTAAATTCCGTTTGTAACCAACGCAAGTTTATACTTTCCATATAATGAGAAAACAATTTCCTCTGCACCTTCTGTAACGAAAGAACTTTTAGAAATATAATACAGATACTTATCGCTAAAACTTTTTATATCCTGTTTTATACTGAGTTCGTCAAACAAAACTTTGAATCTTTTTAACTTTAACTCATTAAGACTTATCTCGCCTCTTTCAAACTCCAACCATACTTGCCTGTTTATTTTCCTATACTTTTCTAAACAAAAATCAGGATTGAGATTTACATCGAAGTGTTCCATGCTCTTTTTTAAAGCATACTCTTCAGCTTTTTTATAATCAAATAAGGTTCCATCAAGGTCAAAAAGAATTAATTCGTATTTCTTAGTCATCAAATATAATATTAAAAATTTTATTCGTCTATTATTTCCACTCTATCCAGATAATCTTTTAAGTCCTCTATCCCTTTTTTAATACCTTCAACGTCTTTTCTTTTCCCTGCCACTTCTATAGACTTACCAATCTCGCTTATTCCATCGAACCCATAACCTGCACCAGAGCCTTTCATACCGTGCCCCAATCTTTCTATCTGTTCAAAATTTCCTTCTTCAAGATAAGATATAATATTCTTTATGTCTTTTTGTCTGTTCTGTAAAAAACCAGGTATCAAATCTGCTATTTCGGAATCTACTTTAACGACAATTTTTTCCTTATCAGCCATCAAACCTCCCGAATTATAAACCCAGCTTATCTGCAAATTCCTTCAGAATCTGGACCAACCTTTCCATCTTAACGGGCTTCGCAACATGAGTATTACATCCGACATTCAAACATTTCTCGGCATCACCTTTCAAAGCATACGCAGTAAGTGCAACAATTGGAGTTTCTTCTGCTCCCACTCTTTTCTCCCACAGACGGATTTTTCTGGTAGCCGTATACCCATCCATAACGGGCATCTGCATATCCATCAAAACTAAATCATATACGTTCTTCTTAAATTTCTCAAAAGCAATTTTACCATTTTCGGCTTCATCTATTTGGACAGAAGATTTCTTCAAAAAAGCTTGTATCAGCAAACGATTATCTTCTGTATCCTCTACAAGTAAAATTTTCATTGGAGGCAGATCAATCGCCTTAAGCCCTTCAACCTCTTTTTTCTTTTTCTTAGCCTTCCAAAGGCCTAACGTGGTAAGAATCGCATTCTTCAAATCATCTCTCTTTATTGGTTTAACCAGATAACAACTCACACCCAGTTTATCTATGCGGGACAAATCTTTAACTCTGTAATCAGAAGTAAGCATCATTACAGTGGTGGTCTCTTCGCTTTTTTTATCTTCTCTTATAAGCTCAGCTACTTTAAAACCATCTACCGTCGGCATTCGCCGGTCGAGTAAAACAAGTCGGAAATTTTTACCCTCTTTCCTGGCAGATTTAATTATTGAAATTGCTTCTTCTCCTCCCGAAGCCTCAACAACATCCGCTCCCCATGCTGTAAGATTCTCTCTTAGAATCAATCTATTCGTCGCGTTATCATCAACAACAAGAGCTGTAACACCTTTCACGTCAACTTCCTCAGGCTCAACGAATGTACGGGTCTTCTCGGCTTTTTGCATTCCAAACTGCACAGTAAAGAAAAATTCACTCCCTTTTCCTTCCTCACTTTTAACCCACATTTCCCCTCCCATCAATTCAACGAGTCGTTTTGATATGCTCAATCCCAAACCAGTCCCCCCAAATTTGCGGGTAGTGGAAGAATCGGCCTGCCTAAAACTGTCAAATATAGCTTTTTGTTTTTCCTTTGGTATTCCCACCCCTGTATCTTTTACTGAAAACAGCAAACAAACCCCATTTTTCTTTTTGGTTTTACATTTAATATCCGCTTCCTCTGCAAGTTTAACATTCAACACAATTTCTCCCTCATCAGTAAACTTAATCGAATTTCCAATAAGATTCACCAAAATCTGGCGCATTCGATAAGAGTCACCTGTAAGACCAATTGGAACATTAGGAGAAATATGATCAACAAGTTCAATACCCTTCCTATGAGCTCTCACAGCCAGGATATCACAAACTTTCTCAACGAGATCATCAAGAAAAAATTCACTTTGCTCAATTTGCACATCACCACATTCAATCTTGGAAATATCGAGCACATCATTAATTATGGCGAGAAGAGTCTCTCCGGCCTCCCTTAAAACTTTTAAATAATTATGCTGTTCTCTAGAAAGAACTGTCTCTTCTAAGATTTCACACATTCCAATTATAGCGTTTAGAGGAGTACGGATTTCATGACTCATTATAGCTAAAAAGCTAGTTTTTGCCTGAGAGGCTTTTTGAAAAGCTTTTCGAGCCTCAATTAGATCTTCTTCTCTTTTTCTATCCTCTGTAAAATCTCTTGAAATACCTAAAGTCCCGATTATATCCCCCTCATCGTCATACCTTGGAATCTTGGTTGTCGAGACCCAGGTTATTCTTCCATCGGGATGAGTCTCCTTTTCAACTTTTCCCACTATTGGCTTACTCGTTTTCATTACCTCCTGTTCGTCCCGAAATGCCTGCTCTGCATGTTCCTTAGTAAAATAGTCAAAATCTGTTGTGCCAAGCACTTCTTTTCTTGAAAGACCAACCTGTTCCGCTTTAGCTTTACTCACCTCTACAAAACGTGAATCTTTATCTTTAAAGTAGATGAAATCAGGAATGTTTTCCAAAAAAGTTTCAAACATAGCTTGTGCTTGCATCAATTTATTATCTATTTGTTTTCTTTTGCTTAGAGACTTTCCAAGTTTGGCAATTTCCTTGCGTAGTTTTTTTAACTCGTCTATTAACTGTTTTTTTGTTTTCTTACTATCATTCATAAGAACTTATATTTCCTTTACAAGGGCATATTATACTAGAAAGTTACGGAAAAAGTTAAAAAAGTAAAGGAGGAGAATGATTTTCCGTGTGTTTTCCTTTTCTCTGTATACTCTGTGTCTCTGTTTGAATTCTAGGTCTTAGGTCTTCGGTTTTAGATTTTAGTAAAAATAAACAAAAAAGTTATTCGTGTAATTCGGAATATTTGTTGTTCCTCTTTAGTTTTTGAGGTTGGGATGGGATTCTAACTACCAACTCTTAACTTCTAAATTCTTTCTTGCTCTGTGTTCTCCGTGTCTCTGTGTGAGAATTTATTTTCCAAAATCAAGCCTGGCTGGCTCAAAATAAAGGTAAGGTTCCTGGAGTAACTTTAACACAGGTAAATAAGCATTCTCCTCTACACCCATTAACCTTTCAAGAAATTTTAATGGTTTAGGCAATAGAACAACTTTATAATGCTTAATTCCTGCTTCTTCTCCTGCAACTTTTATTGCATCGAGAAGTCCCCCGTATCCATCTACAAGAGAAATTTCTTTTGCGGTAAGACCACTCCATATTCTGCCCATTGCCAAAGAATCCACTTCCTCAACCGTTAAACCTCTAGGGTTAGCAACTGCTTCAAGAAATTGCTCATATATATTCTTTAGCATTTTTTCAAATATCTTTCTCTCGTAATGCGTGAAAGGACGATGTGAGCCAAAAGCATCGGCATGTTCTCCCCATTTTACGATATCATGAGTAATTCCAAGTTTATTATATAAACCCTCGGTAACAAATTTTGTGCTCCAAACTCCAATAGAACCTGTAAGTGTTGTCCTATCAACCAGTATTTTATTAGCTGGAGCTGCAATATAATATCCTCCTGAGGCTGCCATATTACCCATAGATATCACCACCGGTTTTTCTTCCTTTAACCTTAAAATCTCTCTGTATATTAAATCAGAGGCAAGGCTACTTCCGCCTCCTGAGTTTATCCTTAAAACCACCGCTTTCACGGCTTTGTCCTTTTTTAGTTTCTCTAATTCCTTTTTCACCGATTCTGAACCGATAGTAGGGCCACCAAAAATAGGAATATCAAAAGGTGAACGAGAACTTTCGCCAACGATTATGGTTCCCTCGAGGGCTAAAACCGCTATTTTGGGAGGATCGCTTAACAAAAATTCCCGAGGAACACTCTTACCTCTCCACATTTTACCCTGGCCCTTGATACCGGCTAGTTTTTTAATCTCGTCGAAATAAGCTACAGTATCTATTAATCCTTCTTTTAGTGCTTCCTCTGGCGTAAAACATCCCAGAGAATCCACAAGATTTTTTATTTTGTTTTCTTCTATACCTCTTGAATCCGAAATTTCCCCTACTACCACTTCCACAAGATCATCAAGAAATTTCTCAATCTGCTCTCTATCATATTGACTCATTTCCTCTCTTGTAAACATTTCCACTGCACTCTTATATTTACCTACACTTCCAACTTCTGCCTCTATACCCAACTTATCCAAAGCACCTTTTATGTAGATCTTAGAAAGATAAAGCCCGGGGAAATATATCATACCCGGAGGAGAAAGGGATATAACATCTGCTGCCGAAGCAAGGTATAAATCCTTAAAAGCAAGGTAGTCCGAATGTACAATAAGAAGTTTTTCTGCTGAGATTTCAGAAAGTAGTTTTCTAACTTCCTCGGCTTGTGCCAATCCCAGAGAGTTACTTTTCAGATAAACTACTACGCTATCTATTTTTTTTGTTCCCTTGACATAATCCAACAAATTCAAAAGATTATAAAATGAATGTTCTTTTCCCAAAAACCCATGGATATCAGGAACTTCCGGATAACCTCCTTCAATCCTGATTACTACCGAACGGCTCTGACCTTTAAATAAAGTTGGATAAGGTACAACAGAAGCTGTAACTATACCTTCACTATCGCCATCGCTATGATAACCGCCAAAAAGCAAATTTCCAAGTGAGAATTCTAATCCACCGAAGATTTTACCATCTTCAAAACTGTTGTTTTCTGGCAAAAATCCGACATTTAATTTGATGCCTTCTACAATTTCTAAAGCTCCGGTAAGACTATGAATTAAGTATCTTGTATCATTTTCTCTCCTATCCACAAAAAAATCCGAAGTCAAAACCAATCTATCCCAACCCGGGATAACCGAAACCCCTAAGTTAAAATCATAACCCTCACTACTGGGGAAATTGGTTGTAAAACCTAAAGAAACCCATTTGTGGGGACGAAGCATAGCACCAAGAGTATATTTATCATTCCAGGAAGAATACATATAACCGAGAGAAAACTTATCTTTAAAGTGCAAAGGACTTACTCCGGTCATATACTCCATTGAATCGCTCTTGAAGCGAACACCTCCTGCAAATCCAAGAAAAGGTATATTCATTGAAACCCAATAATCTTCACTGCGAATGGAGATTTCAGGATAAGAATGAACAGATAAACCTGCCGGATTCGAATAAAGCGCCCTAGATCTCTCAGAAGTCGCAATTGAAAGATTAATATATGAAACTAATATTAAAAGCAGCAAATTTCCTCCTTATATATAAGTATTATAAACCATTTTCCATATAAGCATTAACAATCCTTTTATTCCGCAACATTACAAGTCATTTTATCAAAATTGAAATATCAAAAATTAAAAAGCAAAATGACAAATCAAAATGCAAAATTAACCACCCCTCTAAAACCAAAAAAACAAAAGAAATATTCGTGTTATTCCCGTAATTTGTTGATTCTTGTTTTTGTCTTTATTTTTGAACTTTAATTTGTAATTTTCCATTTTTATATTTAAATTTTTCACTTTAGCGGCTTAGCCGCTATGCTATGCCATTCGCTCGACAATCGCCCGAGCAAATTCCGAAGTTTTTATAGGATTTACCCCTTCCATCTGCCTTGCAAGATCATAAGTAACTTTTTTATCAAGAAAAGCTTTTTCAAGAGCCTTTTCAATTATATCTGCCACCTCATCCCACCCAATATATTTGAACATCATTACTCCGGAAAGAACCAGCGAAGAAGGATTAACTTTATCGAGTCTCCTGTACTTGGGAGCAGAGCCATGGGTGGGTTCGAAAAGCGCAACATTATCACCTATATTAGCTCCGGGAGCAATACCCAGCCCTCCAATCTGTCCGGCCGCGGCATCAGAAAGGTAGTCTCCGTTCAAATTCGGTAGCGCTACAACTTCATATTCATCGGGACGGGTAAGAAGCTGCATAAACATTTGATCTGCAATTCTGTCTTTTACAACTATTCTATCTCCGGGATCTCCGGCCGCTCTTCCCGCGCGCAGGGCCTTGAAAGCTCCCTTTTTTGTCGTGGGAGTTACACCATCTTCCGCTTTAACTTGATCGTAGAGTTCATCTTCAGTAATAATTTGTTCTCTAAATTCTTCGTTTGCGAGCTCGTAACCCCATTTCTTAAAAGCGCCTTCGGTAAACTTCATAATATTGCCTTTATGAACAATTGTAACACTGCTTCTCCTGTTATCTATAGCATATTGAATCGCTTTTCTAACCAATCTTTTCGTCTTTGATATACTTATAGGTTTAACTCCTATTCCTGCGTCGTATTCAAGCTTTGTTCCCATTTCTCTATTAATAAAATCAATAACTTTTTTAGCTTCTTTTGTCCCTTCCTCCCATTCAATACCCGAATATACATCTTCAGTATTTTCCCTGAAAATAACAATATCCATCTTTTCCGGATTTCTGAGAGGAGATGGAACTCCTCTATAGTATTTTACAGGTCTTACGCATGCATAAAGGTTCAACAACTGCCTGAGAGATACATTGAGACTTCTATACCCCCCTGCCACGGGAGTCGTTAGAGGTCCTTTTATGGATATGTTAAAGTATCTAATAGCCTTCAGGGTATCTTCCGGTAATGGCTCTCCATACTTTTCTATCGCTTTTTCACCCGCAAATATTTCAAACCATTCAATTTTCCTTTTTGCTTTATAGGCTAATTCAACTGCCTCATTCCAGACCAACATCGAAGCATTCATTATATCAGAACCGATCCCATCACCAACAATAAAAGGTATTATAGGGTTATCAGGAACACCTACCTTCCCATCTTTGATTTCTATCTTTACTCCCCTATCGGGCAAAACAAGCTTATTAAACTGAACCACTTCTATTCTTCCTCAAATCACTCTACCTTAAAATCACCATATTTCTTAATGTGTTCTTCTATTCCCCCATCCTCAATCAACTTCCGCATAAAAGGAGAAAGAGGAGTAAATGTTAAAATCTTACCGTTTGTTTTGTCCTCGATTTCTCCCTTTTCAAGGTTGACCTTAAGCTCATCCCCTTCATCGATTTCATCAGTGTTGCTGACCAATAAGGGCAACCCTATATTAAAAGCATTTCTGTAAAATATTCTCGCGAAAGATTTTGCGATAATACAAGAAACTCCTGAAATTTTGATCACTCTCGGGGCGTGTTCCCTTGAAGAGCCGAGTCCGAAATTTCTGCCAGCCACAATAATATCGCCGGCTTTAACTTTTGAAGAAAAAGAAGGGTCGGCATCCTCAAGCACGTGTTTTGCGAGTTCATCGAGATTACTCCGGAGATGAAAATACCTTCCCGGTGCTATATGGTCTGTGGAAATATTATCACCAAATCTAAAGGCTCTTCCGGAGATTTCAGAATTCACTTTAAATACCCCCTTGGATCCGCAATCTTGCCTTCTATAGCCGTGGCTGCGGCAGTCGCCGGAGAACTGAGATAGATAAACCCTTTGGGATTACCCATCCTTCCTTCAAAATTTCGATTTTGCGTCGACAGAACTCTTTCCCCATCCCCAAGAACTCCTTTATGTATTCCTACACAGGGACCACATCCGGGGGACTCGATAGACGCACCCGCTTCCAAGAAAGTCTCGATTAGACCTTCGCGCAACGCTTCTAAGAAGACCTCTCTTGATGCGGGAATAACAATTAACCTGGTATCAGAATATCTTTTTTTGCCTTTAAGAATCGAAGCCGCTATCCGCAAATCTTCTAGTCTTCCGTTCGTACAGGTTCCTATAAAAACCTGATCTATTTTTACATCTTCAACCTCAGAAATACCCTTAACATTATCAACCGTATGAGGGAAAGCAATTAAAGGTTCAAGTTTATCTGCTTCTATCTCGACTACCTTTTCAAAATTAGCATCAGAATCGGATTTTATTTCTCTGAATTTTTCGCCTCTACCTCTCATCTCGAGATATTCTTTCGTAGTATCATCTGTTCCGATAAGTCCTGTTTTACCTCCCGCCTCAACAGCCATATTCGTAATTGTGAAACGTGAAGACATAGAAAGGCTTTCTATTGTATCTCCTTCAAACTCCATAGCTTTATAAGTTGCACCATCTGCGCTGATCAACCCTATTATATGAAGAATTATATCCTTTGAATAAACGCCCAGAGGTAAATCTCCATTTATTACAAATTTATGTGTTTCAGGGACTTTGAGCCAGACTTTGCCTAAAGCAAAAGCGAGCGCAATATCTGTCGAACCCATACCGGTCGAGAAAGCACCAAGCGCTCCGGAAGTACATGTATGAGAATCGGCTCCTACTACCAAATTTCCCGGATTCACCCAGTCCTCTACTAGCCTCTGATGGCAAACCCCTTCTCCGACGTCAGAAAGGAAAGCTCCAGTCTTTTTCGAAAATTCTCTTAACGTCTTCTGAGAGTTGGACAATTCTTTCCGAGAACTCGGGGAAGCATGGTCGATAAAGAATATTGAGTTATCTTTATCGAAGACTCTTTCCATATTCATTTTCTTTAATTCCTGTACGGAAAGAGGTCCAGTTCCATCCTGAGCCATAACTACATCTACCTTCGCGACCACAAATTCTCCCGGTTTTACATCTCTTCCGACGTGTTCAGAGAGGATTTTCTCAGATATAGTTTTACCCAAACCTCATCTCTCTTTTATCGGTATATACCTAACATTAACAGGTCCACTGTAAATACCGCGAGGTCTAAATATTCTGTTAGATTCTCTGTACTCAAGAATATGAGCTATCCAGCCTGCACAGCGTGCCATGGCAAAAATGGAAGTAAACATATCAGTAGGAATACCAAGAGCTTTATATACGAAACCGGAATAAAAATCGACATTTGGATATATCCCTTTAGGTCCGAATTTCTTTTCCATTATCTCTTCGACTTTAAGGGCAGTTTTAAACAGAACCTCATCTCTTTTGCCGGTCAAGTCCTTAGCATATTTTTTAAGAATTCTTGCCCTGGGGTCAAGAGCTTTATAGACTCTGTGGCCAAAACCCATTATTTTTTCTTTTTTCTCCGTCGCTTCGTTTATATATTTCTCCACATTTTCCGGACCACCGATTCTTTCCAGCATCCGTATAACCTGTTCATTTGCGCCGCCATGAAGATAACCCTTAAGCGTACCTATAGCAGTCACGATAGAAGAATAAACATCGGTAAAAGTCGACGAAGTAACCAGAGTTCCGAATGTGGAAGCACAGACCCCATGCTCAGCGTGAAGAATCAGACAAAGATTCATTATCTTAGCTTCTTTTTCTTTTGGCTTTTCTCCGTTAAGCATCCACAGGAAATTGGCAGCATAGGAAAGCTTATTATCAGGAGGAATAGGCTGCTTACCCTTTCTTATGCGGTCGAATGCAGCAACAAAAGAAGGAATCTTACCCATAATATGAGTTCCCGCCTTCAAATCACTTTCCCTGCACACTTCGTAGTCACCGCCTTCGGGTAGACTCATTAGAGATACACAGGTATTAAGTACATCCATTGGATGAGCCGCCACGGGAAAATCCTTCAGCCACTTTATATCCTCAGGATCTAAAGAAATATGAGTTTCAAGATCTTGTGAAAATCTTTTTAGTTCAGATATTGTAGGAAGGCTGCCATAAATCAAAAAATAAGCCGTCTCTTCATAACTGGATTTCTCAGCCAATTCCTCTATGGGTATACCACGGTAAATCAAAATACCATCCTTACCGTCGATATAGCTTATAGATGTTTCAAAAGCGGCAACACCCTCAAGCCCATGCGAGAAAAAATCATAATCCTGTTTTAAAACACCATTGATTTTTTTATTCTCATAATCCATTTTTCCTTGCCCTTCCTTAATTTTAAAATTACACAGATAAATTATATATCTTAGTTTTTTCTGCAACCCCCTAACCTTAAATTATTTACCACAGAGTACACGGAGTCCAATAAAAGAGTCATGTGCCATGAGTCTTGTGTCTAGAGTCAAAAAAACAACCCACCAACCACAAAGATCAAATTATATGAATATCAAGAATGATTTTATTTTTGTTGTTTAAAACTAATACCTAAAACCAAAGACCTAAAACCTAAAATCAGGTTTCCCTTATCTGTCCGTTACCTCTGATTATGAATTTAGTGGAGGTCAGTTCTTTAAGGCCCATGGGACCCCTTGCATGCAGCTTCTGAGTGCTTATTCCTATCTCGGCTCCCATACCGAATTCTCCTCCATCGGTAAAGCGAGTGGAAGCATTAACGTAAACAGCGGCTGCGTCAATTTCTTTTAAAAATTTATTCGCATCATTGTAATTACTGGTTACGATGGATTCGGAATGCTTTGAGCCGTATTTGTAAATATGATTTATGGCATCATCGATACTATCCACTATCTTAACCGCCATAATATAATCCAGATATTCTTCATACCAGTCATCCTCTGTAGCTTTTTTAATACCAGTTATTATCTTTCTCGACCTGGAACATCCACGCAGCTCCACATTATTTTCAGAAAACTTTTTATAGATTAAGGGAAGAAAATCTTCAGCGATATCTTTATGTATAAGAAGAGTTTCAGCGGCATTGCAAACAGCGGGATAATCGGTTTTTGCGTTATAAACGATTCTAAGTGCCATATCGATATCAGCCGAAGAATCGACATATACATGGCAATTACCCACACCGGTTTCAATAACGGGAACGCTTGATTCTTTCACCACTCTCTGGATAAGGCCCGCTCCGCCCCTGGGGATTAAGACATCAAGATAATCATTCATCTTAAACATCACACTAACTGCACCCCTATCAGTGGTCTGCACTAATTGAACCGACTCGCGAGGTAAACCTTCTTCAACAATAGCATCCTGAATTATGCTTGTTAAAACCTGATTAGATTTAAATGCCTCTGAACCACCTCTTAAGAGTACGGCATTCCCGGCTTTAAGGCATAATCCGGCAACATCCACGGTTACATTAGGTCTCGCCTCATAAATAATGCCTATAACTCCAAGGGGAACTCTTATGCGTCCAATTTCAAGTCCATTGGGTCTTTTTTTAACTCCTAAAACCTCACCAACAGGGTCCTCTAACTGCACAACTTCGCGGAGACCTTTTGCCATACTATTAATTCTCTTTTCATTTAATTCCAACCTGTTTAAAAGAGATTTCGCAAGTTTTTTCTCCCTGCCTGCTTTCATATCCTTATTGTTAATTGAAATTATCTTTTTCGATGATTTTTCAAGTTTCCGGGCTATGTTTAGCAGTGCCCTGTTTTTAATATCCGTAGAGGTATTAGCCAGTATTCTTGAAGCTTCTTTTGCTTTTTTACCTTGAGAGATAACATCTTCCTTCAAACCCATCTGTTAACCTCCTATAACCATATTTCTTCTATGAATTATTTCTTCCTGATTTATATAGCCCAGAATCGAAAAAATCTCACTGGAATGATGACCTTTAATTTTTTCTATTTCGGCACTCGAATAATCAACCAGCCCCTTTCCTATTTCTTTTTCTTCTTGATTAAGTATTTTAACTAAATCTCCTGGAGAGAAAACGCCGATAACCTCTTTAACACCGCCGGGCAATAAACTTTTCCCCTTATTCACAAGAGCTTCTTCTGCTCCCTTATCCACTTTAAGACCACCACAAACAGGAACATTAAAACTCAGCCACTGCTTTCTTTTGGAAAGGCTTCCTCCTGAAGGTAGAAATGTCGTCCCCAGATTATATTCCTCTTCATTCTCAAGCATATTTACCAGATCGATAACAATATTTTTCTTATAGCCGGGACCAATAACCATTATTATACCGGAATCAACAGCCGCCTTCGCCGCTTCGATCTTAGTTGTCATTCCACCGGTACTAACCTCGCTTCCCTTATTACTTCCAGCCAATTGCTCAATCTCAGGAGTAATTTTTTCAACTTTTCTTATAATTTCTAATGATTCGGGTGCCTTCGAAGGATCCCCTTTATAGAGCCCTTCAACATCGCTTAAATTTATCAATACATCAGCTTCGGCAAGACTCGCCACCCGGGCTGAGAGAGTATCATTATCACCAAATTTAATCTCATTCGTCGCCACAGTGTCATTTTCGTTGACAATAGGTATAACTCCATATTCCAGGAGAGTTATCAAAGTATTAAAAGCGTTTAGATACCTATCTCTGTCTTCAAGGTCGTTGGAAGTTAGCAGAACCTGCGCTCCTTTTTCTCCGTATTCTCTCAAAAGCCTATTGTATACTCCAATTAAAAGCCCCTGCCCTATCGCTGCCATTGCCTGCTGTTTTGGAATCAATCTGGGCCTTTTCTCACACCCTAACTCGCCCATACCAGCACCTATCGCTCCCGAAGTTACAAGGATTACTTCCTTCCCTTTATTCTTGAGGTCAACCAACTGTCTCACAATATTGTCTATCATCGTAAGGTTAAGCTTGCCAACGGAATGAGTTATTGTAGTACTTCCTACTTTTACAACTATTCTTTTATATTTTTTCTTTCCCATATTTTATGAATATAAAACCGTGAAATTATTTGTCAAGAGCGACCTCCAACCCTAGAACCCCAAAATTAATCTCACACAGAGACACAGAGTACACAGAGTCCTACCACACAACCCAAAAAAATTATTTTATTTTTACCAAATCCTAACCCCCAAATCCAAAATCCTAAATATGAACCACAGAGTACCCAGAGATTTTTTTGTTGTTTCTTCAACTACCAACTACTCACTACTCTCTACTCCCCATCAAACATCCCCTCTTGACATTATAGTCTTTTAGACTTATAATACCAAATATAACATTTGAGGTTTATAATGGGCAAAAATAAGACATATGCAGTTATTACCGGGGATATTGTAAAATCCGGAAAATTTGGCTCAGAAAGAGAGAAAGCTTTAAAAACTCTTAAAGATGCACTTAACTCTTTAAACAATTTCAAGAAAAAGAGCATCGCAGGCATCTCAGATATCTTTAGAGGTGACTCCTTTCAAATAGTAATTTCGGAGCCAACCTCTGCTTTAGAAATAGCAATATACCTGAAAGCTCAACTTCTAAGCAAGACCATAAAAGGAAAAATTATTGATGCTAGAATAGCCATAGGCATCGGAGAGATAGAATCTCTCAACAGAAAAAACATAAAGGAAAGCGACGGCGAGGCTTTCAGATTATCCGGCAACGCTCTCGACAATATATCAAAATACAGAAGGTTTTCTATAAAGCCCAGCATCGATGAATTGAATAAGCAGATGGAATTTATTTCTTCATCAATAGACTCAATAACCCGGCGATGGTCTCCCGAACAGGCTGAAGCTATAGTTTTATGGCTCAAAGGAGACACACAGATCTCCATAAGTAAAAAACTAGGAATCTCTCAACCCGCAGTAAATCAGAGATTGCAGCTCGGAGGGCATTTCACACTAAGCGAATCTTTCGATTTATTTAAACATTTGCTTAATAAAAATTATAAGCTATGAAAACTATAAGAACAATTATAAGTTTTGGAGATTATTATGAACGATATTAATATTTTATTACATATACTGATAATTCACTCGGCAATAAGCCTGATATTCGGGTTTACAAATTTAACCAATCATGTAAAGAAGAAAAAAATAAAATCCAGGTGGTTATATATTTCCGGAGCGACTTATGCACTATCAATATACCTCATTTCTTTCTCCTGGAGGGATCTATGGATTCTGCCGCTCGCATTTATCGCTCACTTTCTAGCGTACCTGATTATGATACCGAAAAGAAGAAATCTCTTTAATTTCTTTTTAAGTCAGATACTGCTTATATTTACATTGATTGCAATATGGCTTTTACTTACAGAAAACTATTTATCTCTCATTTTTGGCCTTATAGTAATCTTATGGAACTCAAAGAGAGTATTATTAGTAATCCTTGGATTTATTATACTAATCTGGCCTTCCGGATACATAATAGGGCTTGCCACCGAGCCTTTCAGAAAACAAATAAAAGAAGCTGAAGGTCTCGAAAAAGCAGGGCTATGGATTGGAATTTTAGAGAGAACATTAATCTACATCTTTGTGTTAAGCGGTAATGTAATGGCAATTGCCTTTTTGATAACAGCTAAAACAATTTTCAGGTTCGGAGAAATAAAAGACCACTCAAGGAGAAAAGAAGCAGAATATATTCTTATCGGAACGCTCTTCAGCTTTTCTCTCGCACTTCTTATTGCCTACCTAATACAAATTTTCATTTGATTAAATTAAAATCTACTTTTGTGCTAAAAAAATGATTGCATTACTCAATTAATTACTTCTCGTATCTCCAAACTCTCGGAAACGCGAGAGACACTTTTCTTTTATACTTTTCATACTCAGAGCTAAATCTTTTACTCAAGTAATCTTCCTCTTCCTTTATTAATGCCTTTAGAAATACATACATTACAAAAGGAACAGAGAATGCTATCCAGGATTTAAATAAGAGGCAGATTCCTGGCACTATAAGAAAAATAAAAGAAGAATATAAAGGGTGCCGACATATAGAATAAACACCCTT
>CAZHNS010000022.1:0-43162 GCA_964534175.1 uncultured bacterium | reverse complement strand
CCCATACGCTTAAAATTACAGAGATTTATAAACTGGGAGGAGCACAGGCAATAGCCGCCCTGGCATACGGAACAGAAACCGTAAAAAACGTTGATAAAATAGTGGGACCGGGAAATAAATACGTACAATTCGCAAAAAAAGAAGTGATAGGAAATGTTGGCGTCGATTTTATAGCCGGGCAGACCGAAATAATGATAATAGCAGATGAAATAGCGGAAGCAAAAATAATAGCCTCGGATTTGCTTTCACAGGCTGAACACGATGTAGATGCTCTTCCAATCCTAGCAACAACATCAGAGAGACTTGCCAAATCGGTTTTAAAAGAAATCGACGAACAATTAAATACATTAAGAACCAAAGAAATAGCAGAACAATCAATAACAAAAAAGGGTATGATAATCTTACTGAATGATATAGGTGATGGTATCGAACTCGCGAACAGGCGAGGACCTGAGCACCTTGAAGTTCAGATTAAAGAAGCAGAAAAATACAAAGATAAACTTCATAATTATGGTTCTCTTTTTATAGGTAAATACTCGGCGGAAGCCCTTGGAGATTTTTCCAGTGGATTAAATCATACTTTACCTACAAACACAACAAGTAGATATACCGGAGGATTGAGTGTTAAGGATTTCTTAAAAATTCAAACCACACTCGAGGTAACAGAGGACGGACTAAAAGAGATAGGCCCTTCAGCTGAAAAACTTGCTGAAATCGAAGGATTACACGCGCACGGCGAATCGATAAGAATACGATACAATAAATAGGGATTAGGATTTAGGATTTGGATTAGAATAAAAATTTTTCAACTACTTAACAACTCAACAACTTAACCACTAAACTAAATGAGATGGGGGTAGGATGGAATGTATACAAGATAAAAATTTAGAAAACTGTAATTGTACTTACGAACCATGTTCCAGAAAAGGAAGATGTTGTCTATGCATTCAATATCACTTAAGAATGAGAGAACTTCCGGCTTGTGTTTTTCCTGATGATATCGAAAGAACTTTTAACAGATCTTTTGAAAAATTTGCAGAACTGGTTCAAGAAGGGAAAATTTAGGAGGTAGAATGCAAAAAAAATTGTATTTAATAATTCTACTAAGCATCATTCTACAGACAAAATGCGCGCATCAAGGTTTTACAAAACAAACCCAAACGATAATCGAAAACGGAACACTAAGTTCCTCTGAACTTAAAGAACTTATCGATAACAAAAGCAAAGATTATGTACTTATAGACGTTCGAAGTGAGAGTGAATACAAAAGCGGATATATACCAACAGCAATAAATATACCTCATACAAATATAGAAAACCATACAGAAGAAATTCCAAAGGATAAACTAATAATTGTTTACTGCAAGGTTGGCGGACGAGCGGAAAATGCCAGGAAAAAATTGATAGAATTGGGCTATGAGAACGTGATAAACTTCGGCGGAACCAATTCCTGGAAATACGAACTGGAAAAATAGATATTAGGTCTTAGGTATTAGTAAGAATTAGGAGAAAAGCAAGTTTTAATTTTGAATTTTGAGTTTTAACGGTAAAATAAAATCATTCAAACCTAAAATATATTCTACCCTCGGACGGAGGAATACCTTTTGGTACCGCATACTCCAAACTAAATCTCTTAATACTTAAACCGAGACCATAAGAATATCTCCATTCATCCTGGAAAAAATTGGCATCAACAAAAGGATACACGGTTATGAGACCAAAATCTTTTTTAAATTCAATACCGGCAACAGCTCCTTCTTTTACGGTAACGCCAGGATAGCCTCTAAAAGATTTATAAAAAGTTAAATCATTATCACTAAATGAGAGCTTAAAATACTCGAGTTTCAGAACACATGCGAAAAAATATATATTAGCCAGAGTTTCCAAATCCCATCCCCCACTTTTACGAAACCTTTCTTTGTAGAAAATATCAAACGCATTTGACTTATATGAAAAACCGGCGTCCAAAAACGGGTAAGTTTCACTCATACTCTGACTCGAAACAATCTCGAAACCTAACCTCACTAAAAACGAAGCATCTGAATAAAAATATTCCGCACCAGAAGCAAACGATACTAAATTATAATTATCTTTAATATAGTTATGACTTAAGGACAAATTTAAATTCAAGGGTAAGGACAGTATATCAGGTTCCGTATATTCAAAAGATTCAGCCTGATATTCCTCTCTTTCCTTTTCTAAATCAATCTGAACTTTTCTGCCTTTACCGAAAAGATTAGAATTACTAAACGAAATTAATCCGCTGAAACCTCCGTTATTAGAATACGAAATTGCACCTTTAAAATCACCGCCTGTTTGTTCTTTCAAATAAATAATTACATTAACTAAATCTTTATCAGGTATTGGTTTAACAATAAAAGAATCAACATCAATATAACTTAATCTCTCCAATTTTGAAATATTTTCCCTTATTTCTTTCTCGCAAAAAATATCATTTTTCTTAATTGGAATTTTTCCTTTTAAGAATTCCGGATTCGTATAAGACAGTCCATCCAAATAAACACTATTCAATCTTTGCAAATGCCCGGGCTCAATTATAAGTTTCCAACTTATGTAGGAAGAATCCAGGGTGAACTGAACGGGCTTAACCTGAACAAAAGGAAAACCTTTATCTAAATAAAAATCAATAATTTTTTCGATGTCACTCTTTAACAATTCTTCGCTAAATTTTGTTCCCCTTTTCGGTAATAAACTTCTTATTGCTTCCTCGGAAAAAACAAGATTTCCTTCAAGTGTAATTTCGCCAATGTTTAAATTATTGTTAGCGAAAAAAGAAAACCCGGAGACTTCTCCGGGCAGAAAAAAAACAAAAACAACTAAAACCATCAAAATTATTGCGAGTTATAAAAAACTGTATCAACAAAAGAAAATTTAAAGTGCACAGTCTTAAATATAAATATAGGTATGGAATCTACATAACCAAAACTTAAAACCCTATAGCCATTCCATTCGTCAATATACAATTTTATATCATCCTCTTTTATAGGTATATTGTGCTCCTCTGCTGTTTGTATCAACCTTTGGGGAACCTCTTCGTAGGAACAATTAGAGGTGGGACTAAAAAGCTTTTGCGCTTCACTTTCCAGACTAGAATAATCTAAACGGATTATAATCCAATTTACGCCAAAATAAATAGCGTAACCTATAATAAACAGAACCAAAAGCCATAGAAAAAATTTACCCATGGACTCCCACTTTTCTATAGGTTATGAAGCTAAAAAATTTCACCATCTTACTTTCTTAACTTCTTCAATATTTTTTCTCGCGTTCCGTATACCCCTATTTGCATAATCTGTCCATTTAGAGTCATTTGTGATGGTCTTGGTCTTATTCCATATTCTAATTGCTTCTTCAAATTTCTCGATAGCCGGATTCCATTTTTTCTCCTGCATATAACTCAAACCCAAACGATAATAATACTCTCCATAAAGAGCAAAAAGGATATCGTCGTTTGGGTCAATAGAAAATCCTCTATTTATATAAGTTTTAACGCCAGAAAGATTTTTTCTCACAAGCTCAAGATTAATTAACTGATAATAAACGGTTAAATTGCTGGGTTCTATTTTTAAAGCTTCTTCATAGTAACTTTTAGCCTTCTGGTATTGCCTCATTTTAACATAAGCATTTCCTATCTGTATCCTGCTCGATACATGCTTGGGTATTATTTCGATTATGGATTTATATTCCTCTATAGCCTTACCGTATTCCCCAAGCTCAATGTAAGCTTCGCCAAGTCTTTTTATTGTTTCAATATCATTGCCAAAATCTTCCTTAGCCTTTTTCAAATATTCAACTGCTTCGCTATAACGCCCGCGGTCAAAGTAGGCATTTCCCAATCTAAAAGCTACTCCGCCATCATCGGGATCAAGCTGATAAGCCTTTTTGTAATTCATCAAAGCTTCATCATATCTGCCTTCAGATTCAAGATAGCTTGCATATAAATCATAACTATTTGCATCTTTGGGATTCTCATTTATTATCTTTTGGAAAAGCTGTTCAGCTTTCTCCGGCTGTCCCATCTTAGCATATAATGAAGCGATAGCTTTTGCCATTTTTCTATTGCTTTCCGGATCACAAGAACACGTTAAGCCTTTTTTGCAAACTTCAAGCGCTTTAGCTGTATCCCCGACTATTAAGTACACCTGCCGGAGGGCAAGATAAGCATTTACATAGGAAGAATCCGCATCGATAGCCTTCTGGAGAAGAGAAATTGCCTCCGTATAATTTTCCTGTTTCATATATTCAAAAGCAAAACTATAATATCTTTCTGCCTCAGTAACTTCCTGTGTCTGAATAGATTCTGACTCTTCTTTCTTATCTGAAGCAGTTGCACAACTTGCCAAAACAAGTAAAAAGAAAAGAAAAAAGATTCTTGTCATTTTCACGTTTCAATCCTCCTTTGCTTTGAACTTCGGTCTTGTCGCAAGAACCGTATTTTCAGCATCTTTTGCTTTTACCCATATAAAATAAGTCGAAAGTTCATCATTGGTTTCGTAAAAAGGACCTCCTTCTTCACTAAAAGATTCTTCCACAAGATCCTGATAATTATTAGCAAATTTAACTTCCATAACCAACTCAGTCCTTTCCTGATCCTGAGCTTCCGATATCAATTTAAAACCATTATCCATAAGCTCAAAATAAGGATCACTCGCTAAATCCTTTCTTATTTCTTTCATTGCTTCTTCTTCTTTAAATACCTCATATAGATTACCCTTAGGTAGAGTATCATTTTCATCTTCGTATAGCTTAACCATAGATACAAGATTATCAAGAGCAGAATAACCATTAAGTACTTTATTCGCATTCAAAACTCTTCCGCTCTCAGAATAAAAAGATTCAAAAAGTCCTATAGCTGCTGGAATCTTTTTCCTAACCTCAAACAGAGTTTTGATAAAATTAATTTTTTGGTCTCCGTTTATATAAGAAACCATTATATCGTCAAACTCTTTTATCTTACGTATCAAAGTCGAATCTTCTTTCTCGTCAAGAACGGCTGGAAAATTAGTAACCACTTCCTGTATTTTATCGGAATACAGAGAAGATGTATCCACTTGATTCAAGGACGATGGAATGGGTTTACCTTGAATCTCTAAAAGAGGAATCTCTAACTTTCTTTCGATATGAACAAACAGTGATTCAACAGCCTCTTCGTCTATCGCGTCGTCTTCCCTTAATTCATCTTTACTTAAAATAATATCCTCAATTTCAGCCATCAAACCACCAAGCTCTTCCATCTGTTGCAACATAGAACTAACTACCTTATATTTTTCCTCTTCAATATCTATATTTGAAATAAAATCCATAAGACCATTTAATTCAGGGACGATATTTCTATAATCATAGGCTCTAGCTTCTTTAATTTCGTATGAGGCATAAGTTAATGCAGAATCAATAGGATAAAGATATTTAGTTACACCTTCCTTTAAAGAACTATCTGCATAAAATAAATTTTTCTTTATTTCTTTAGTTATACCTTCACACTGCCTAATTTTGTTTCTTGCTGTCATAACAAACATTTTTCTTCGCGTTATCCATTCCGGATCAGGATGAATTTCTTTCCTGAAATAAGGGTTCAAAACTCTTTCCCATTCTTCCTCTGAAGGATATTTTCCATTCTTTATAGAATATTTAGCCAACGCGTTTCTTATTTCTTTAAGTGCTTTCTCTGCTTTTAAACGGTGGGCTCTTCCTGCAAAAACCGCTTCTCCACCGCATGAAGTAAAAATTAAACTGAATATTGATATTAATAAAATCAGAGACTTCTTCATAAAAAGTAGACCTCCATTTATTACATTGGAGCCGACGGGACTCGAACCCGTGTCCTCCTGACTGCCAGTCAGACGCGCTACCAACTGCGCTACGGCCCCTTTTTTATAGTTTTAATAATAATGTGATTTTTTGAATTGTCAAGATTTAAAAAAACAACTTAACTTAACCACGAAACACACTAAATACACTAAATTTCTGTTGTTATTTTATTTAACTAAAACCTAAGACCCAATTAGCCACTGATTTATGCGGATAAACACCGACTATTTATTTTTCTTTTTTTGTTTTGACACAAAACTCATGACTCACGACACAAAGTCCTATTTCCTAAATCCCAACCCGCAAATCTTAAATCCTAGTTCTGCCACAGAAACACGGAAACAAAGAGAAAAAAGATATGTTGTTTTTTTACTTGAACCCTGGAAACCTAGAACCCTCGAATACTATCTTTTGATGCAAAACCCTTTTCAATTTTTGAAAAACTCATAAAAAAAGAGCGCCAAGCGACGCTCTTTTTTTAAAGCTTTCTTTTTTACTGTTTTTAACTATTTACCAGGAATAAGAACTAAATTCACTACGACACCATCTTTACCGCCACCCAGTATAGTGTAAGCTGCACCATCGTCACTACCGCTAGTCCCATCTACAGTATACTCAACATGACCTTCATTGGCTGCAGCGGTAGTTGTAAAAGTTGGTACCGCACCAGCACCGGCATTCATTTCAAAAGTAGTTGCCAAAAGTTCAGTTGCGTCAAATGGATTTTTAAAGTTAGGTGGAAGCTCATCTTCTATATCTGTCTCAGTAGTAGGATAATTACCCAACAATTCTATTGACATAGACTCGACTGACACCTGTGCGGCATGCATATTAGCTTTTACGGAAGCTTCCTTTGCCTTATCCACAATCTTTATAAAATTCGGGATGGCTATAGCGGCAAGAATACCGATGATGACAACCACAACCATTAATTCAATAAGCGTAAACCCACGTTTCTTCATATAAACCTCCTACTTTTTAAAGTTTAACTTTCTTTTACAAAACATTTCTTCGACAACTAATTGACAATCTTTCATTTCCCTATACTCATGCAAAAAACATTCCCAAAGCAAAGTGTTTATATATCAAAGACTTAAATATCATATCTTTGCAATCTGCAAATTTTCTTGCGAATCATGTAAAATAAAGTTAACAAAAACATTATAAATTTCATACAACCTAATCCACCAAACCGGGAAAAAGAACAAGATTAACGGGGACCGCGTCTTTTCCTAAGCCAGTAATAGTATAAGAATCATTCGGAGCTTCCGTATCATATTCCACCACACCCTCGACATCGGCATCTACTTCATCCTGCACTACCGTTCCCGAATGGTTAAAAGGATTCCTCAACGCTACAGGTAATTCATTAGAAATAAGGTCAATCGAAGAAGGATAATTATGCGTCGGTGAGCTGATACAATAATACTCAACCTCAAGTTGTATCGCATGCATATTTGTCTTTACCTCTGCCTCCTTTGCCTGTTCAACTATCTTTATATAATTAGGTATAGCAATTGCAGCAATAATACCAATAATCACTATAACAACCATTAATTCTATTAACGTAAACCCCTCTTTATATTTACGCATAATGCCATTAAAAGGATACGGAAAAAACTAAAAATGTCAAGGTTAAAAATACTTTATACTTCTCACAAAGAGATACAGAGAATCCATCGCGACAATTCCGCTAAAATGTAAAAATCAAATATCAAAATTTAAAATTACAAATTAAAAAAACAATGAACACAGAGGACACAGAGAAATAATTGTGTATTAAAAAGAAAAAAATAAATAAAAACGCTACGCTCTCTGTGGTTAAAAAAATTGGGGTTGAGAGAGGTGGGCTCTGTGTGTTTTTATTAATTTTGCTTTTTAATTTTTGATATTTAAATTGAAAAGAAAAAACCTTGTATTTTTTGGAATTTTTACGTAAAAAGTCTCAGCTGCCGAGAGCTACTTTTATCCGGTTTACGGCTTCCCTTACTTTTTCAAGACTGTTAAATGAGCTTATCCTGATATAACCCTTCCCGCATCTACCAAAGCCACTGCCGGGTGTACATATTATATTAGCCTTCTCGAGTAGTAAATCAAAGAATTCCCAGGAATCTTTACCAGTTTTTATCCATACATAAGGAGAATTTTCTCCGCCGTTGCATTTATATCCCAGTCCCTCGAACACCTCTCGTATGGTTCTGGCATTCCTCAAATAATAATCAATCAAAGAACAAACCTGTTCTTGTCCTTCCTTTGTATAGACAGCTTCCGCGGCTCTCTGTACGGGATAAGAAACACCGTTAAATTTGGTGGTCTGGCGCCTTTCCCACATATCGTGTAAAGAATGTTCCTCACCTTCTTTGCCGTAAGCTATACACTGTTTCGGAACAACGGTATAGGCGCAGCGAGTACCTGTAAATCCAGCCGTTTTGGAAAAACTTCTGAATTCTATTGCGATGTCTTTCGCTCCGGTAATTTCATAAATACTTTTGGGTATACTATCATCCTGTATAAAAGCCTCATAAGCCGCGTCATAGAGAATTAAAGCCTTATTTTCTTTTGCGTAATCCACCCAATATTTTAATCTTTTTCTGTCGATAGTTGTTCCGGTTGGATTGTTAGGAAAACATAGATATATCAAATCTACTTTTTCGGAAGGAAGCCCGGGAATATAATTATTTTCTTCGGTTGAATCTAAGTATATCAAACCATTATACCTACCATCTTCCCATCTACTACTGCGACCAGCCATAACGTTTGTATCAACGTAAACAGGGTAAACCGGATCCGGAACAGCAACCTTTGAATCCAGAGCAAAAAGTTCCTGGATATTTCCTGTATCACATTTTGCCCCATCGCTTATAAATATTTCATCAGGAGAAATGTCCGCTCCCCTGGATTTAAAATCTTTTTCGGCAATTTTATCCCGCAGGAAAGAATATCCTTTATACGGACCGTATCCGCGAAAAGAATCCTCATGCGACATTTCCTCTACAGCCGTCCTGAAAGCTTTAATACATGCTTCTGGAAGCGCTTTTGTAACATCACCTATACCTAAACTGATGATTTCTTTATCAGGATTTGAGGCTTTAAATGAAGATACCCTTTTCTCGATCTCCGAAAAGAGATAAGATGATTTTAATTTTAAATAATTCTCGTTAATATGTATCATTATGCGAGTATTATAGTTTTTTTACGCAAATTGTCAACGCTGGTTTTCCCAACCCCACCCTATTCTTTACCACAGAGTGCACAAAGAAACAAAAAACACACAGAGCCCACAGAGATTTTATTATGTTTCATCGTTACCTCCACCAGGTACAATGCCGTTATTGAAGCGAGGGCTTACCGTTCGGAAGGACGTCTCGGAAGCTGAGCGGCCACGGTCTATTGAAATATTTATATTTCAATAGGAGCGAAGCTGAGCGCGAGCGGCAATTTTCTCGGCGGGAAAATTGACCGCGTTCCTGATGAATGGTTAGCCCTCGCTTTTTCTTCAATTAAAGAAATGTTTTGGTCGCTGAAAGGCACACTAGGTCTCTCCAGGTTTGTGCGATATAATACTCGGACGTAGTACTCTTCGTGGTTATAAAACTGAAATCCTCATTTCAATTTAGAAAATTGAAATGAGGACCTCAGAGAAATGCAAGAAAGGAAGGAAAATCTTACTGCATTTCGCGCTTTTTTAAATCCAGGGAGAAAGAAAAACTGGTTTCCCCTCCTCTTTCATCCCTGGCTTTTATTTTTACGACAAATGAAGTATCTTTTTCCACTTCGGAAGCTTCCCAGACGAGTTTTTCCCCTTCAAGTCTCATACCCGGGGGACCCTCTTCGAGCAACAGATTAACTTGATCTCCATCCACATCTGTAATTTCTATATCGTAATTCATTAATCGCTCCTTAGATTCTAAAGAACCTATTTTAATTTCAGGTACCGAATTCTGGACGGCAATTTTCCCGGTTTGAACTTTTGTTCCTCTTTCGAAACCATCGAAAGCCTCAACTTCCGCGTAAATCTCATCACCAGCCTTTATTCTATCTCCGCTTAACTTTTCTCCGCTAAAAGCGTGCTCTCCGTTTATGAACCAATCCGCCATAAAACTTATATCATCAGTATCGTCGGGGTCTCTCACATCGCCTTTAAGAGAAAGTTCCTCTCCGTGATGCGGTTCCGATGGTTCTATTCGTACCTGAATGACTTCCGGTTTGGTATTCGCTATAACAACAGGTCCTACCTTTTTTCTTTCCTTTCCGTCGACTAAAATTAAGCATACTACAGTATCTCCCTTAACAAAAAGGTCTGAAGACAATTTTGCTTTGTCAACATCCTGAAAAACACCATTAACCATCCATTTAAGTTCGACGTTTTTTCCCGCAACTAAAGCGGGATCAATAATAATTGGATCCGTTGTTCTAGGATTAGAAGGGGTAAACTCAGAGGATACAAAATCCACTGCCTCCATTTTGGGTGAGGAATCTTTTTCTTTCCCGCAACCAAATATCAAAAGGAGAATCACCCAGAAAATCAATCTCGATCTTCGTCTTTCCATAATATATGCTGCCTAAACGACATAAATGAACCTATATCCAAAACCTGAATCGTCCCACCAGATTGAACTACCTTCTTACCTTCTCCCGATATACTAAAGCTATAACTGGGTGGTTGTGGCATCCCGGAACCCATTACTATTCCCTCCGGGTTGAACGAATTACCCGTTCTTATATGCATCGTATAAGAACGAGCGGCAGAACCTGTTCCCCCAATATCACATGGACCGATTTCTGCTGATCCTCCCGGAGAAAAGGTAAAGAATTCAAGAGAATCCTGAAAATAAATTGCCGGCGTCACTACTTTTTCTCTATCATGTGTAAGCTGAATCATCCAGCCGCAATCAGTTTCATTCCCGGGTAATCCCAGAGAATCTTCAGAATAAAGAGGGATGTTAGAGGTATCGCCAAATGCATCTAAATCGTAATGAAGAGCATAAAAACGTTCAGCGCATTCACCGAAAATATTCGAACGGTTTCCCGTCCCATAAGCAATCCAGTAACCTCCGTAAGCAGGATCTTTCCATATAAGAGGTCTGTAATGAGCAGGATGCCAGTTATAAATTTCCGCCGAATCACTGGAAGTAGGTAATGGAGGCTGAAATATTTTCCTTGCTCTCCACTCTAAAGGATTAGAGATTTTGAGATTAACAAACCAGAGTTGACCCGCCGCATCCGGAATGAATAAATAATCATATCGGTTGCCGAATTGAGGATCTACATTTATGATAGCAGGCGTAGCAACAAAAGGATAATTCATACTTCCCCCAGCGGAGGGTATAAAAATTATATTACCATCAATATCAGAAGTAGCAGCCCAGACGTCAAAAGCAATAATATCATTTCCTTTCACCGAACCCGCGGAAATAGAATCAATAAGTGAGATATCCATCGGGTCGGGGAACTGTCCTCCCCCAACAAAAGCGTAAAAACGGTCAATATATCTTCCCGGATAACCTGTCCAATCTACACCGACCTTATACATTATCGGAGACGAAGTAGTATACCCCAACCTTTCCTTTAAAGTGTCACTTTGCCACGCATCAAACAAAAAATTCAGGGAAGTCACGGGATGAACAGTTTCATTCAACGGATCCGTAACATCTAAAGCAGTAAAGGCTCTTCCTCCCTCTCCCTGAGGCGCAATTAAAACTGTGTGCCATTCATCCCATTCCTTTGTGCTATCAGCATTACTAGTAGGGAACCACACATCCGCCGCCATTGGGTCTCCGTCCACAAAGTAATCATGCGTAGAAGATAAATTTCTTACTTTAGAGATAAAATTCATAGGTATTATACCTGCAATTTCATGTCCTCCTTTACCAAACTGACCATATATCGTATCCGCGAATACGTGAAGCATACCGTCATTGCCGCCTGCATAAATAAGCGAGCTTCTGTTTTCACTAAGAACATTATAAAAACTATCCCAGCCTTCGTCTTCATAGAAATAATTCGGAGACTGTACTCGCAGAGGTGAGGAATGGAAAATATCTCCTAAATAACCTAAGTTGTCATCAGAATTTCCATCTCTTATCCTGTCAATCACATTAGAAACCTCAGAGGAAGAAACATCTAAATCGGAAGCGTCAAAGTTAATAGTATCAAATTGGAGCAGGGTATTCGATTTAATACCATAAATTGGTCTTGCATCAGCTGTATCATTTGCAATAGAATCACCTGCCGACCATATAAGAACAGAATCCGGTATATCATCTAGGTCGATTACACCCGCAGTCAATTTCAAAGCTCTAAGATCTCCATGCCATAAAGGTGTTGTATCAGGCAAGAAGGAAGCAATATACAGCCTCGACTGATATTCCGTTGATAAAAATTCCTCCTCAACAGAAGTTACCTCTGCTGATGTAAAGGACCTGTTTTGATATCCTGAAATTTCTCTAAATATTTTACCAAGAGCACCAGCAAGAGCATTTGCGTCGGATGCAATATAGGCGTAACCCGTAAGAAAATGATCCCTAGGATCACTCATGCCACAAGAAGAACCATCAACAGCTGATGTGTCCATGCTTTCCACATCGACCATAGAATCGATAAAAGCAGAATCCGCCGCCTGAGAGCCCCCATGATAACCAGCCCAGTTGAGAGCACGGGCTCCGTCGTCAGTGATACCTGTACCAAATCCAACCGTAAATACTTTTATAGAATGATCGTGCCATGCCATATATGCTTCCCGAACCATATCTTTAGATCCCGATTCATAATCCGTACCAGTCCCCGAAGTAGGATTACACGTCTCTCGAGGAGCATTGGGCTCGCCGTCCGTAATAAGAATCAAACAATGCTGCATGCACCATAATTCTGGATGGAAAGTGGTAAAGGCTTCTATGGATTCGACCGCATGGGCGATTAACATCCCATTAGGTGTATATGTTCCTAAATCAGTATAATTTATATGATCCCATACATCTGTAAAATGGCTTCCTATAGTATCAGTATACATCGTTCCGCTACCTACATTATCCCAATTATGCGTAGTTTCATTGTAACTTTGCCCAAGATCCGAATCCCAGTAAGAAGAGTGAGTGCTGAGCGGCACAAAGACACGCCCTGTTTTATCCGTTCGATGGCAGCCCTGAGCAATTTCTACTGGTAAATACTCTTCATCTTCTTCAGTTACAAAACCGTCATTGTTTGCATCAAGAAGTGAATGAATAACAAGTAAAGCATCTTTTATTCTCGTCGATTCATAAGGGGTATCCCGCGGTGTCTTTATTAAATCGATTTGCATATCCTCAATATCCAAGTAATCTAATTCTATATCAAGATAACATTGTATATCTTCGATATCTCCAAGACCGGTAACATCAATTGTTAAAATTCGACTACCCGACCGCCCCCACCATGAATGACTACCACCGCTATAAGTATACCAGTTTCCCCCGCTTTTTATCATCAAAGTCCAGGTTAAATCGACTCTTGGTGTACGCCAAGACCACCAATTACTCCAATCAACCTCTAAAATGTATTCGGAACTTGCAGCCTGTCCGTCGAAATCGCCTATCGAACCAGGTCCATCAGGAATTAAAGTTGAGTCATACCATCCGTCCAATTCGTCATCATGATTACCATTATTATAATCATTTAACCTAACTAAAACTTCATAATTATAGGTTGTTTCGTCCATAGACAAGGAACGATCAAGAAGTATCATTACTGAAGATGGAACATCACTTGTAGTAAATAATCTCTCGTCGGTTATGTGAGAAAAGACGAAAAGAGGAAAAAGAAACAAAATAAAAATCTTTCTCATTTCGCACCCCCTTTAGCCTCACTCATTTCCTTTCTGATTTGCTTATAGATTTCATCAACAGGAGATAAAACAAGGAGCACAGGAATTATTACCTGTTTTCCATGCTTTTCAATTAATAAAAATGAGTAGTAAACCTCCCTTGGATACTCAATATCTTGGTCTTCTTCAGTCTGAGAAACATCCGTTGCCTTATCAGGATGAGAAACACTGCCGGGTAACAATCGCTTGCGTAATACTTCTAGAGAAGGAGTCCTGAAAGAAATTCCTCCAATACTTTTCGTCAATTCTCTTTTCAGCTTATTCCATTTTTTCTCCAGCTCACCGGATTCATAAACGGCAGAATATCTGTCAAGATTTTCTATTTCAATATAATTTTCCATCAACTTCAATCCTTCAGGAACCTCTAATACTGTATAACCTTTTGGCAAAAGAACCATACAACCGCCTGTAAAAATATCAGAATCCAATTTTACAAAAGATTTTCTCAATCTGTTTTTTCCAAAACTTTTCACAACAGAGGACTCCGATACCTCCTTCGAAACGTTTCCCGACTCAACGGGATACCATTCATAAGTTCCCAAAAAAGTTAAAATTAAAATAAACATATTCAGCCTCCATTACATATTATAATATTTAATACATAGTATGCCCAAAACCAGCCCCTCCCGAAGGTATATTAAAAGAGCTAGCGTTTTTGATTCTTCGATAGGCAACAATATCACTACTTTTCGAAATGACTCCTCTCGTCCTGTAATAAAGCACTGCACCATCCTGCGTAAATCTGGGATTTACCGTGTCGGTATAAACCCCACCGTCAGGACCAACAGTAGAAGAATATACAATAAGAGAGGAATCTCTATGATAATTTATAAAATCTGGCAAAGCCAAGCAGCCAATTATTGAATTATCTACGGATAGATAAAAAGGATAGGATAAAATCGTGTCGACATAGTTATTCTCATACAACATATAATTATAAGTACTATAAAAAAGTAATGTATCAAGTTCATGTAGCTTTTTATACTCAGGCAGGTAAGAAATCACAAAATCACTGGGAGCTTCCGCAGCTCTCAGGGTTCTGTACCTCTTTTTCAGATTTATTGCTGAAGTTATATCGCTATAAGTCATCAATGCAGTGGCAGCTACAACAACTGTCAGAATAGTTACTACCCAAAGCACAACAACCATTGAAATACCTTTTTTCTCTTTTACTTTCTTCATCGTTCCTCCTAATTCAACCTCGGGCCTCTTACGTTTCTGATCTGAACCGTTTCATGATAAGTTACTGTCTTTGAGCCATCAGGATATACAAATCGAATTGAATAATCGATTAAGTTTATTGGATATCTTCCCGGATCATTTCCGGGGGTAGTCGGGTCTTCCATCATCCATACTCCATTTGAATCGACTTCCTCGACAATCGCAGCAGAATTAATAGTATCCCCATTAACATCGATATAAGTAAAGCCAAGAGAGTCGAGAAAATCTGCCGCCCTATCGTCGTCTATATAAAGAATATTATCACTTATTCTTATCGAATGAATATCGTCCGGGTCGACCACACCTTCAGTACTCCCAAAAAGATCATGTGTATAATAAATCGAATTGCTGCTGCCCTGAACGATTCCAAATTTGTCGTCCGGTGAAAGAGGTCTCCTGCTAAAACCTATATGCCTGAGTTCATTTACAACATACTCGCTTGCCCTTCTGGCTTTAATATTTACACGGGAAAACTCTTGCTGTTCTCTTAATCCGGCCTGTTGTAATATAAACTGCTGATAAATAAAAACAGAAATAATACCCATAAAAACCAGGACTACCATTAATTCAACTAAAGTAAAACCTCTATTTTTCATCTTTTTCTCCTCAATTTAACGGTGATGACTGAAAACCGTCTGCATTTCTATAGAATCTCCTCCAGATAAATTTTTAGTCCTGACTGTCGCCCATATACGGGAACCAGAATTAAAGGTCTTTGCTAAATTTTTATCGTCCACTCCACCTGTCTTATCTCTATCAAACTGAAAAGAATCTATAATTATACTACTATTAAATAAAACACCATTTATATTGTCCGTAATTTTGAAAACAGTATCGTCTTCATTAAATGTTTCCCATATTGAATCAAAAACAAGCTGTTCATAATTGCCTCCCGGATCATACATTCTCTGCATCAAAGTACCCTTAAATGTTTCGTAAACCTTCTGAGCTGCAACCTCTGTCCTGGCATCTCTCTCGGAGGTAACAACCCTATTACTATTAGTTGCATAAAAAACTGCGATTGAAGCACTTGCAATACTAAAAAAGAGAATCGCGACAATTAACTCTATAAGAGTAAAACCTTTATTTTTCTTCATTGTAAATTTGCCTCCAATATCCCAAGTGGGGAAATATAAAAATTTATTGATTTTCCTGTATTAGCATCTTCCACTCGAAAATCCCTGACATCATCCTCATCTCTAACAAATCCGTCAACATATACTATTAAACGTACTACATCCTCTCCGCCGCCAAAAACCAAATCCAGATTATCCTTAAAAAATATAGCATCCTGTCTTGCACCAGTAGAATTAACATATTCCACCAAATCATTTTCTCTATCTAATTGAATAATATATGCATATCCTTGCGTTACCGCCTTCCTATTCACACCTTCATAAAAAGCTCTCACTTCGTTCATCGCCTTTTCCAATTCACTCCTCGCGAAAAGACTTCTATAAGAAAATACTGATATGCCGAGAATTATTCCCATTGTTACTATAACCACCAACAACTCAATAAGACTAAAACCTTTATTTTTCATTTTTCCTCCTTAATTTATCATACAAATTTCATTCCTCAAATTAAGTTTCTAATTATTAAGGACTTAATATTTTGCGACTATGTAACCATATGCTAAAATATGTAATTTGTTTCATACATAGCAGATAACGAGACTTCACGGATTGGCTCAACACTTTTAAGTATCGGGGAACCATTGTATTTTATACGTTTCGTAACAGTCTTTGGGGGATTTTGTGATTTGGTTTAAATAAAAAAAATTCTTTCTCTGTATGCTATTTGCTTCTGTGTAAACATCAGCTTGTATTCTATCAGAGATTTTCTTTTTCCTCTTTTCCTCTTTCAGATGCGCATTCAACACTGTCCCCGCCTTTCTCTTTTGCGAGATAACAGGAATCGTCCGCAAATCTAACCAGACTCACAAGATCCGTACCATCATCAGGAAAGACCCCTACTCCAATAGACATAGTCAACCCCTTCAAAAGCTCATTTTCTCTTACCTTTTTAAGCATATGATTGGCAACCTTTAAAGCTCTATCAATACCCGTTTTTGGTAAAAGGGAAATAAACTCATCTCCGCCGTACCTCCCCAACAAATCTCCTTCTTGAAGAGTTTCTTTTATAGTAAGTACAAAAGACATAAGACCTTCATCTCCTCTCTGATGCCCATATCTATCATTATACTCTTTAAAATTATCAAGATCCAGAAAGAGAATGGCAAATTTTTCCTCGTTCACTCTGGCTTCCTCTATCTGCTCCATTAACTTCTCTTCCATCATCCTCCTGTTAATTGCCCCGGTGAGAGAATCTTCTGTAGAAAGTCTCTTCGTTTCCTCAAAAAGTCTAAAACGTTCGATTGCCATCGCAATCTGAGCACCAAGAGCAACCAATAAACTCCTAACAGATTTTGGGAAGTCATCTATCCGGAGACTCTCAATATCCAGAACTCCAATAATTTTATCCTGAATTTTTAGAGGTATCGAAAATGCAGATTTATTTTCGAACCCTTTTGGTCTCGGTCCGTGAAAAGGAACCATTGAAACATCTGCAGCATAATAAGGTTGCCCAGATTCAACCACTCTGCTAATTATACCACCCTCCCCTATTTTTATCTTTGTACCCTTAAACTCACTTATAGCATCAACAGTCCATTCCAATATAGCATACTGTTCATCCTCGTCTACAATATAAATAGATATGATTTCGTAGCCAAAGTACGTGGTTATTTGCTTGACTATCTGCCCGATAATTTCACTGATATCGAAGCTCGATATCATCGCCCTGCTCAATTCATAGGAAATCCGGAGTTCTCTCATAGTTGTATCAAGTCTCTGGTAAAGCCTGGAATTTGCTAAAGCAAAAGCCAAAACAGGAGATAAGCTCTTCATCAGTTCTTTTACTTTTTCTAATTCATCAGGAAGCCCCTCAAAATAATACAAATACAAAATACCTTCCACCTCACCTCGTAAAATAACCGGAACGGCAATAACAGATTTCTTTTCACTATTTTGAACTTCATCATTTGGGCTCAATAGCTCAGAAGAATCTCTCGCAACCACAATATCCCTTTTCCTTATCACTTCACCTTCTAAACCTGTGGCCAATCTTGCCATACTTTTGTGTGTAGAAAATTTTCCTCTATTCGTAGAATAATCGTAGGCAATTTTTTCAGGATTTTCTTTAAGTACTAAAAAAGAAGAATGATCGGCACCGGTTATCTCAGGCACCGACCTCAGTATTTCTCTAATCACTCCCTCTCTTCTACTGAAAATAGAGATATTTCCAAGTAATTGACCTACCCATTTAAAGAAATGGACTTCGTTATAAACCTCCATATTAAAAATATAACTTTTCTATAACAATATGTCAAGCCCAATGTTGTTTTTCCGAACATTTTACGATAGCATATTAGCCACAAAAAATATAGTGCTGCAAAGCAATTAAAATGTAAAAATCAAATATTAAAATGGAAAATCGCAAATTAAAATTAAAAAATTGATAAAAAAACAACAAAAAATCCTTTTAGATCTTCGGAAATATGCCTCATATCATTTTTTAGTTTTTGCATTTTTATATGTCATTTTGCTTTTTGCATTTTGATATTTTATTTGGGAAGGAGATAATTTAAGGGGTGCGGTGAACTGGTATTGACAAATGAATACAAAATTCTATGTTGGAATTATGATTTGGTTCCTAATAAAAGTTAGATTAAACAGAACTTTTAAATCTATTTCATCTATAAGAAAATCAAATTTTCTCGTTTATTCTATTGTTTTCTCTATCTTCTTGTTAGGTACTTTTATATTCTTTTTCAGAATATTTATCTTTTTAGCTCCGATAGAAGTCATCGGTACGATAATAGCTGACAAGCTTATTTCTTATTCTTTCTTCATCTTTACCTTGCTTCTTTTTATGAGTAACGGTATTACCGCTCTTTCAACTTTATACAATTCAAACGAACTTGACTATCTATACTCTACCCCCCTGCACCCTTTCCACATATTTTCACTTAAGTTAATTGAAACTATTTTTTACTCTTCATGGGCAACATTAATTGGAGGAATACCGATTGTTTTTTCTTATCTCGTCGCCTTTTCACATTTTCAGATAAAAACAATGTTAATCATTTTTCCTTTACTCGCTTTTATTATTATCCCCTCAGGATTAGGAGTCTCGATAGTAATTATATTAAAAAAATTAAACCCTCGCTGGACTGTAAAGCAATTAGCCGCAGTAATCGGTACTCTATGCGTCTTTTTCGTTTTTATCTATATACAAACGACACCTTATAATTTTAGCGTACCCGATACATTAAATCTTGAAGCGATAAATCAGTTTGTGCAAAACTTAAAAATTTCGAATCCCTATTTTCCCAATGAATGGTTCTACAACTGCGCTTCTGCTCTAACTAAAAATAACTTTTTAATATATACAAAGAATCTTGCGTTACTTATCTCGGGGAGTTTAATCTCGATCTCCTTTGCCTTTTTGCTTTCAAATGCTTTTTATAGGGTGAGCTGGATGTCGGCAGAAAGTAGCTCGTATTCGATCCCGATAAAAAAGAAACTTCTGATGAATAAATTACCCAAAATTGTTAATGTACTACAGAAAGATACAAAAATCTTTCTTAGGTCACCGCTCCAGTGGTCTCAACTTATGATAATTGGAGTCCTGCTTGTAATATACACTTTCTCTCTTAGAAGAACTCCTTTATATGTAAGAGATCCCTTCTGGTTATCAGTATTCGCTCTTGTAAATACAGGCTTTATCGGTTATATTACCGCTACTCTTTCTCTACGTTTTGTATATCCGGCTGTCAGCCTTGAAGGGAAAACTTGGTGGAATATAAGAAGTTCCCCTATATCACCAGAGCTCATTCTTCATTCTAAAGGGATACTATTTTTGACAATAAATTTAATTATTGCAGAATTTGTAATAATATTATCAAATATTATTCTTGTTAATTATCGGATAATAGTATTTCTATCAGCGATTTTATGCGCGATTTTTTCATTTGTTTCCGTTTACCTTAGCATTTCTCTGGGAACATTATTCGCAGATTTAAAAGAAACGAATCCTGCTCAAATAGCATCAGGAGCCGGAGGTCTCCTTACAGCTGCCATTAATCTTCTCTACATAGCTATATCAATGGTTCTTTTTGCCACACCTATATCTATCTACATCAGAGGTCGCCTTGAAGGGAACTTGATACCGATTCAAATTCCACTAATTATTTCATCCTCAGTATTTTTGTGTATTACTTTATTAATAGTTTTTATCCCTCTCGGTTTGGCTAAAAAAAGAATAAAAGAAATAGAGTAAAAAAACTGCTAACGGCTTACAGCTCACGACTAACAGCCATCTACCTAAACCACCCACAATTTTTTTGATTTCTTTCAGCCGAAAGCTGACAGCTCTTATCAGAAAACGCTTATTTTCACGTATTTTCCGGGGTTTTTTCTGAAATCGACAAGCAAACTATCAAGATTGGCTGCCGCACCTGTTAGATTATCATATAGTTTTTCGTCATATATAAGCTTTCCCATGGTTCCTTTTTCACTGTTTATTTGTTTTAAAGCTAAATCCAATTCTTTTATAGAAGAATCCATATCATCAATAAGAACCTGAGCTTTTTTAAGATCTATACTTCCATTCGCTATAGCATTTGCCAATTCGTTTCTGTTTTCTCTTAATATAATTTCAACTTCCCTAAGAGTAGAACCAATGGTTGCAAAGGCCCCTTCCTCACCTCCCATAGCATCTCTGAGCAGTCTCATTAAATCTTCAATCTGCCCGGTAATTCCCCCAATCTCCACAGTAGACAGGCCTTTGTTAGCCGCGCCCTGTAACGTTTTGGAAATATCAAGAAGTTCATCTGAAGTTCCGGGATTGACAACAATCGTTTTTGTACCGCTAATCATTGCCACATCCTGAATAGCTGCTCTGGCATCTTCTTTTAAAACAACGCTCTCTTCTATCCATACCTTAACTAAAACTCCATCTTCCTGCATTTTCATATCTAACACTTTACCTTTTTTAATACCGTAAACACGTACTGGGTCCCCGGTCTTTAGACCACTTACATCATTATAAAAGATATTCAATGTATAACCGCCTTTACCGACATTAAATCTAACCAGCCAAAGTTGACCGAATATAAAAAGAAATAAAACGATAACTATAAAAAAACCAACTTTAATAGCTTTTTCCCTTTTAATCATAAAACCTCCTATCCAAAGACAAGTCTCCCAACAAAGTAATCGAGAAACAAAACTAAAATTGTCGAAGATATAACAGCCTTAGTTGTAGCCTCGCCCACTCCTTCCGCGCCACCCTCCGCCCGGAGCCCGTAATAACAGCCCATAACTGTCAACGTAAGTCCAAAAGTCATGGATTTTATCAAACCACCATAAAGAGTAATAGGAAAATAATTCAAGCGTACGCCTCTCCAGAACACAACACTTGAAATATTTAAACTCATTACGGAAAGAAGCCAACCTCCTAGCACTCCCACGAATTCAGCTATAACTGTAAGAATTGGCAAAACAAAAATTCCTGCAAACACCCTGGGAACAACGAGGTGTTCGATTGGATTTATCGCGAAAGCTTCCAACGCATCTATTTGTTCTGTAACTTTCATGGAACCAAGCTCTGCCGCTATCGAAGAAGAAACCCTTCCCGCAACCACAAGACCCACAATCAGAGGTCCGAGTTCGATTAATAACGCCTTACATACCGCCATTCCGATATATACATCAGGCATATATTGGCGAGCTTGATAATTAGCCTGATAAGCTGTAACCATACCCATAAAAAGTGAGGTGAACATTACAATCGATATTGATTTGACACCCTGAAAGAACACTTGTTCAACAAATAAATCAAATTTACTGACTAATCCCTTTATTTTCAAAAAAGTTTCACCCAGAAGGATAAAAACTCCACCTATGTATTCCATGCTTGAGATTATGCTTCTTTTTATTACCACCATAGCCTATTTATATAACATTATTTTGCACAAAGTCAAGCAGAAATTTCTGAACATATGGGGTTCCGGAAATAATAGTCCCCTTCAAAATATTATTTCCACCTAACTCATCTGTTATAACTCCACCAGCTTCTTCGACCAATAGCCACCCCGCAGCCACATCCCATGGAGACAAAGCAAACCCAATATCGCCATCAATTCGTCCAGCCGCGACTTCAGCCAATTGCAGGGCCGCAGATCCGAAAATCCTTATAGAATTAACCTCGAGTATCAAACTCTTCAAAGCATCCATAATCTTACCCCTTATTTCATAAGCTGAGGCAGGAATTCCAATGGTAACCAATGCTCTATCTAGATTTTTTTCTTCCGAGTGTTTTATTCGTACACCATTCAAAAAAGCTCCTTTCCCCTTTTCTGCGGAAAAAATTTCTTCTTTAATAGGCTCATAAACAACACCTGCCTTAATTTCAGAATCTTCTTCGTACGCAATAGAAACGCAAAAACGTGCTATACCATGCATAAAATTATGAGTTCCGTCTAAAGGATCAACAATGAATCTTCCTTTTCCGGAAATAGCATCTCTTTCTTCCGCACAAAAACCAACATGGGGAAAACTTTTCTGCAATTCATTTATTATAAATTCCTCGGCTTCGCTGTCTGCTTTTGTAACAAAATGACTATAGCTTTTCCTTTGAATATCACCCTTCTTAAGAGAACCGTAATAATCACGAATTAGCTTTCCCGCACTTTCAGCAACCTCAATTATTTTATTTAAAATAACAACCTCCTTAAATTACAAAGAAATTAAATATCAAAATTTGAAAAGTAAAATGACAAATGAAAATGCAAAATTACTTTTATCCTTTAAAAGCGCGTAGCCTTTTTTATATTTTTTAACTTTGATTTGTATTTTTTCATTTTGATATTTGATTTTTCATTTAAACGGCTTTGCCGCATTATGCTCTTGGGTGAGTTTTTTTGTACTCTTCCTTCAATTTTTCAATACTTACGTGGGTGTAAATCTGAGTTGTGGATAACGATTCATGCCCCAAAAGTTCTTGTACCGCACGGAGGTTTGCGCCCCTGTTTAAAAGATGAGTGGCAAAAGTATGGCGCATTGTATGTGGGCTCATCTGATTTAAGGTCGCAACCTTAACTATAGCTTTTTTTACAATCCGTTGAAGATCCCTCTGGGTCAATCTTTTCCGGGATTTACTGAGGAAAAGTGCTCCTTCCGTATACCCCCTACTTTTAGAAAGGTATGTATTTAAAGCTTCAAATGCAGCTTTTGCGACTGGAATTATTCTTTCCTTTTTACCTTTTCCGTAAACTCTGAGCAATTTGCTCTTCATATCAAACATCGAAAGATCAAGATTTACCAACTCGGAGGCACGAATACCTGTAGCATAAAGTAATTCAAGAATAGCCTTATTTCTAATATCAAGTTCTTTTTCCTGTGGGGAAAAATCAAGCATCTTCATCACTTCTTCTTCGGAAAGAAATGAAGGTATACACATTTCGGTCTTTGGGGTCTTAACCGAAACGGAAGGATTTCCTTTAATTATTTTATTTCTCTCGAGAAAATTACAAAAAGATTTTATTGCCGAAAGCTTCCGGGACACAGACGTTTTCTTATATCCATAGGAAAGAAGTTCACCCATGAAGGATCTTATATCTTTTCTATCGATTTCAGAAAAATTATTCTTACCGCTTTTCCGCAAGAAAGAATAAAATTCTTCAAGATCTGTCTTATAACTTTTGACGGTAAAATCCGAAAATCTTCTAAGAGTTAATTCTTCAATATAATTGTCTATTATTTTGTCCATATTTGCTTACGTTTTAAGTTTTTTCTTTTTGACAGCTGGAAGAAGTAAGTTGTTCAATATCAGGCGATAACCGGGTGAGTTCTTATGAAATTCAAGATAGGTTGGCGGATCACCCACAAGTTGAGCGTAATCTTCAGGATCATGTCCTCCAAAAAAAGAAAAACTACCCTTACCACATTCTCCGTAAAGGTATCTAACTTCCTTTGTATTAGGAACATCACCTAAAACTACAATATTTGTCTTTAATTTATCCCTATTAAAACCTGTATCTTGTCCGAGAAACTCCTTTATTCTTTCAGTATGATTTTGTGTCAATATAGCAGGAATCATATCTCTTTTTGCCATAAAAGTTCGCAGAAAGAAATAACTGTTTTTACCTCTTCGCTGCGCAAGGTAAGTTATATCTACATCCGAATGTTCATAAATATTCAAAGATGTTATAAGGCCTATATTCTTTAAAAAAAGTGTATTATTATAATCCGCTTTTATATTTAGCTTCGAATCAATCCCATCGCCATCAATTTGCGCAGGAACAATATCAACTCCGTAGTAAGAAAGAGCAATATCGAGTGTAATGGGAGCGGAGCACATAGCGAAAAGAAAACCACCTCCTGATACATAATTCTTTATTATAAGAGCAACATCATGTTTCATATGCCATACTTTAGAGTAACCCAGGCTCCTAGCTTTTCTTTCGTTAATATTAACCACTTCCTTATACCAAGGGGCATTTGCATAATTTCGATAGAATTTACCGTATTGTCCGGTAAAATCCTCATGATGCAGATGTAACCAGTCATAATTGATTAGCACACCACTTAGGATATCATCATCCCAGATTCTGTCGTAAGGAATTCTGGCATATTCAAGAGCAAGCACAACCGCATCATCCCAGGGACCCTCTGTTTCGGGTATATAAACCGCAACCTTGGGAGCCTTTTCCAATTTTACTCTTTCCATATTTTCTCTTTCAATGATAGAATAGATATCATTTACCTGGTCTTTATTCACCTGGAAAGAAGTAACTCCTCTCTTATCAGCTTCTTTTTTTATTCCCTCTAGACCCGGAAGAAGAAAACTACCTCCCCTGTAGTTAAGAAGCCACTCGGCATTTAAACCCTGCTCCAAAACCCAGTAAGTAAGCCCATAGGCTTTTAAGTGGTCCCTCTGAGCTCCATCCATTGGAATAAGCAAACTTGCGATAATTATAAAAACCATTTATAAAAAATTACCAACGTTACACAATAAGTCAAGGTCACTTCGTGACATTTAGCTATAAACAAAAGCACAAAGAAAAAAAATTTTAACAGACAAACCAACTAAATTAAAACACGTATGGATTGTCTGAAACTATATTCTGTAAATCCTTTGTGAATTGTGTTCCTAAGAGTTCATCTACGTTTCCCAGTGAAGACTCGTACTCCCTATCAAAACCTACACTACCTAAAAATGGTACGCCTAAAAAAGCCAACTTATTCTCTTTTTCTCCGCTACCCGGAACCTTCATATTCTCAATAACTCCAATTACCTCCTTCCCCGATTCCTCGCTCATTTCTATAACTTTTTTCAAGGTATGCAAAGTCAATTTCGATTGATTCCCAACCATAATAAACTCTATTTTTTCTATTACTTTTATTACATCGAGTGCTGTATCACCGATACCCGGAGGCATATCAATAATTAAATAATCGAGACTACCCCACCTTGTTATTGCCAGAAGTTCGATAATCACGTTAGAATAATCCTCTCCCCTAAGAGGTAAAGGTTTTTCTCCAGAGAAATATACAATAGACATAAATTTAATTCCATTTACCTTGGGCGGAACAATTCCCTTTTCTTCTTCGGGGAAAACATCTTTCAAACCCAGAATTACATGGTCGGTCGGTCCGCTTAAATCCAGATCTAGAAGCCCTACCTTCTTACTCATACCGTTAAGTACTAAAGCAAGCATAGAAGAAACAGAGCTCTTCCCTACCCCCCCTTTACCTCCTGAAATGGCAACAATTCTTTTAACACCTGATAGCCTCTCATCGATTACATTTAATCTCGGATCCATAGATATTAATTTCTCCTTGAAATAAGTGAGGGGGTATCACTCAAGAAAAATGCCTCGGAAACCGAGCGGGCATGGTCTTTTGACAAAGTTAAAAGGAGCGAGGTTGAGAGACAAGCAGCAGTTTCCTCGCTGGGGAAACTGACTGCGGTTTTTCGGAACGGTACCCTGAACGAAAAACGAATGTGAAATTGACCGCGTTCCTGATAAGCAATTAGTCCTCGCTTCTCTTTTGATTTCAGATAGCTTAAGCGCCAGGTTTTCTGTAGTTGATTTTTGCATTCTACTAACTCTCTCCTTCAATATACTCAATCCAAACACCTCTACCTTTTAAAACTTCAAAATCCGGGCTTCCGCATTCGGGACACTTAGAATAAACCCGTATTATATCCGGAATAAAATGTACATATTCGGATTCGTCTTCATTCAATCCTTCAACTCCTTCTTCAAAATTCCATTCCCTGCCGCAAATCCTGCATTTAAAAGAAACATCTTCCTCTTCCACAACAAAATTCCCTTCAATATTTTTCATTTTAGAAATATTATCCAGGGCGGAATTAAATATATCCAGCTCTATTTGCTGCAATTTACCTATTTTGACGAGCACTTTATTGACCTTTAAAAGTTTTTTTTCTTCTTTATATTTTAAAACTGTATTAACAACCGATTCAGCTAAAGCCCATTCATGCAAAATCAACACTCCTTTTTTATTAACTTAACAGAAAATAATCAATCGAGTATAAATTAATTCTTAACTAAAGTCAAGTAAAAAACTTGTTGACTTTCGGGACAAATACATTACTCTGTATACAGAGGATAAGATGGCAAGAATAAGTAATAAAAATATCGAAGAAATACTGAAAGAAGGAATCGAACAAGCTGAAACAGAACTTCCAAAGGATGTTATAAAGGCTTTGGAAAAAGCAGAAGCCAAAGAAAAAGGGCTTGCCAAAATACAACTGAAAACAATCCTAAAAAACATCAAAATCGCTTCAAGAGAAGGTATTCCAATGTGTCAGGATACTGGTATTATGACATTCTACATCGAAGCAGGCACTGAATTCAAATACCTTTCTTCCTTAAAAAAAATAATCGACTGCGCAGTAAAAAAAGCAACAAAAGAAACTCCTGTAAGGCCAAATACAGTTGACCCTTTCACGGGTAAAAACTCCGGGGACAATACAGGCATGCATATCCCTTATATAAACTGGAATATGGTAAAAGGCAGTGAATGTACTATTCACATTTTACCGAAGGGAGGTGGGTCGGAAAATATGAGCGCTCTATGGATGCTTAATCCCGGTGAAGGCTTCGATAAAGCGAAAAAGCTCATAGTAGAACATATCATAAATGCCGGAGGCAAACCATGTCCTCCTACCATAGTCGGAATCGGTATAGGAGGTGGGGCTGATATCTGTATGCAGCTCGCAAAAAAAGCACTCTTACGTAAAATCGGAGAAAGGCATAAAGAAAAAGAAGTGGCAAAAATGGAAAAAGAATTAACAAAACTTATAAATAAAACAGGTGTTGGGCCAATGGGAATGGGAGGAGTTACCACTGTTTTAGACGTACAAATTGAATACGCTCATCGACACCCCGCATCTTTTCCGGTGGGCCTTGTTTTACAATGCTGGGCTCACAGAAAGAAAACAATCAAATTTACTAAAAACGGTTCCATAAAAGTTATATAATGGAAAAGATCCATTTGCAAACACCCCTATCTACAAAAGATATAAAAAATTTATCCGTTGGAGATACTGTTTATCTGAGCGGTCAAATTTTTACCGCCAGAGACGAGGCACATAAGAAAATACTCGAGTTAAAAAAGAAGACAGGAAAAATACCTTTTAATCCAAAAGGAATGGCACTTTTCCACTGTGGTCCCATCGTTCGAAAAGAAAAGAATAAATGGATAATAGTTTCAGCCGGGCCCACCACTTCTGCGAGAATGGAGAGTTTGGAGCGTAAATTTTTATCATCATTCGGGGTAAAGATAATTATTGGTAAAGGTGGAATGGGAAAGGAAACTTTAAAAGCTCTTAAAAAAACAGGAGCAGTATATACCCATTTCACGGGTGGAGCCGGGGCTCTCGCGGCAAAAGCGATAAAAGAAGTTGAGAACGTTTATTTTCTTAAAGAACTGGGAATGCCGGAAGCTGTGTGGATACTAAAGGCAGAAAATTTCGGACCCCTAATTGTAACAATGGATGCAAAGGGAAACAGTTTTTATGAAAAACAACCATGATATCGAAAGATTAATAAAGAAAGCAGAAGAGCCTCAAAAGATAGCCCCAAAATGGCATGAGTATTACCGTGGTAAGATTGAAAGTTCTTTAAAGTGTTCCGTAACAAGTATGGATGACTTCAGTATATGGTATACACCTGGTGTCGCAGAACCATGCAGAATGATAAACAGAGATCCATCGCTTGCTTATAAATTTACAAATAAGTGGAACAATGTCGCAATTATATCAGATGGATCAAGAGTTCTTGGTCTTGGAGATATAGGCCCTCTTGCAAGCCTACCGGTTATGGAAGGGAAAAGCCTTTTATTCAAATATCTCGGAGGCGTAAGTGCTTTTCCGATTGTTTTGGATACAAAAGAACCCGAGAAATTTATTGAAACGGTTAAAATAATTGTTCCTGGATTCGGTGGAATTAATCTTGAAGATATCGAAAACCCTAAATGTTTTTACATTTTAGACCGACTCAGGGAAGAATTAGACATTCCCGTATGGCATGATGACCAGCAGGGAACTGCATCGATAGAACTCGCAGGGATTATTAACGCATTAAAACTTGTTGGAAAAGATTTAGATAAAGCAAAATTCTCTATTATAGGTGCGGGCGCCGCGAATGTGGCACTCTGCAGAATATTATTTAAAGCCGGAGCAAAAGAAAAAAATGTTGTGGTAACCGACAGCAAGGGAATTCTCCATAAAGGACGCGAAGACCTGGAGAAAAATAAGGAATACAATCCTTACAAATGGGAACTTGCCTGCAAAACAAATGGAGATAATAAAAAGGGAAATACGAAAGAAGCATTAAAAGGTACAGATGTCATGGTGGCGGCCTCGAAACCTGTTCCCGGAACAATCAAAAAAGAGTGGATTTTTGGAATGAATAGGGATGCAATCGTTTTTGCGGTAGCAAATCCGGTTCCGGAAATCTGGCCTTGGGAAGCAAAAGAAGCAGGGGCAAGGATAGTCGGAACAGGACGTTCCGACTTCGAGAATCAAATAAATAATTCTCTCGGTTTTCCGGGAATATTCCGGGGAACGCTCGATGTAAATGCAAAAACCATAACGGATGAAATGACGATAGCAGCCGCTTATTCGGTTGCAAAAACTGCCGAAGAAAAGGGGCTTAGAGAAGACTATATAGTTCCAACAATGGATGAATGGGAAGTATTTATAAACGAAGCTGTTGCCGTCGGACTTAAAGCAATCGAACAGGGAATAGCCAGAATAAATTTAAGCGAAAAACAGTTAAGAAAAAGCGCAGAAGAATTAATCGGTAATTCAAGAAAACAAACAGAATTACAAATCAAGGAAGGTTTGATAAAAAAACCTTTGCTATAAACTGCGTAATACTATCTATGGGGGAAGATTCCGCCTCTGACCAGCCTAACATCTTCAACTGATATAAAGGCTTCTTTATCATATTCTCTTAAAATTTTCAAAACAGACGAAAGATTTTTTCTGTTAACTACGGTAAATAATTCATCTATTTTTCCTGTCTCACCTCGAGCAATTCTGCTGGTTACTCCATAATTCTTTTCTCTAAGCTTTTTAAGCAATTTATTAGCATCTTTAGCAGTAAAGACATGTATGCTTACCAAACCGAGCGCAAGCCGTTCCTCGATAAGTATACCAAAGTAAATACCAGCAGCAAAGCCTCCAGCATAGACTATATAATAAAAGAAATTCGTTATATTCTGCATAATCTTGGTAATAGCAATAATCCAGACAAGAATTTCAAAAAAACCTAACAGCGAAGCCAAAAAACGCTGCCCTTTTGAGACAAAGATTATACGTATAGTACCCAAAGATACATCAATTGCTCTTGAACAAAATATCAAGAGTGGCAATATTACCCATAAAAATATCCATGTATCAAAAAAAGAACTTCCTTCCATCTTAAAACACTCCTTTTAATAAAAAGTATTATATACAAGACAATAATTTCCGCCAGTCCCATAAAAATTTTAGGTTTTGGGTCTTAGGTTTTAGAAAAAAACAAACAAAACAAATGGGTGGGGTTGGGCTTTGTGTCTTAGTGCCTTTGTGGCTGATTTTAGATTAAGTCCTTGCGGAAAAGTAAAACATGTTTTATTTTTTTATATGCGAAATAATTTCAAACTCACTTCAGTTTACAAACCAACAGGAGACCAGCCTGAGGCTATCGAAAACCTCCTGAAAGGTATCCAAAAAGGTAAAAAGCACCAAACTTTACTGGGGGTAACAGGCTCGGGAAAGACATTTACAATGGCAAATGTTATAGAAAAACTTGGGGTACCTACGTTAATTGTTTCACACAACAAAACGCTATCGGCCCAATTATACGGCGAGTTTAAACAATTTTTTCCGGAAAACGCTGTCGAATATTTCGTTTCATATTACGATTATTATCAACCGGAAGCCTATGTTCCCGAAAGCGATACATATATAGAAAAAGATGCGTCTATAAACGAAGAGATAGAACGCCTGCGTATGAAAGCAACGACTTCTCTTCTCGAAAGAAAAGATGTCATAATTATAGCTTCTGTTTCGTGTATATATGGACTTGGTTCCCCAGCCGATTTCAAAAAGCAATTAATAAAAATTTCAACCGGCATGCAAATATCGAGAGATAAATTAATAAAGAAACTTGTTTCGAATCAATACAAGCGTAACGATATCGAATTTGAACAGGGTAACTTCCGAGTAAGAGGTGACATAATTGATTTATTTCCGTCTTACGAGTTTAAAGGATATAGAATAGAATTTTTCGGAGACGAGTTAGAAAGAATATCTTCTATAGACCCTATAAGCTCAAAAAGAATAGAAGAAATAAACGAACTTCATATATATCCTGCCCACCATTTCGTGTTACCTGAAGAAAGAGTTCTAAATTCAATAGAAAAAATAGAAAAAGAAATGGAAGAAAGGGTTCAATACTTTCTGGATCATGAAAAATACATAGAAGCACAAAGAATAGAAAGCAGAACAAAATATGATATTGAATTCTTACGCGAAATCGGTTTCTGCTCAGGGATAGAAAATTATTCCAGATATTTATCTATGCGAGAAGAAGGCGAGCCTCCATATACACTTATAGACTATTTCCCGGACGAGTTTCTTACAATCATAGATGAATCCCACCGGACTATCCCCCAGATAAGAGGAATGTACCATGGAGATAGATCGAGAAAAGAAACTCTTGTAGAATATGGCTTCAGACTCCCTTCGGCTCTGGACAACAGACCGCTCGATTTTGAGGAATTTCAGCAAAAAACCGATAAAGTTATCTACACATCAGCAACTCCACAAGAATGGGAAATAAATATATCAAACAGAAAAATAACCGAACAGCTGGTCAGACCTACAGGAATTGTCGATCCTCCAATCGAGATAAGAAAAACAGAGAACCAAATCGATGACCTTATAGAAGAAATACAAAAAGAAGTTGAAAAGGGTCATCGAATACTGGTCACCACGTTAACTAAAAAAATGTCCGAAGAACTAACCGAGTACTTGATAGATGTAGGATTAAAAGTAAAATATTTACATTCAGAAATAGACGCTCCCGAGAGAATGGAACTCTTAAGAGGTCTGCGTCTGGGTGATTTTGACGTACTGGTAGGAATAAATCTCTTAAGAGAAGGTCTCGACCTTCCTGAGGTAGCACTGGTCGCGATTCTCGATGCTGATAAAGCTGGTTTTCTTCGTTCTGAAACATCTATAATACAAACAGCAGGAAGAGCGGCGCGTAATATCAACAGCAGAGTTATACTCTACGCGGAAGAAGAAACGGCTGCAATCAAGAACGCTTTAAAAGAAATTAATAGAAGAAGGAATATTCAACTTGAATATAATAAAAAATATAATATTATACCCGAAAGCATAAAAAAAACACGTGAACAGATAATGATGACAACAGCAGTCGCAGGAGAAAAAAAGAAGGAAGACATAGAAACAATTATAGATTTAAAAATACCTGAAAAATTCTCCTCAGAAATAGAAAGAATAGAGATAATCGAGAAGCTTAGGAGTGAAATGAAACAGAGTGCCGAGAAATTGGAATTTGAAAAAGCCGCAAAAATAAGGGATGAAATCAGGAGGATAATCCGTGACCAAATTAAAGAAAGAAAAAGTTCTGCCACTAATAAAAAAAGCTCTAGCGGAAGATATAGGCAGGGCTGATTTAACGACACAACATATAGCACCAAAAACACACACTTCAGAAGGAATAATTAGAACAAAAGAAAAGGCGGTTCTCTGCGGGTTAGAAATAATCAGGTGGATATTCGAAGAATTAGGTAAAGTAAAAACGGAAATTCTTGCAAGTGAAGGTGTATGGCTCGAACCGCAGGAAATAATCCACATTAAGGGAAATACAAGAGCTATATTAACAGGAGAAAGGGTAGCTTTAAATTTTGTGCAAAGATTAAGCGGAATTTCCACCTATACCAAAAAGTTTGTCGATAAAATAAAAAACAGTAAAACAGCGATATTGGACACAAGAAAAACCACTCCCACATTAAGATATCTTGAAAAATATGCCGTACGAATGGGCGGAGGAAGCAACCACAGAATAGGCTTATATGATAAAGTTTTAATAAAGGAAAACCATATAAAAATCGCCGGAGGAATCAAGAAGGCTTTGTCTTTAATAGAGGGAGAAATAGAAGTGCAAAATATCGGGGAAGTTAAAGAAGCCATAGAGAACGGTGCAAAACATTTATTGCTCGATAATATGCCTATAGGAGAAGCAAAAAAGTCGGTAGCTTTGGCAAAAGAAAAAAATATCTTAGTTGAATATTCAGGCAACGTAACACTTGAAAACGTAGAAAAAATCGCAAAAACAGGAGTGGACTATATTTCAGTGGGAGTTTTAACTCACTCCTATAAATCCATAGATATCTCTCTCCTGCTTAAATGATATTATTTTTTTTACTTTCTCTTCTGGGCGATGATAACACTCTTTACTTAATGGATAGAAGCTTTTCCCTTATTCCTATAGAAGAAGAATTTCGGTATCTACATAGTAAAAACGGAATTCAAACAACACTCGGTTCACGTGATTCAGAGAATTTGCATGAAAGCTACAGAGCAAAAATATGGATACCTCTTTTTTCAAAAATAGTCTTCGAATACAATTTATATAAGGAAACAGATTATGATATGAAAACTGAAAAACATCTATTTAAGCTCAGATGGATACCGGAAGAAAATGCCGGAACACCACTTTCTTTCTCTCTCTTTTTTTCACCAGGGTCTTCTCACAACAAAAAATATATTGGAATGGGACTGGGATACTGGGAGAGTACTAAAAACAATCATTTTCTAAATCTAGTTATACATGAATTTGACCATAATCGTCTTATATCGCATAGGGAATCTTCAAACTTAGAAGATCCTTATACCAGATTACCTATAAACCTAGAGCTTCAAGGGTGCGTCAACAGTAGTCAGGCGGATTTGTATTATAGGTATTATAAAACAATTACGGCAAAGAAGAATTTTCTAGAAAATGATGAACAAATAGGACGTGGTGAGTTCGGCGGTATGGGGTTAAAAAATACCATTTACTACTATATTTTTCCAAAAATTTCTCCGGGATTGAGGTTGAACTACTCCAAATTTGACTCATCTTATATTTCAATACCCGAAGATACTCTCAATTATAAAGCTAAGGTAGATAATCTTTTCGCTGAACCATTTATAAAAGCAAAAGTATCGAGAAGAAGCTCTATTCAAATCAGCTTTCCGATGAACTGGGAATATATTAAAAATGATTCATTGGAGTATAAAAGAAAATGGATGGGCTTGAGTTTAATATACAATCATTCACTATCTAACTTTATAGATTTAACTTTAGGATTGCAAAAATCATGGAGAAATTTAAACGGACAGAAAAACAGTGAAACAAGAGGAGTTCTTGGATTTGACTTAAGATTTAATCAAAAATCATACATTGCTATCCGTCAGGGTATAGAACTGGACTCCCCTCTACCAGATAATTTAAAAGATTATAACAACCATACCTACTTGATGTTCAGTTATTGTTTTTGATATTACAAGCTATTGGCTTTTAGCTCACCCCACGCATCCCCAATTTTTAAACATCTAGCAATTACAGGTTTAGTAATTTTTCTTTAACTCGAAACCTTGAACTCTATACTTCTTTATCTAATTAGTATAAACTTTTCCGGCGGAAACACCCTATTATCGGCTTTCATTACAAAGAAATAAACACCCGCAGAAAAATCTTGCATATCTATAATTTGTGTGAAGTTACCGAAATTTCTCATTTCTAATTCAGACGTAATTTTTCGTCCCAAAGCGTCAAAGACAATAAATTCAACATTCGTTTCCTGTGGGAGGCTGTATTTTACTTCTAAATAATTTCCATTAATTAATGTAGATAAATCAATAGAGTAAGACTCTGGAGGTATAGTGAAGTCAACATTATTGCTTGAATTTTCAACGGTTATCGGATATAACTGACTCTGATATCCAATACCTGCTACGTAAACATCATAGTATCCGCACAATAAAGAATCCTCTAATTCATAAAATCCATTATCATTGGAGATGACAACAACAGGTGCGATAGATCCGGTATCAGCACCGGCATTATAAACCTTTAATTTTATTCCGTTTACAGAATCAGCTCCGCTAATAACATAACCCTCAAGCCATCCCCTATAATTAATAACAGGAAATACTTTCTGATAAACATTGTAACCCGTTTTCCCAAGCGTTACTTCAACTTCTCCCAATTCTTCAAATACTAAATCTCTTTCCAAAAAACCATCCGGAGCAAAAAAAGAAGTATCAAAACCGGCTCCCCTTATAAACATTGAAAAAGATAATGAATCAGCCGACCCAATAATTCTACCCGAAAATCCTGGCATAAAACCACCGGAAACTCCTATTTCATCACAAGAAGCCTCAATAGAGGGAGCAGATAAGTCCATAGCTCCAAAAACAGGAAGTGTTTTCTTATAGAACAATCTTGCTTCAGAAGTATCAAAAAACGAAACCTGAAGTTCTCCACCATAAGGAGCGTTAATATTTATGATTGCTCTACCAGATTCATCCGTGGTATCACAAGCCCAAAAACCATAACCATCAATTACAACCTCCAAACCGTTGCACGTTAATATTTCTACTTCTGTGGGAACATTAACTTCTACAGACTCAGGAGAAAATACAATACTCATAAGAGTTGTTGAATCCAAATAGGGTTTATAATTAAAATCAGTCACCGTTAGATAGACATATTCACCTTGTATAAAATTGGTTGAGTCAAGTTTAAATTTATAATGACCTGCAGAATTTGTATATCCTGATGCTAGGAGTGAATTTTCTTTGCTACAAAAAGATACCATAGCATTTTCAACTGGAGTTATTGAATCCTCTTCATAGACATTTACACCGCAAACCAAAGAATCAAGAAAATTAGCCAGGACCTTATCGACCCTGAATTCACGGGGAACATCTGTTCTGAGTTGAAGAGAAGGATCACCGAAAATATGCCATGTTTGAGCAATTTCAACTCCAAAATCGCATGTATCTCCACCATATTGCTCAATCATATAGCAAAGCCCATTAAAATATATACCTCCGGCAGTATTCGCCTGGTAATGCGCAAGCAGATTAACGGCACCTTCCTGTCCTATACAGGGAGGAATCCATGTTTGATCTATAGTTGGACCCAATGTTACAATAAATCCTGTAGGAGCCTCCGGTGTGCCAGCAGTCATTGCTGCTTCAGAAAAACAATCATAGTTTTTGAAATCTCCAACTCGGCAACCCACAGAAATCACATGAGGCAACATCCAATAATTAGTTAGATTTTCTATATTATTTACGTAAAATCCTCCTCCGCTTTGCCATCCGTATCTATACCCATGTCCGATATAGTTTACAATAGAAACTCCAGAATTTATAACACTTGAAATAAGAGAAACAGAACCCCATGGGTCATAACTCGAATCAATAGAAGTATATGTAAAATAAGGAGAAATATTGTTAATCAAAGTATCTTTCAGCCATTCACATCTATCCTTATCCATAATTGAATCGTAATCATCACTTTCATCACTTGCTACCATAAGACCTCTGTTATACCAGTCTCCTCCATCTTCCGGATTTCTTTCATATCTTACACTACGCATAACTTGATTTCTAATATTATCAGCTTCTCCCCCGTTGGATGAGAATCTGCCTATAAAAAGATCCGGATAATAATCATCTCCGTCCGTATAAGCATAAACAGGATCAGCATCTTCCCCAAATGCCCTTCCAACATTACCAACAAGAGGCGGGAGTTCATCTCCATCACCAACAAGCAAACAAAAAGTAACACCTAAACTGTCATAATGGTTCTGAATAAAATTTCTAATAGAAGCAGTGTCGCTACCTACAGATGACAAACTATATAAATCAGTCGGAATACCCTTTCTCCTTTTCCATATCAAAAAAGAATCCATTTCAGGAATATACTGATCAGCACATATTATAATCATCCTGCCGGCATCTTCTTCTATCATATCATATCTTAATTTCTCCTGCGAATAGTTGATAAAGAAATCCTTGTATAAATTCTCAACCGACGGCGAAATGTATTTCTTCCCGGAGCTACTTTTAATATTTGATAAGGAAAAACCTTCAGAATAAACCTCAACAACTAATTTTTTAAGCACTATAAGCTCTCCACTACTAGCGTCATAACGTACAGGGTTAACATAAACGGTCACCCCTCTAAAGTCTCTCATAATAAAAGGTTCCGAAATACCTGTTACTTCTGCCGGAAACACATCTCTCGACGAATAGAAATCGCTAAAAGTGTAGGGAACAGAAGCAGGAGAAACACTTCTTAAAATATTCCCTTTAGAAGGCATAACCGGTAACGCTTTTATTCTTATCCCTTCTTCCCTTATAACCCTCAATTTCATTGCCTTATCATCGGTAATGATTACGCTTTTAGCAATTCTGGGAAGCCTGGGATACCCCTTTCTTATATAATCAACAACACCGGGCATGGAAATTCCTGAATAACCTTTTCCATCAATCACAACAGTATCAAGATAAAAACCAGGGATAGTAAATTCTATGCTTGTATTTTCATAACCATTTCCAGATACATCACACTGAATATTTTTTGTGTTGTTTGACTGAAGACTTACCCAATTACTAAGGGTTAAAAAAATTAATATCATATTTATAATTATAATTGGTTACACTGAGTCAGTCAAGTCGAAAAAAAAGATAGCCACAAAGACACTAAGACACAAAAAAACAAAATTATTTAACCTCGAAACACACTAAATTTTTTATTGTTGCTTTTTTACTAAAACCTAAGACCTAACACCTAAAGTGTTTTCTCTCATGTTCAAGCAGCCATTTTTTTCTAAATACCCCGCTTGCGTATCCGCCAATTTCACCCGAACTTCTTATTACCCGATGGCAGGGAATAATTATTCCTATGGGATTTAAATGCACAGCCATACCGACACTACGTGCACCATTTGGATTACCAATTCTTCTCGCAAGTTCTCCATAAGAAACGGTTTCCCCGTAAGACACACTCAATAACTCTTTCCAAACCCTCTTTTGATATGGAGTGCCATTCATTATAAGTTTAAGGCCGAATTCTCTGCGTACACCATTAAAGTACTCTTTAAGTTGCCTTTCCAACGTAGAATCGGATCGCATTATTCTAAAATCACTCTTAATAAAATCGTTCAATTTTTCCGAATAATCACCTTCAATGAAACTGACAATAAGAACACCTTCTTCTTTCCAAACAAAAAAAACGTCTCCAACAGGAGATTTAATTTGATTCCAAAATAAAGTTTTACTACTTTCTCTTTGTACCAAGAGAACTTTTTCTTTGATCTAAAAGAGACTTAACTTTTCTAACTTCCATCATATTAGTGCTACCCGAAACCGCAACAGGTTCTCCTGCCGTCAAAATAAGGATGTCTTTTTCTTTAACCAAACCCTTTTTATACAAGAATTTAGCTGAATCACATAACATATCATCAACATGCTTATAAAACTTAGCCAAAAAAGGTCTAACGCCCCAGATAAGATTCATCTGTCTCCCCACAATTTCCTTGTCAGTAAATGCAAGTATATCGATATCAGGTCTGAATTTTGCAATTTTTCTCGCAGTATAACCTGAAGAAGTATGCGCAATTATAAATTTAGCTGAGCTATCTCTTGCAGCCTGCCAAACATTTTTCGCTATAATATCGGCTATATCGCTTTTCCCGGATTTCAAAGCATCCGGCAATCTACCATGTAAGTATTCCTCCATTTTTTGAATCGTCTCTGCCATAAATTGAACAGATTTTACAGGATATTTACCTACAGCAGTCTCCTCAGATAACATAACAGCATCCGCACCGTCTTCAACAGCATTGGCAACATCTGAAACCTCTGCTCTCGTTGCTCTCGGATGTTCGGTCATAGACATTAACATTTGCGTAGCGACTATAACCGGTTTTTCGTTCTCCAAACACTTACGTATTATAGTCTTCTGTAAAAGCGGTACATCTGAAGCGGGAACTTCGACTCCAAGGTCTCCTCTTGCTATCATAATTGCATCCGAAGCTTCAAGGATCCCATCCAGATTTCTCACCGCTTCTACATGTTCTATTTTGGCAATAATCTGCATACTTGATTTTTCTCTTTTCAAAACTGCTCTTATTTTTTTTATATCTTTCTGATTCTTAACGAAAGAAGCTGCCACAAAATCAAAACCCAATCTGGCACCGAACCTGATATTCTCCAGATCCTTCTTTGTGGGAGCAAACAGTCCTATATCTTTACCAGGTATATTAACAGATTTCTTCGAAGATATTTTACCTCCGTAAACCACTCGGCATTTAACAGAAGAACTAGTAACTTTTTCAACTCTAAGTTCTAAGCTACCATCTGATATCAGGATTGTATCACCCTTTTTTAAATAATCAAATAATCCCGGATAATCTACTGGCAATTTCCCTTCATCCCCAAGAATATCATCTGCTGATAGTTCAACTTCCCTTCCCCCCAGCAACTCGGTACCTGCCTTTATCCTGCCAAGCCTAACTTCCGGACCCTGAGTATCCATCATGATTCCTATATGAGGTGCTACCTTTCTTAAATTTTTGTAAGTGGTTTTCGCCTGTTCCTGTGTTCGATGTGAAAAATTAAGCCGGGCAATATTAAGTCCGCTTTCTACCATATGTTTAATAACTTTTTTGTCTTCGGACGAAGGACCGATTGTGGCTATTATTTTAGTCTTTCTCATAAATTTCTCTTTGTATATGATATAAGCATTAAAGACACTTTGTCAAGCATTTCTTTTCAATAGAAGTTAGAAGTTGGAAGTTAGGAGTTAGAATAAAACAAAAAAATAAATCCTCTGTGTGAGTAATTAGGTTTTAGGTCTTAGGTGTTAGGTTTTAGTAAAAAAGCAACAATAAAAAATTTAGTGTGTTTCGTGGTTAATTGAAACCCTACAATTTTTCGTTCGTTATTAATCCTTCTAACTGCTGTATTTCCCTAATTTGTTTTAGTTCTTTCCCGTCGTACAAATATTCTGCGGGAAAAAGTCTTCCGTTATAATTAGAAGCCATTGTTCTCGTATAGGCCCCACAGCTTTGAATAATAAGAAAATCACCTATTTTAAGTTGCGGAAGTTCATAAGTACCGAATTCGTCCGAATTCTCGCATATAGGACCAACAACTCGGGCTTTACATTTCTTTCCGGTTTTTTCAAAAAGAGATTCTATATGATGGTACGCATCATAAATGGCAGGACGTGGATTATCACTCATACCTGAATCAACTACGTAAAGAGGGATTCCTTCCCTATCCTTAACATCGATTACTCTTGTAATAATAAATCCTGATTCTGCAACAAAAAATCTACCCAGTTCGAGGAATATACGCACTCCATATTTATCGGAAATTTTTCTGTAAGTTTCTGTAAGTGTGCTGGGGTCGAATTCTTTCTCATTTTCTTTATAAGAAATACCAAAACCTCCACCAAGGTTTAAATATTTTATTCTTAAACCCTTTTCATTAAAAAATTCTACTGCACTTTCCATCTTCCTCAGGGCTTCAAAATAAGGCTCGGGCGTAAGCAACTGTGAACCGATATGATAATGCACTCCAACAAGTTCAATCGATTTAAAATCCTTTGCAACGTCATATACCTTATCTAAATCCTCAATCGGAATTCCAAATTTACTCCAGGAAGAACCCGTTGAAAGATGTGAATGCGTCTTAGGAAATATTCCCGGATTTATTCTTACAAACGCATTAATTTTTAACTTTGAATCCTTTGCGCAATTATCAAGGAGAACAGCCTGGTCAAGAGATTCAAAGTTGAAAAATTTTATACCCTTATCAATAGCATAATTTATCTCTTCTTCCTTTCTGGCAAGGCTATCATAGAGGATTTTCCGAGGAAAAATCCCAGCCTTCAAAGCTATAAAAATCTCCCCAGGCGATACAACTTCTGCGCCAATGCCCTGCTCGTTTAGAATCTTTAAAATTGATACAGACGTATTCGCTTTAACTGCAAAAAAAAGGTCCGCAAAGTCGGCAAAACTTTCCTTGAGAATATTAACCTTTTTATCTATTAGCCTGCTATCATAAATATAATAAGGTGTTCTTATTCCTTCTAAATCCTTTAAAATTTGTTCAAACATAGTGGGTTAATAATACTACTTGCAATACTTTTGTCAAGCACATATCAAAAATTGTTAGTGCGTGGGTGTGTTGGAGGGTAAAAAAAAAACAGACTAACAGACTAACCGACCCACAGACCAACTATGTTATTCATTTTGCTTTTTATTTTTCAATATTTAATTAACTAAGAAAACTAAAATTCGACTTCATATTTTTTCCAAAAAACAAAGATTTCACCACCAATATTACAAATATTAAGGGGGTTGCGTTATGTAAAGATTTATATAAATTATCATTAGAAAATGGGTGGATGCGCAAAAAAGGTGGGTCTACCCATCTTTTAATTATGTAAAATATGAATAAAATTAGAGTTTAATATATGAAAGGAAATAAAGAAAAATTGAAAGAAAAAATAAATTCAGTGCTTTCTAGCATGAAAGAAGATTTTTGTCTTCAGGAATTGAATATTGATACCAATAATGGAACTAACTTGCTAAGAATTTTTGTAGATAAACCCGGAGGGATTACAATTGATGATTGCGCAGATATTTCACAAAAAGTATCAGTGCACCTAGAAGTTTGTGACTTTTTCTCGGGAACTTACAGAATTGAGGTTTCATCTCCCGGAATTGGAAAAAAGGTGGTAAGATGATAAATAAGGGTATTGTGGCGATGTTAACGGAATTGGCGGCGGAAAGAGATTTAGGTAAAGAATTTGTGCTCGAAACTCTTAAAGAAAGCCTAATAACTGCAGCCAGAAAAAAATACGGGCGAGCTGAAAATCTCGGTTGCGAAATATCTCAGGCCTCAGGGAATATAAAACTTTATCTCATAAAAACAGTTAAAAAAAAGGTTATAGATCCTGATACCGAAATTTCTCTTAAAGAAGCCAGGAAAATAAAACCTACAATAGAAGTAGGATCAGTCTTTAAAGAAGAAATACCAGTCGACGAATTTGGAAGAAATGCAATAAATATTGTAAAAAACACTTTAATTCAGCGTATAAAAACGAATGAAAAAGAGATGCTTTACGAAAAATACAAAAACAGAAGAGGAGAATTGGTCTCTGGAACTGTTTCACGAATTTACTCTACTGGAGCATATATTAAGATTGGAGATATTGAAGCCTTTCTCCCCAGAGAGGAACAAATACCAAATGAACGACTAAGAAGAGGTTCGCAAATAAAAGCTCTTATAAAAAATATAACTACAAGCCCTGAAGAAGGAGACGAAGAAAGAATAAGAATAAAAGGCCCAGTAGTGTATTTATCCAGAATTCAACCAGAATTTGTAGCAAGGCTTCTTGAATTTGAAATACCTGAAGTTCTTCATTCAAAAGTTGAAATAAAAGACATAGCAAGAAAACCCGGAGTTCGTGCGAAAGTCGCCGTTTATTCTCAAAACGAGAAAGTTGATGCAGTGGGTTCATGTGTGGGACACAAAGGAAGTAGAATAAAATCAATTGTACGAGAACTCTCCGGGGAACGAGTAGATGTCGTTCATTGGAAAAAAGATAAAGCAAAATATGCAGAAAAGGCTCTATCACCGGTAAAAGTTGTAGAATCTAAAAAAATAGATGAAAATAAAGTATTATGTATAGTTCCGGATGATGAACTAACCGGAGCTATCGGAAAATTAGGAGAGAATGTCTCTCTAGCTTCAGACCTCACACATGTGAAAATTGAAATAAAAGTAAAAAGCGAATACAGAAAAGAAAAAGAGGATGAGGAAAGAAGTAAGATTACTATAGATAATTTAGATTTAACTGACCATATTAAAAAAATCCTTAAGAAAAACGGATTAAAAAACGCGCAGGACATATTATCCAAAAGCGATGAAGAACTTGGTAAAATCAAAGGAATAGGAAAAAAGAAATTAGAAGCAATCCACAAATCCATACATAAACAAATAAATAAGGAGTGACATGCCGAAAAAGAAAGAGCAAAAGATAAGAATATATGAACTTTCTAAAGAATTAAGTATTTCAAATAACGAACTCCTTGACATTCTAAAAGAAGAAGGCATCAAAGCAAAATCTGCTCTTTCTTCGATAAATAAAAAGGAAGCCGACAAAGTAAAAGGAAAACTTAAAGGCGAAAAAACAAAAAAAGAAGTAAGTAAAAAATCTAAACAAACAAAAAAAGAAAAAAAAGTAAAAGACGAAAAGAAAAAAAAGAAAACACCTGCAAAGAAAAAAGTAAAAAAAGAAACTAAAGTCAAAAAATCAAAAAAAGAAGAAAAGAAAAAAAAGTTAGAAGAAAAAAAAGAATCAAAGAAAGTCGAAAAAAATTTAATAGAAATAAATCAAGCAAACTCAATTAAAGAACTATCCAAAAAAATGAATTTACCAGCAAATGAGCTTATAAAAGCGTGTCTTAAACTTGGACTTCAAGTTACTATCAATCAAAATGTAGATTTTGATACTACACATCTAATAGCAGAAGAATTCGGATACAAAGTAAAATT